>NZ_JAZAQP010000076.1:0-21431 GCF_036231725.1 Pseudomonas sp. JH-2 | reverse complement strand
CAGGCAGCCGGAATGACCATGGGAAAACCGTTACCCATGTGTCCCGACAAGCGTTACCTATGTGTCCCGGCAGAACACTTGCGAAACCCATGCGGCCATGGCGATGGGTATCGCTTCGCTCCACCCACCCTGCGGGGCCAGGCATCAGGCACGAAAAAGCCCGCACGCGGCGGGCTTCTTCACAGCGAGGCCGATCAGCCGCGGGCGGCTTCGATCACCTCGATGTAGGGCTCGGCCTGGCGCTGGTCGCGGATCAGCGCGACGAAGTCCTGGCCCTTGGCATCCCTGGCGCCGAGGTCGTAGCCGGCCTCGACGAAGAACTTCACGAAGCGCTCGAAGTCGTCGATGCGCAGGCCGCGGTAGGCCTTGATCAGCTTGTGCAGCGACGGCGGGGTATCGTCGGCCGGCTCGACCTCGAGGAACAGCTTGATCGACTCGTCGCCGATCTCTTCGCCAATCACCTGCTTCTTGTCTTTACGCATCGCTCGCTTCTCTCTACGGCACCAGTCGACGGCCCGGCCGTCACCAAAGGCGGGCAGTGTAACCCCGCTGCGGGCGCCGGCTCAACGCAGGCGCACGGCGCCGCTGTGCAGGTCGGCCCAGACGTGGCCGTTGGGGTAGCTGAGGAACTGGCAGTACACCGGGCCGTGGCGCAGCAGGTCGAGCAGCTGGGTGTAGGACGCGGCCGGGTACGACAGGCTCAGGGTGCGGCTGGCGGCGTCGTAGGTGGGCTTCTTCAGGCTCTTGCCTTCGCTGTCGAAGCTGATCAGCACCTGGGTCACGGCGCCGCCCTTGTTCAGCGGCTTGCCCTTCAGGCGCAGCAGCGCCGGGGTGGTGATCGGGATCGGCTGCTGGTTGGACTGGCGCTGGTTGCCCAGCACCACGCTGTATTCGGTGACCTGCAGCAGTTGCTGCTGCTCCGGCGCCTCGCCGCGCAGGTTGTTGTCGTCCGGCGGCAGGAACTGGGCATGGGCCACCGGCGCATCGGCGGCGAACAGCGGCCCGGAGAAGGCCAGGACGGCCAGGCAGAACAGGTGGCGCAACGTCATCGTGAACCCCGCGGGAAAACTCGTCCGGCACTCTAGCACGGGGCCGCCGGCACTCGTACAGGCACTTGGTGAGGGTTTCGATGCATTGATAACATTCGATGCATTCGCCCATTCACATGCCACGAAGTGGATGCAGGAGCCCCATGCTGCACAACGTCTCCGACCTCGACCTGCGCCTGCTGCGCATCTTCGCCACCGTGGTGCGCTGCGGCGGCTTTTCCGCCGCCCAGGGCGAACTGGGCATGGGCCAGTCGACCATCAGCACGCACATCGCCAGCCTGGAGACGCGCCTGGGCTACCGCCTGTGCGAACGCGGCAAGAGCGGCTTCCGCCTGACCGACAAGGGCGCCCTGGTGCTGCAGCACGGCCAGGCGCTGTTCGCCGCCCTGGGCGACTTCCGCGACCAGGTGCAATCCCTGGCCGGGCGCCTGGTGGGCGAGCTGCGCATCGGCCTGGCGGACAACATCGCCACCCTGCCCGATGCGCGCATCCACGAGGCCCTGGCACGCTTCGGCCGGCGCGACCAGGAGGTACGCCTGCAGCTGTCCATCGGCTCCTCCACCGAGCTGGAACGCCAGGTGCTGGGCGGCGAGCTGCACCTGGCCATCGCCTGCTCCAGCCGGCATCTGCCGAACCTGCGCTACCGCCCGCTGTACAGCGAACGGGTGGCGGTGTTCTGCGGCCGCGGGCACCCGCTCTTCGGCCACGAGGCGCCCAGCCAGGCCGACCTGGAGGCCTGCGCCTGGGTGCAGTACGGCCACGCCCAGGCCGACGTCCAGCTGCCGGCCGACCCGCGGCGCAGCACGGCGCTGGCCGGCAACATGGAAGCGGTGGTGCACGCCGTGCGCGCCGGCACCCACCTGGGCTACCTGCCGACGCACTATGCGCAGCGCTGGGTGGACCTGGGCGAGATGCGCCCGCTGCTCGCCGGGCGGCTCGGCTACGGCATCGAGCACAGCCTGCTGCTGCGCGACGACACGGGGCACAACCAGGCCCTGCAGGCGCTGGTGGAGGACCTTTGCGCAGTGCATGGCGTGTCCCTGCCCTAGGGATCTCATCCGCGAATCGCGCCGGGGCATCCCAGCTTCCCGTAGGAGCGAGCTTGCTCGCGAACCGCATGGCACCGCATTTGTTCGCGAGCAAGCTCGCTCCTACGAAGAGCACCTCGGCGCAATAGGAGCGCGCCCTGCCCGCGATTCGCGCGCAGGGCGCGCTCCTACAGGGGAACGATGTGGGCGGGGCAGGTAGGGCGCATGACCGTTCGCGGTTATCCGCCGTTGGCCCCGGGACCGAATGCCTCGATCGTCAGCGCGGCGCGGTGATGTGCTTGACGCCGAGGAACGCCGACAGGCCCCAGGGCCCCAGCTCGCGGCCGATGCCGCTGGCCTTGCCGCCGCCCCAGGAGGTCTGTGGGAACACCACCTGCGGCGAGTTCAGCCAGACGTGGCCGGCCTCCAGATGTTCGGCGACGCGCTGGGCGCGCGCCAGGTCGGCGCTGACCACGGTGGCGGCCAGGGCGAAGTCGCAGTCGTTGGCCTGGCGCAGGGCCTCGGCCTCGTCGCGGAAGCGGCGCACGCAGAGCACCGGGCCGAAGATTTCCTCGCGCCACAGGCGGCTGTCTTCCGGCACGTCGACGTAGATGGTCGGGCGGATGCACCAGCCCTCGCCCGCCTCGCCGCCGGCCAGGCAGGCCAGGCCTTCGTCGCGGGCGATGGCGAAGTAGTCCCGCACCTTGCGGAACTGCGCCTCGCTGGTCATCGGCCCCATGTCGGTCTCGCCGGCCAGCGGGTCGCCGACGCGCAGCGCCTCCACCGCCACCTTCAGGCGCGCCAGCAGTTCGTCGGCGATGCCCTCCGCCACCAGCAGGCGCGAGGTGGCCGAGCACATCTGCCCGGCGTTCCAGTACACGCCGGCGATGATCCACTGCACGGCGTCGTCCAGGTCGCTGTCGGCGAACACCAGGATCGGCGACTTGCCGCCCAGCTCCAGGCCCACCGGCAGGGTGCGCGCGGCGGCGGCCTGCATGACCTTGCGGCCGACGGCGTTGCTGCCGGTGAAGGACAGCTTGTCGATGCCGCCATGGCCGGAGATGGCGGCACCGGCGTCGGCCAGGCCCGGCACCAGGTTCAGCACGCCGGCGGGCAGGCCGATGGCGTCGGCGACCTCGCCCAGCACCAGCTCGACCAGCGGGGTGATCTCCGACGGCTTGAGCACCACCGTGCAGCCGGCGGCCAGGGCCGGGGCGACCTTCCAGGCGCTGGTCACCAGGGGGAAGTTCCAAGGCACGATCAGCCCGGCCACGCCCACCGGCTCGAAGCGCGTCTGCGAGCGGAAACCAGCGTCGGGCAGCGCCACCTCGGCGTTCTGCCGGGCGTCCAGGCCATCGGCCAACTCGGCGTAATAGGCGAAGGTGGCGATGGCGTCGCCGACGTCGATCTCCGCCTCCAGGCGCGGCTTGCCGCTGGCGCGCATCTGCAACTCGACCAGCGCCTCGCGGCGGGCTTCCAGCTGCTCGGCGAAACCGCGCAGGTAACGCGCGCGCTCGGCGCCGCGGGTCTCGCGCCAGCTGGCGAAGGCGCGACGGGCGGCGGCCACGGCCAGGTCGACCTCGGCGGCGCCGGCGGCGGCCACGGCTGGCAGCGGCTCGCGGGTGGCGGGGTTGATCGGCTGCAGGGTGGCGCCGCTGGCGGCGTCGCGCCACTGGCCGTCGATGTAGAGCTGGGTGCGCATGGTGACCTCGGGGTGGTTTCAGCGAGGCCGGCAGGATAGGCGGGGAATGGATCGGCAAAAATGCATATCGACGCATGCATGCATCGAGGTTTGTCGATGTGTAGGAGCGAGCTTGCTCGCGAACGGATTCCGCAGCGGGGGTTCGTTCGCGAGCAAGCTCGCTCCTACGAAAAGCCCCCGCATGACGCGGGTGTCAGGCCGAAAACTGCGCCCGCATCCAGGCCAGGTACCCGGCCGCGCCGGGCTCGCCCTCGCGCGGGGCCCAGGCGCCGCGCTCGTCGTCGGCCAGGGCCTGGTAGGGGCCGGCCTTGCACTCGAAGATCAGGCTGTCCGGCGCCAGCGCCACCAGGGCGTGGAAGGTGCCCGGCGGCAGGTCCACGCCGGGGCAGTCGCCCTCGGGCGACAGCTCGCGGGTGGCGAGCAACTCGCCGGCCTCGGAGAAGACCAGCAGGCCCAGGCGCCCCCTGAGCACGATGATGCTCTCGGCCTTGTCGGGGCTGCGGTGGCAGTGCGGCTGCACGTAGGTGTCCGGCTGCAGCGCATTGAGCAGCCGGTGGCAGGGCTCGTCCATCGCGTGCAGGTTGTGGTGCTGGCGGCGGCGCGGGTTGGCGGCCGCCTGCCCGGCCAATTCGGCGAACAGGGCCTGGTCGAGGAAGCGCGGCCCGGCCACGGCTCAGAGGCCCTTGACGGCGAAGATGCCCGGGGCGTTGCGCCAGTAGCCCTTGTAGTCCATGCCGTAGCCGAAGATGTAGCGGTCCACGCAGGACAGGCCGACGTAGTTGGCCTTCAGGTCCGGGCGCGCCTTGCGGTCGTGGTCCTTGTCGATCAGCACCGCGGTGTGCACCTCGCGAGCGCCGGCGTGGCGGCAGAAGTCGATGATCGCCGAGAGGGTGTGCCCTTCGTCGAGGATGTCGTCGACGATCAGCACGTCGCGGTCGATGAAGGAGATTTCCGGCTTGGCCTTCCAGAACAGCTCGCCGCCGGTGGTCTCGTTGCGGTAGCGGGTGGCGTGCAGGTAGGACAGCTCCAGGGGGAAGTCCAGCTTCGGCAGCAGCTTGCCGGAGAAGATCAGCCCGCCGTTCATCACGCAGAACACCACCGGGTTGCGCTCGGCCAGGTCCGCGTTGATCGCCTGGGCGACGCGGCCGATGGCGGCGTCCACTTCGGCGTCGTTGTACAGGCAATCGGCTTCGGCCATGACTTGGCGGATGTGCGCGAGATCGACGGACATTGGCGGGCTCTCCCGGAAAAAGTGCGCAAAGGTACCCATCCCTCTGCCCTGGAGCAAGTACCGGCGGACGAAAGTCGCCGACAATCCCGCGCCAGGCCAGGCGGGTTCCCGCAGCCGGTAGCCGGCGGCTATTTGTCGCGCACCGACTGCCAACTGCCCCTAAGATGCTTTACGCTACCGCAATTTTTTGCCAGCCCCCTCCCGGAGACCCGTCCATGCCCGTGCACGAGATTCGCCATCCCCTGATCCGCCACAAGATCGGACTGATGCGCCGCCACGATATCAGCACCAAGAATTTCCGCGAGCTGGCCCAGGAAGTGGGCGCCCTGCTGACCTACGAAGCGACCGCCGACCTGCCGCTGGAGAACTACGAGATCCCCGGCTGGGCCGGCTCGGTGCAGGTGGAGAAGATCGCCGGCAAGAAGATCACCGTGGTGCCCATCCTGCGCGCCGGCATCGGCATGCTCGACGGCGTGCTCAGCCTGATCCCCGGGGCCAAGGTCAGCGCCGTGGGCGTGGCGCGCAACGAACAGACCCTGCAGGCGCACACCTACCTGGAGAAGCTGGCGCCGGACATCGCCGAGCGCCGCGCGCTGATCATCGACCCGATGCTGGCCACCGGCGGCTCCATGGTCGCCACCATCGACCTGCTGAAGAAGGCCGGCTGCAAGGAAATCCGCGCCATGGTGCTGGTGGCCGCGCCCGAGGGCATCAAGGCGGTGGCCGACGCGCACCCGGACGTCATCATCTATACCGCCTCGATCGACCAGGGGCTGAACGAGAACGGCTACATCATCCCCGGCCTGGGCGATGCCGGCGACAAGATCTTCGGCACCAAGCAGAAGGACACCTGATCCATGGCCGACGAATTCAATGACCCGCTGTGGCGCCAGGTCATTTCCGGCGCGCAGATGCTCTTCGTGGCCTTCGGCGCCCTGGTGCTGATGCCGCTGATCACCGGCCTGGACCCGAACGTGGCGCTGTTCACCGCCGGCTTCGGCACCCTCATGTTCCAGTTGGTGACCGGGCGCCAGGTGCCGGTGTTCCTGGCCTCCAGCTTCGCCTTCATCACTCCGATCATCCTCGCCAAGGGCCAGTTCGGCCTGGCCGCGACCATGGGCGGGGTGGTCGCCGCCGGTTTCGTCTACACCTTCCTGGGCCTGGCGGTGAAGATCAAGGGCACCGGCTTCATCGACCGCCTGCTGCCGCCGGTGGTGATCGGCCCGGTGATCATCTCCATCGGCCTGGCCATGGCGCCGATCGCCGCCAACATGGCCATGGGCAAGGCCGGCGACGGCACCGAGCTGATCCCCTACCGCACCGCCATGCTGATTTCCATGCCGGCGCTGATCACCACCCTGATCGTCGCCGTGTTCGGCAAGGGCATGCTGCGCCTGGTGCCGATCATCAGCGGCGTGCTGGTGGGCTACGCGCTGTCCTTCGTGTTCGGCGTGGTCGACGTGGCCAAGATCGTTGCCGCGCCCTGGCTGGAACTGCCGAAGTTCACCGCGCCGGAATTCAACTGGCAGGCCATCCTGTTCATCGTCCCGGTGGCCCTGGCCCCGGCCATCGAGCACATCGGCGGAGTGATCGCCGTGGGCGGGGTGACCGGCAAGAACTACCTGAAGACCCCGGGCCTGCACCGCACCCTGCTGGGCGACGGCATCGCCACCTCCGCCGCCGGCCTGTTCGGCGGCCCGCCGAACACCACCTACGCCGAAGTCACCGGCGCGGTGATGCTGACCAAGAACTACAACCCGAAGATCATGACCTGGGCGGCGGCGTTCGCCATCGGCCTGGCCTTCGTCGGCAAGTTCGGCGCCATCCTGCAGAGCATCCCGGTGCCGGTGATGGGCGGCATCCTCTGCCTGCTGTTCGGCACCATCGCCTCGGTGGGCATGAACACCCTGATCCGCCACAAGGTCGACCTGTCCCAGGCGCGCAACCTGTGCATCGTCTCGGTGACACTGGTGTTCGGCATCGGCGGCGTGCTGATCGGCTCGGGCACGGGCCCGGACGACTTCGGCCTGAAGGGTATCGCCCTGTGCGCCATCGTCGCCATCCTCCTGAACCTGATCCTGCCCGGCGAGGAAGGCTGGCAGAACAAGGCGCTGGAGGAAGGCGCCAAAGAGAGCGAACACCCGTGAGCCCCGGGCGCCCCGGACCGACGAAAGGACCGGGGCGCCGCTGCCGAGGCTGCCGTAGACTCCCCTCAGCGACTGCGAACGCCTGCCAGAGCTGGTAGTCCACAGAAGAGGGAAGCGCACAGTCCCGGAGGTAAATGTCATTTCCGTCTGCCGTAACGCCCTGCGCCCCGCCCTGAACGGAACGCGCCCCAACCGCCCGCAGGCCCGGCCATGAGCCGTGCCTGGTGGCTGCTGATCGCCCTGCTCGGCGCCTCGCTGGTGCCGCTGGTGCTGGGCGGCCGGCCGATGCTCGTGCAACTGGCGCGCTTCCCGCTGGACAGCCTGCTGCTGTTGCTCGGCATGATCCTGCTGTGCTGGCTGATCAATGCCCAGAAGCTGCGCGTGCTGCTGGCCGGCCGCGCCGGGCCGCTGAGCCAACGGCAGTCGATCGGCATCATCATGGCCTCGGAGTTCGCCTTCTACGCCACCCCCGGCGGCAGCGGCGCGCCGCTGACACTGATGGCCCTGCTGGCCCGCCGCGGCCTGCGTCCGGCACAGAGCAGCGCGATCTTCGCCGTCGACCAGCTCAGCGACCTGCTGTTCTTTCTCAGCGCCCTGCTGGTGGTGCTGTGCTACACGCTGTCCCACAGCCTGAGCCCGAACCTGGAATCCTCGCTGCTGGTCAGCGCCGTGCTGCTGGGCGGCATCCTCGCCGGCGTGGTGCTGCTGGCGCGCTTCCAGCGCCGGGTGATCCGCGCCAACGGCCGCCTGCTGGCGCGCCTGCACGTCAGGCCGCGACGGCGCCTGCACCTGGCGCGCAAGCTGCTGCACTTCCGCGACAGCATCGTCACCAGCCTCAAGCAGCCGCGCCGGCGCCTGGCGCTGGTGTTCCTGCTCACCAGCTGCCACTGGCTGCTGCGCTTCTCGGTGCTCTACCTGATCCTCCAGGCCATGGGCGTGGAACTGCACTGGGCCTGGACCTTCCTGATCCAGCTGCTGTCCCTGGCCGCCGGCCTGGCCACCCTGCTGCCGGGCGGCGCCGGCGGCACCGAGCTGACCTCGCTGGCGCTGCTCAGCCCGCTGGTGGGCAAGCCGACCGCGGCCGCGGCCATCCTGGTCTGGCGGGTGGTGACCTACTACTTCTACCTGGTGGCGGGCGCGCCGGTGTTCGCCATCATGGCCGGCCGCCCGCTGCTGCGCCGCCTGGTCGGCCTGCGCAAGCGCGACGCCTAGGCGCCGGCCCTGCCGGCGGTATCGCGGACGGAGTCCTCCTGCGAGGAAACTCAATGCCTCACGACAACCGTAGGAGCGGGCCCTGCCCGCGATTTCGCGCGCAGGGCGCGCTCCTACAGGGGAATGGCGCGGGTGGGGCAGCTGGGTATCGCAAGCTCAACCCCTCCTATGCCGCCCCTTTGCAACCCGTAGGGCGCATAACGCCTACGGCGTTATCCGCCGCCGCCGTCGGGCACCGGCGTTCCGGCCGGCGGCGGATAACCGCGAACGGTTATTCGCCCTACGGTCGAGCATGGTCGTAGGGCCCTGCCCGAGATTCGCGCGCAGGGCGCGCTCCTACAGGGGAATGGCGCGGGTGGGGCAGCTGGGTATCGCAAGCTCAACCCCTCCTATGCCGCCCCCTTGCAACCCGTAGGGCGCATAACGCCTACGGCGTTATCCGCCGCCGTCGGGCACCGGCGTTCCGGCCGGCGGCGGATAACCGCGAGCGGTTATTCGCCCTACGGTCGAGCATGGTCGTAGGGCCCTGCCCGCGAATCGCGCGCAGGGCGCGCTCCTACAGGTGGGGCAGCGGTGGTACCGTCCGCGATGGCCAGGCATCCACACCATGCCACACCCCTTTACGGCACCAGCACCGCCGCGCCCTGGAAGCGCCCGTGGCGCAGGTCGTCCAGGGCCTGGTTGGCCTGCTCCAGCGGGTAGCGCTGCACCTCGGTGCGTACCCCGGCGCGGGCGGCCACGGGGAAGAACTCCAGGCCGTCGCGGCGGGTCAGGTTGGCCACCGAGACCAGCTCGCGCTCGCCCCACAGGATCGAATAGGGGAAGCTGGGGATGTCGCTCATGTGGATGCCGGCGCAGACCACCCGGCCGCCCTTGCGCACGGCGCGCAGCGCGGCGGGCACCAGTTCGCCGGCCGGGGCGTAGATGATCGCCGCGTCCAGCGGCTGCGGCGGCGCCTGGTCGGACGGGCCGGCCCAGGCGGCGCCCAGGGAGCGGGCGAAGGCCTCGGCGGCGTGGTCGCCGGGCCGGCTGAAGGCGTAGACCTCGCGCCCCTGCCAGCGCGCCACCTGCAGCACGATGTGCGCCGCCGCGCCGAAGCCGTAGAGGCCCAGGCGCCGGCCGTCGCCGGCCTTGACCAGCGAGCGCCAGCCGATCAGCCCGGCGCACAGCAGCGGCGCCAGCTCGGCGTCGTCGCCCGCCTCGCCCAGGGCGAAGGTGAAGCGCGCGTCGGCCACCACGTATTCGGCATAGCCGCCCGGCCGGGTGTAGCCGGTGAATTGCGGCGCGTCGCAGAGGTTTTCCCTGTCATGGGTGCAGGGCGGGCAGTGGCCGCAGGTATGCCCCAGCCAGGGCACGCCGACCCGCTGGCCCGGGGAGAAACCCTCGACGCCTTCGCCCAGGGCATCGACGTAGCCGACGATCTCGTGCCCGGGGATCACCGGCAGGGGCACCGCCGGCAGCTCGCCGTCGACCACGTGCAGGTCGGTGCGGCACACTCCGCAGGCCGCCACGCGCACGCGCAGCTCGCCGGGGCCGGGTTGCGGCACGGGCAGCTCGCGCAATCGCAGCGGCTGGCCCACCTGTTCGAGCACCATGGCGCGCATGGCTCACCTCCGCATACGGCTAGTCGATCAGGGTTTCTTCGGCGGCGCCTCGGGGCACGGCCGGTCGTCCTGCAGCTCGCGCCAGAGCTCGGCGGCACCGGGGAACTCGGTGCCGTCCTCCTCGCTCAGGGCGTCGAGGTCGTAACGGCTGGTACAGCCCTCGCCCAGGGTGGGCGGCGGGGTGGCGGTACCGGGGGCTTTACCGGGGGCTTTGTCGTCGGCCATGGCCGGGCTCTCCTATCGCAGGTTCGCCCGGCCGGCGTGGCTCAGTCGAACACCACGGTCTTGTTGTCGTGCACCAGCACGCGGTCTTCCAGGTGATAGCGCAAACCGCGCGCCAGCACCATCTTTTCCACGTCCTTGCCCAGGCGCACCATCTCCTCGACGTTGTCGCGGTGGCTGACGCGCACCACGTCCTGCTCGATGATCGGGCCGGCGTCCAGTTCCTCGGTGACGTAGTGGCAGGTCGCGCCGATCAGCTTCACGCCGCGCAGCGAGGCCTGGTGGTAGGGCTTGGCGCCGATGAACGAGGGCAGGAAGCTGTGGTGGATGTTGATCACCTGGTGGCGGTACTTCTGGCACAGGTCCGGCGGCAGGATCTGCATGTAGCGCGCCAGCACCACGTTGTCGGCCTGGTGCTCGTCGATCAGCCGCGACACCTCGTCGAAGGCCGGCTGCTTGTTCTTCGGGTCCACCGGCACGTGGAAGTACGGGATGCCGTGCCACTCGACCATGCTGCGCAGGTCGTCGTGGTTGGCGATCACGCAGGGGATCTCGCAGTCCAGCTCGCCGCTGTGCCAGCGGTGCAGCAGGTCGGCCAGGCAGTGCGACTCGCGGCTGGCCATCAGCACCACGCGCTTCTTCACCGCCGAGTCGGTGATGCGCCAGGCCATGTTGAACTCGCGGGCGATGGGGGCGAAGGCCTGGCGGAACCCGTCGAGGTCGAACGGAAGGGAGTCGGCACGAATCTCGTGACGCATGAAGAACCAGCCGTTGTCGTTGTCGGAGTGATGACTGGCCTCGGTGATCCAGCCGTTGTAAGTGGCCAGGAAATTACTCACCTTGGCGACGATGCCGACCCCGTCGGGACAGGCGATCACCAGTCGGAAAGTGCGCATGGGTGTAGCTCCAGATACTTCGCGAAGGCCGCCATTCTAGCGGCTGCCCGGGAAAACCGCGACCGCCGGCGGGGGACATTCGGACGCGTCCGGATTTAACTGCGGGGACAATGCGTCTATCCGGGCAACTTAAATATTACGTTAAGTAGTGAGAAAACTTTACTTGATGGTTTACTCAAACAAATCGCCTGACTATTATTGGAAATACTAATATTCCAGCCACGCTTGACCTCAAGACAAGGTACCCCGACATGTCACTGATCAATGAGTACCGCGCCACCGAAGAAGCCATCAAGGAACTTCAAGAGCGCCTCAAGTCCCTGGAGAAGGACGACAAGCTGAAGAAGGAACTGGAGTTCGAAGAGAAACTCCGCACGCTCATGGGTGGCTATGGCAAGTCCCTGCGTGACATCCTCGCGCTGCTCGATCCGGACGCCAAACTGAGCAAGGCCCCGCGTGCCGCCAAGGCCACCGGCAGCAAGCGCGCGCGCAAGGTCAAGCAATACAAGAACCCGCACAACGGCGAAGTCATCGAAACCAAGGGCGGCAACCACAAGACGCTCAAGGAATGGAAGGCCAAGTGGGGCGCCGACACCGTCGAGAGCTGGGCCACCCTGCTGGGCTGAACCCCGCGCCAGGCGAAAACGCCAGCTTCGGCTGGCGTTTTTTATTGCCCGCGAACAACTCGCGGAACACTAAAGGCAATAACGCTGACGCAAGACAGCGGCATATGCCTGCCACTCCTGCAGCAATGCCCTGCCCTGCAGCCCAGTATTTTCGAGCTGTTCAGCCAAAGCCACTTCGAAGTTCGCGAGGGTATTGGGCGCGCCGTACTCGTCGAGCATCAGTCGGCAACGACAGAACTCCCGCCATTGTTCCTGCTCGGCCGCAGACAAAGTTTCCGGAAAATTCCGCGCGCGATAACGGAACAGAAGTTCCACCAGGCGCGGATCGTCGAATGGCCATTGTTCTCGCCCGAGGCGCACCGGGTCCGCCTGGCGTACCTGTTCGCAGAGCCGACGGTCACGGTCGCCGATAAAACCGTCATATAGCTGCTGTTCCGGATCCTCGCTGCCGGCGAAGTTCTCCTGCGCATATATCGCGGCCAGCTTGTCCTGCCACAGCGGTTTACCTTCGACCAGCAGCCGTTCGCGTTCGCGCCAGGCCGCCAGGTCGATGCCCAGGCGCGCCTGGTCCTGCTCGCGCAGCACCGCCAGCGGCGCCAGCACCGGGCAGCGGTTGACGTGCACCAGCTTCAGCGGCACCGGCAGCTCGCCCTCGCCCAGTTCCTCGCGACGGGTGTACAGGCGCTGGCGCAGGGCCTCTGCATCCAGCTCCAGCAGCGGCGCCGGGTCCAGCCCCAGGTCGCAGACGATCAGGGCATTGCGGTTGCGCGGGTGCCAGGCCAGGGGCAGCACCAGCGACAGGAAGCTGCGCGCCGCCGAGAAACGCCCGGACACATGCACCAGCGGCTTGAGCAGTTGCACCTGGTCGAGCACCGCGTGCTTGCCGCGCAGGCGGTAGAGGAAGTCGTAGAGCTTGGGCTGGCGCTGGCGGACCAGCCGGGCCATGGCGATGGTCGCGCGCACGTCGGACAGGGCGTCGTGGGCCTGGCCGTGCTCCAGGCCGTTGGCCTCGGTGAGGCGCTCCAGCTTCAGGGTGACCATCCCTTCCTCGTTCAGCGGCCACTGGATGCCTTCCGGGCGCAGCGCGTAGGCGGTGCGCACCAGGTCGATCAGGTCCCAGCGGCTGTTGCCGCCCTGCCATTCGCGGGCGTAGGGGTCGAAGAAGTTGCGGTAGAGGCTGTAGCGGGTGACCTCGTCGTCGAAGCGCAGGGTGTTGTAGCCGGCCACGCAGGTGCCCGGGCGCGACAGCTCGGCGTGCAGGCGGGTCATGAACTCGGCCTCGCCCAGGCCCTGCTCTTCCAGGCGCTGCGGGGTGATGCCGGTGATCAGGCAGGCCGCCGGGTGCGGCAGAATGTCGTCGCTGGGGCGGCAGTAGAAGTTCAGCGGCGCCTCGATCTCGTTGAGCGCCTCGTCGGTGCGGATGCCGGCGACCTGCAACGGGCGGTCGCGGCGTGGATCGATGCCGGTGGTCTCGTAGTCGTACCAGAAGATGCTGGCGGTCATGGCGCTCTCCCTTGGCCTGGCCGGGCAGTCTACCACCCCGCCATGGGCTGCCCGGAAGCTCGCTATCGGTTATGGTGTAGGCGCGGTTTCTTTCACCATCACCAAGGATTGGCTCATATGAACCAGGAACTCGAACAGAACCCCTACGCGACACCGGCCAGCCAGCTGCAGCGCAACCCCACGGGCGCAGGCGCGCCCAGCATCGAGGAAGCCCTCGCCCGCGGCTATGACTTCCGCATCGGCGACGTGCTGGGCGAAGCCTGGCACATGGTCAAGGGCATGAAGGGCACGCTGGTGGTCGCGGCCATCATCTACGCCGTGGCGGTCAACCTGCTGAGCTTCGTCATCGCCTTCGTCCTCGGCCTGCTGGGCCTGATCCACGACTCCGAACCCGGCGCGCTGCAAATCATCGTCAGCGTCCTCGCCGGCGCGCTCTGCTACCCGCTGCTGGCCGGGCTGAACATGATCGGCATCCGCCGCGCCGCCGACCAGCCGGCGACCATCAACGAGCTGTTCACCTACTTCGGCCTGTTCGTCCCGCTGCTCGTCACCGGCCTTGCGATCACCGTGCTGACTTACCTGGGCCTGATCCTGCTGGTGCTGCCGGGCATCTACCTGGGCGTCTCCTATGCCCTGGCCATCCCGCTGGTGGTAGAGCGCGGGCTGTCGCCCTGGCAAGCCATGGAGGCCTCGCGCAAGGCCGTCGGCCAGCACTGGTTCAAGGTCTTCGGCCTGTTCCTGGCGCTCGGCCTGATCATGATGCTCAGCGCCATCCCGCTGCTGATCGGCCTGGTGTGGACGCTGCCGCTGGCCTTCATCGCCATCGGCGTGCTCTACCGCACCATCTTCGGCGTGCTGCCGCCGGCCAACTGAGCCCCGCGCCGCCCCGGCGACCTCGCCGGGGCGGCGCTTTTCGGAGCGCTTGGCGTTTCGACACGCAGCGGGTTGCGCAGGAACGCCAACAGCCCCTAGCATCTGGATTTCCCTTCAGCGACTGCCAACGCCCTTGATCGCCGCCGCGCCACCACGCCCCGCCAGCCCGCCGCTGGACACCCGCTACCAGGTGGAAACCCCGGAAGGCATCGACCTTTTGCTGCGCCCGGCCGGGCCGGTGGCCCGCGCCCTGGCCTACCTGATCGACCTGGGCATCCGCGTGCTGCTGATGCTGGTGATGTACATCCTGCTGGCCTTCCTCGGCCAGCTCGGCACCGGCCTCGGCCTGCTGCTCACCTTCCTCGTCACCTGGTGGTACATGGTCCTGTTCGAAGTGCTCAACCAGGGGCGTTCGCCCGGCAAGCAGGTCATGGGCCTGCGCGTGGTCCACGACGACGGCACGCCGGTCGGCTGGTCCGCCTCGCTGCTGCGCAACCTGCTGCGCTTCGCCGACATCCTGCCCTTCGGCTACACCCTGGGCCTGCTGGCCTGCCTGTCCAACCCGGCGTTCAAGCGCCTGGGCGACCTGGCCGCCGGCACCCTGGTGATCTACCGCGACCCGCCGCCGAGCCGGCCGCAGGTCCCGCAGGTGCCGCCGCTGCTGCCGCCGTGCCCGCTGAGCCTGGCCGAGCAGCGCGCCGTCACCGGCTTCAGCGAGCGCGCCGCGGGCCTGTCGGCGGCGCGCCGCGAGGAACTGGCGGGGATTCTCGCCGAGCCCCTGGGCGTGCCCGCGGAACAGGCCGAGGCGCGCCTGGCCGGCATCGCCAGCGGCCTGCTCGGCGGAGGCCTGGCGCCATGAAGCAGAGCCTGTTCGAGCAACGCCACCGCAACGACTGGAAGCGCTTCGCCAAGCGCCTGGAACAGCTGGAGGGCGGCAAGCGCGAGGAATCCACCCGCGACGGCGACTTCGCCAGCGACTACCGCAGCCTCTGCCAGCAACTGGCCCTGGCCCAGGACCGCGGCTACAGCAGCCACCTGATCGACCACCTGCAGCAACTGGCCATGCGCGGCCACCAGCAGTTCTACCGCCACCGCAGCCACCTGGGCGCGCGGCTGATCGGCTTCCTGCTGGCCGGCTTCCCGCGCCTGGTGCGCGAGCAGTGGCGCGCCATCGCCGTCGCCAGCCTGCTGTTCTACGGCAGCCTGCTGTTCATGGGCCTGCTGGTGTACTGCTTCCCCGACCTGGTCTACAGCGTGCTCAGCGCCGAGCGGGTGGCGGAAATGGAAAGCATGTACGCCCCCGACGCCGCGCGCCTGGGCCCGCTGGGCGAGCGCGGCGCCGGGGACAACTGGCAGATGTTCGCCTTCTACGTGATGAACAACATCGGCATCGCCTTCCAGACCTTCGCCAGCGGCCTGCTGTTCGGCCTGGGCAGCCTGTTCTTCCTGTTCTTCAACGGCCTGATGATAGGCGCGGTGGCCGGCCACCTGACGCAGATCGGCTACGTGCAGACCTTCTGGTCCTTCGTCATCGGCCACGGCGCCTTCGAGCTGACCGCCATCACCTTCGCCGGCGCCGCCGGGCTCAAGCTTGGCTGGGCGCTGCTCGCCCCCGGACGCCTGAGCCGCGGCGAGGCGCTGCGCCAGGCGGCGGCCAAGGCCATCCAGCTGGTCGCCGGGGTGATACTGCTGCTGCTCGCCGCCGCCTTCGTCGAGGGCTACTGGTCCTCGCTCACGCGCTTCCCGGCCACGGTCAAGTACGGCGTCGGCGCCGCGCTCTGGCTGCTGGTGGGCAGCTACTTCCTGTTCGCCGGACGCCAGCGCCATGCGCCTGACTGACGCCAGCGTGGCGATCCGCCCGCGCAGCGCCTGGGAAGCGCTGGACCTCGGCGTGCTGCTGGCGCGGCGCCACGCCGGGCTGCTGATGGCCAGTTGGGCGCTGGTCACGCTGCCGGTGTTCGCCCTGCTCAGCCTGCTGCTGTGGGACTACTCCAGCCTGGCCATCCTGGTCTTCTGGTGGCTGAAGCCGGCCTTCGAGCGCCTGCCGCTGTACATCCTCTCCCGCGCCCTGTTCGCCGATACCCCGACGCTGCGCCAGGCCCTGCGCGCCTTCCCCGGCCTGCTCCGGCGCCAGCTGCTGCCCAGCCTGCTGTGGCGGCGCTTCAGCCCGACGCGCAGCTTCGACCTGCCGGTGCTGCAGCTCGAAGGCCTCGCCGGGCAGGCGCGCAGCCAGCGCCTGGTGGTGCTGGGCCAGAGCAACGCCGGCGGCGCCACCTGGCTGACGGTAGTCGGCATGCACTTCGAGCTGGCCCTGTACCTGGGGCTGATGGCGCTGCTCTACCTGATGCTGCCGCAGCAGTGGCTGTCGGACTGGAAATGGCAGGCCCTGCTGGATGCCCTGCAGGGCGACTGGCAATGGCTGGAGCACCTGTCCAACCTGCTCTACGCCCTGATCCTGGTGGTCTGGGAACCGGTCTACGTGGCCTGCGGCTTCACCCTCTACCTCAACCGCCGCACCGAGCTGGAGGCCTGGGACATCGAACTGGTGTTCCGCCGCCTGCGCCAGCGCCTGGTCGGCAGCGCCTACGCCCTGCTGCTGGTGTGCGCCGGCGCCCTGGCCCTGCTGCCCGGCAGCGCGCCCTGGGCCGCGGAAAGCGCCACCAGCTGCCCGCTCCCCAACCAGGACCCGAACGGCCCCGAGGCCGCGCGCCTGCTGCACCAGAAGCTGACCAGCGAGCAGTCGCGCCAGGCCGTCGACGCCCTGCTCGACGCCCCGCCCTTCCGCAACAGCGAGACGGTCACCCGCTGGCGCCTGGGCAAGCCGCCCAAGGAGAAGGCCGGCAAGGGCAACGAGGACGACCTCAAGGCCTTCTTCGACGCCCTGGCCCACTGGCGGCCGCTGGGCCTGGTCCTGCAGTCGCTGCAGACGCTGCTGTGGGCCGCGCTGGTCGCCGCCGTGGTCCTGCTGCTGTGGCGCTACCGCGAATGGCTGCGCCTGTTCGCCACCCGCCTGGGCCTGCCGCAGAAGGCCCGGCGCGAGACGCCGGCGGTGCTGTTCGGCCTGGAACTGGCCCCCGAAAGCCTGCCCGAGGACGTCGCCAGCGCCGCCGAGCGGCTCTGGGACGAACAGCCCCGGCTGGCCCTGGGCCTGCTCTACCGCGCCCTGCTCAGCCGCCTGCTGCACGACTACCGGGTGCCGCTGCGCGACTCCAGCACCGAAGGCGAGGTGCTGGGCCAGGTGGAAGGCCTGCAGCAGCCCGAGCTGGACCGCTACGCGCGGGAACTGACCCTGCACTGGCAGGCCCTCGCCTACGGCCACCGCCCGCCGCCCGGCGAGCTGCGCCAGGCGCTGTGCGACGGCTGGCGCCGGCTGTTCGGCCCGGGAGCGCCGGCATGAGCCGCTCCACCCGCTGGCTGCTCGGCGTGCTGGTGCTGCTGGTCGGCGCCGCCGTGGCCTGGTACCTGTACCAGCACCTGCGGCCCTACCCGGAGAAGATCGAGCACGGCGCCTCCCCCGAGGCCCGCGCCAACCCCTACCTGGCCGCCGAACGCTTCCTCCGCGGCCGCGGCCTGCAGGTCGACAGCGCCAAGGGCCTGGAAGTGCTCGACGGCCTGCCCAGCCGGGGCCGCACCCTGGTCCTGCTGGGCAGCCGCGAGAACGTCACCCCCGCGCAGAACCGCGCCCTGCTCGACTGGACGCGCCGCGGCGGCCACCTGATCGTCACCGCCGAGCGCCTGTGGGACGAGAAGGACGGCAAGAGCGGCGACCTGCTGCTCGACCCGCTGGGCATCCAGCAGTACCTCACCGAGGACCTGGACAAGGGCGCCAGCGCCGACAAGCCCGAAGCCGACGGCGAGGCCGCGCCGCCGGGCAAGGTGCCGCCGCCCAAGGGCACCGAGCAGCCTGCCGCCCCCGCAGGGGACCCGGCCAAGGCCGAGGAAGAAGAGGACGCCGACGCCTACCCGGATCTGACCAAGCTCTACCTGGAGAACGAGCAGGCCCCGGCCTACATCGGCTTCGACACCGAGTACCACCTCTACGACTCGAAGAACCTGGCCTACGCCTGGGCCAACAGCCACGACGCCACCCACCTGCTGCAACTGCAGCTGGGCGACGGCCTGGTCACGGTGCTGACCGACAACTGGATCTGGCAGACCGCCAACCTCGACGCCTACGACAACGCCTGGCTGCTCTGGTACCTGACCCAGGACAGCGCCGTCACCCTGGTCTACCGCGCCGACGGCGACAGCCTGCTGAACCTGCTGCTGCGCAACTCCCCCCAGGCGCTGCTGGCCCTCGCCCTGCTGCTGGCGCTGCTGCTGTGGCGCGCCGGCCTGCGCCAGGGCCCGCTGCAACCGGTGCCCAGCCGCGCCCGCCGGCAACTGGTGGAGCACCTGCGCGCCGGCGCCGACTTCCTGCTCCGCCAGCGCGGCCACGTGGCCCTGGTGCAAGGCCTGCAGCGCGACGTGCTGCGCCGCGCCCGGCAACGCCAGCCGGGCTTCGAACGCCTGCCGATCGCCGAACAGTGGCAACTGCTCGGGCGCATGACGCGCCTGCCGGTCAGCGCCATCAGCCAGGCCATGCGGCCCTACCCGGCGCCCCGCATGAGCGCCGCCGAATTCACCCGCCAGGTCGCCCACCTGCAAAGCCTCAGGAATGCCCTATGAGCGAACAGACGCCCGAACCCAGCGCCACCCCGACCGCCAACCCGGCGGCCCAGCGCCAGCGCGCCAGCCAGCTGGCCCAGGCCCTGCGCCACGAACTGCAGAAGGCCCTGATCGGCCAGGCCGGGGTGATCGACGACGTGCTCACCGCCCTGCTCGCCGGCGGCCACATCCTGGTCGAGGGCGTGCCGGGGCTGGGCAAGACCCTCCTGGTGCGCGCCCTGGCCCGTTGCTTCGACGGCGCCTTCGCACGCATCCAGTTCACCCCCGACCTGATGCCCAGCGACGTCACCGGCCACGCCGTGTACGACCTGGCCAGCGAGCAGTTCAAGCTGCGCAAGGGCCCGGCCTTCACCAACCTGCTGCTGGCCGACGAGATCAACCGCGCCCCGGCCAAGACCCAGGCGGCGCTGCTGGAAGTCATGCAGGAACGCCAGGTCACCCTGGAGGGCCGCGCCCTGCCGGTGCCGCAGCCGTTCATGGTGCTGGCCACGCAGAACCCCATCGAGCAGGAAGGTACCTACCCGCTGCCCGAGGCCGAGCTGGACCGCTTCATGCTCAAGCTGCGCATGGACTACCCGCAGGAAGCCGAGGAACAGACCCTGGTGCGCCAGGTGACGCGCTCGGCGCGCAGCGACATGCTCGAGGTGGCGCCGCTGCGCCCGCTGCTCAAGGACAAGGACGTGCTGGCGCTGCAGAAGATCGCCGCCGACCTGGCCATCGACGACCAGGTGCTCGACTACGCCGTGCGCATCGCCCGCACCACCCGCAGCTGGCCGGGCCTGGCCCTGGGCGCGGGCCCCCGCGCCTCCATCGCCCTGGTGCGCTGCGCCCGCGCCCGCGCGCTGCTGCGCGGCGGCGACTTCGTCCTCCCCGACGACGTCAAGGCCTGCGCCCTGGCGGTGCTGCGCCACCGCGTGCGGCTGTCGCCGGAGCTGGACATCGAGGGCCTGTCGGTGGACCAGGTGCTGCAACAGCTGCTCGACCAGGTACCGGCGCCGCGCCTATGAAGCCCTCGCGCGTCCTGCTCGCGCTGCTCGCCGCGCTGGCCCTGGCCGCCATCGGCCTGGGCAGCGCCACGGCCCTGGGCAGCCCGGCGCCGGCCTGGCTGCAGGAGCTGTGGTGGGGCCTGCTGCTGGCCCTGCTCGGCCTGGCCCTGGGCGATGCCCTGTGGCTGCGCCGCCTGCCCAGCCCGCGCCTGCAACGCCAACTGGCCGGCAACCTGCCGCTGGGGCGCTGGAGCGAGGTGCGCCTGCAACTGCAGCACGGCTTCCGCCAGCGCCTGCGGGTGACGCTGTTCGACCACCTGCCCGCGGGCATGGACTTCGAGCACCTGCCCCTGGCCGTGGAACTGCACCCGGGCGAGACCACCCAGGTCGGCTACCGCGTGCGGCCGCTGCAGCGCGGCCACTTCGTCTTCCCCCGCTGCGAGCTGGAACTGCCCAGCCCGCTGCACCTGTGGCGCGGCCGGCGCTTCCTCGAGGTGCGCGACGAAACCCGCGTCTACCCCGACTTCGCGCGCATCTACGGCGCCGAGCTGATGGCCGTGGACCACTGGCTCAGCCGCATCGGCGTGCGCCCCGGGCAGCGCCGCGGCCTGGGCCTGGAATTCCACCAGTTGCGCGAGTTCCGCGACGGCGACACCCTGCGCCAGATCGACTGGAAGGCCACCGCGCGCAAGCGCACGCCCATCGCCCGCGAATACCAGGACGAACGCGACCAGCAGATCCTCTTCCTGCTCGACTGCGGCCGCCACATGCGCAGCAAGGACGGCGACCTCTCGCACTTCGACCACGCCCTCAACGCCAGCCTGCTGCTGGCCTACGTGGCCCTGCGCCAGGGCGACGCGGTGGGCCTGCAGACCTTCGCCGGCGAACGCCCGCGGCACCTGCCGCCGGCCAAGGGCAACGCCCAGCTGGGCGCGCTGCTCAACGCCGTGTACGACCTGGACAGCAGCCAGCGCCCGGCGGACTACGCGGCCGCCGTGCAGGCCCTGCTCACGCGCCAGCGCCGCCGCGCCCTGGTGGTGCTGGTGACCAACCTGCGCGACGAGGACGACGAGGAACTGCTGGGCGCGGTGCGCCGCCTAGGCCGCCAGCACCGCGTGCTGGTCGCCAGCCTGCGCGAGGAAGTGCTCGACCAGTTGCGGCAGGCGCCGGTGCAGGGCTACGACGAGGCCCTGACCTATTGCGGCGCCCTGGACTACCTGAACGCCCGCGCCGGCCTGCACGAAAAGCTGCTGGCCAACGGCGTGCCGGTGCTGGACGCCCGCCCCAGCCAGCTGGGCCCGGAACTGGTCAGCCGCTACCTGGGCTGGAAACGCGCCGGAGCGCTGTGACGGGCGCCTTGCATTGCGCGTAGGGCGCATAACGCCTACGAACTATCGCGAACGCGGGAAGCCAGGTTCGCGAGCAAGAACTAGGCGTCCCCCTCGATCCTACGAAAAGCAAAAGCGCTTTTGCTCTGGCGTTTGGGACTTCCCGAGAAACATCCGAGCGCACCGGAACGCCCCTTCAGAAGGCCGAGCGAAACCGGCGCTCAGGAGGTCATGCGACATGGATGTCGCTAGAGCCCCGATCAGCACAGGGACGTGCTGTCGGGGCGGGCCTCCGTGGCGGGGGAATTCGCGAGGGTAGCCCGGCTCCATCGGGCCCGTATGTCGGGGCAAGCCTT
>NZ_JAZAQP010000075.1:0-21989 GCF_036231725.1 Pseudomonas sp. JH-2 | reverse complement strand
CCCCGGTAGCCATGGAGGAAAAGCTCAAGGCAGCAGCATGAACCTAAAGCGGTGTCCAAAATTTCTTGACCGGTTCAAGCTCGCTCCTACAATCCGCCGGGAGGCATGGCTTCTCGTAGGATGGGTGGAGCGAAGCGATACCCATCGCCATGACCGCATGGGTTTCGCCAAGGCTCAACCCATCCTACGCAAAGCACCTCGGCGCAGTTGGAGCGCGCCGGGAGGCATGGCATATCCCGCGTAGGGCGCATAACCGTTCGCGGTTATCCGCCAATGCACCGAGGCCACAGCCAACGCCCAGGTCAACCCCGGGGCCGCCGGGAACCAAGGCCAAACGGCGGATAACGCCGTAGGCGTTATCCGCCCTACGCGCCCCCGGCCGAAATGCCGGCCATCCCTCCAAGGCTTGAACCGGGCCGCGCATTGGCCCAGTCTTGAGCCAGACGCCTTACCAAGACATCACAACAACAAGGATATCGTCATGTTCGAAATCACCGCTCACCCGGTGCCGGACGCCGTTCGCCAGCGTGCCTACCTCGACGAGGAGGACTACCAGCGCCTCTACCGCCAATCCATCGAACAACCGGACGTGTTCTGGGGCGAACAGGCCAGGGCCCTGCTCGACTGGTTCAAGCCCTGGCACTCCGTGCACCACGGCGACCTGGCCCGTGGCCAGGCCAGCTGGTTCAAGGGCGGCCAGCTCAACGTCGCCTACAACTGCATCGACCGCCACCTGGAACAGCGCGGCGAACAGGTCGCCATCATCTGGGAAGGCGACAACCCCGCCGAGTCCGCCCACATCACCTACCGCAAGCTGCACAGCCACGTCTGCCGCCTGGCCAACGTGCTCAAGAGCCGCGGCGTGGAGAAGGGCGACCGGGTGTGCATCTACATGCCGATGATCCCCGAGGCGGCCTACGCCATGCTGGCCTGCGCGCGCATCGGCGCCATCCACTCGGTGGTGTTCGGCGGCTTCTCGCCGGATTCCCTGCGCGACCGCATCCTCGACGCCGACTGCCGCACCGTGATCACCGCCGACGAGGGCGTGCGCGGCGGCAAGTACATCCCGCTCAAGCAGAACGTGGAAAAGGCCCTGCAGGACTGCCCGAACGTCTCCACCGTGGTGGTGGTGCAGCGCACCCAGGGCAAGGTGCCCTGGGTCGAGGGCCGCGACCTCTGGTACCACGAGGTCCTGCACGGCGCCAGCGAGGACTGCCCGCCGGAGCCCATGGACGCCGAGGACCCGCTGTTCATCCTCTACACCTCCGGCTCCACCGGCAAGCCCAAGGGCGTGCTGCACACCACCGGCGGCTACCTGCTGGGCGCGGCCATGACGCACAAGTACGTGTTCGACTACCACGAGGGTGACATCTACTGGTGCACCGCCGACGTCGGCTGGGTCACCGGGCACAGCTACATCGTCTACGGCCCGCTGGCCAACGGCGCCACCACCCTGATGTTCGAAGGCGTGCCCAGCTACCCGGACGCCTCGCGCTTCTGGCAGGTGATCGACAAGCACCAGGTGAACATCTTCTACACCGCGCCCACTGCCATCCGCGCCCTGATGCGCGAAGGCGAGGAGCCGGTGAAGAAAACCTCGCGCGCCAGCCTGCGCCTGCTCGGCTCGGTGGGCGAGCCGATCAACCCGGAAGCCTGGGAGTGGTACTACCACGTGGTCGGCGAGACCCGCTGCCCGATCGTCGACACCTGGTGGCAGACCGAGACCGGCAGCATCCTCATCACCCCGCTGCCCGGCGCCACCTCCCTCAAGCCCGGCTCGGCGACCCTGCCGTTCTTCGGCGTGCAGCCGGTGCTGCTGGACGAACAGGGCAAGGAGATCGACGGCCCCGGCGCCGGCGTGCTGGCCATCAAGGCCAGTTGGCCGAGCCAGATCCGCAGCATCTACGGCGACCACCAGCGCATGGTCGACACTTACTTCAAGCCCTACCCCGGCTACTACTTCACCGGCGACGGCGCGCGCCGCGACGAGGACGGCTACTACTGGATCACCGGGCGCGTCGACGACGTGATCAACGTCTCCGGCCACCGCATCGGCACCGCCGAGGTGGAAAGCGCCCTGGTGCTGCACGACGGCATCGCCGAGGCCGCGGTGGTGGGCTACCCCCACGACCTCAAGGGCCAGGGCATCTACGCCTTCGTCACGCCGATGAACGGCACCGAGCCCAGCGACGAATTGAAGCAGGAGCTGCTGGCGCTGGTCAGCAAGGAGATCGGCAGCTTCGCCAAGCCGGAGGTGCTGCAGTGGGCGCCGGGCCTGCCGAAGACCCGTTCGGGCAAGATCATGCGGCGCATCCTGCGCAAGATCGCCTGCAACGAGCTGGACAACCTCGGCGACACCTCGACCCTCGCCGACCCCGGCGTGGTCCAGGGGCTGATCGACAATCGCATCAATAGGTGAGGAGCAGCTGCAAGCTGCAAGCTGCAAGCTGCAAGCTGCAAGGCAGGGTGCCTGCGGTTAAGCTTATGGTGTGCACCACTTGTAGCTTGACGCTTGAGGCTTGCAGCTCGTCGCCATGGAAACCGTTCGCCGTCATATCGAAAGCCAGGTCCTGAGCCTGACCGGACTCGCCCTCGGGGGCGTCGACTTCGAATCCCCCAAGGGCGACCCGGGGCTGTTCGGCCCCGACTCGGCCTGCTGGAAGGTCCATGGCGACTTCAGCTCCATGCTCATCGGCGGCATCAGCGCCCTGCTCCTGCAGATGCTCCACCCCGCCGCCCTGGGCGGCGTGTGGGACCACTCCAACTTCCGCGCCGACATGCTCGGGCGCCTGCGCCGCACCGGCCAGTTCATCTCCACCACCACCTACGGCTCGGTGGCCGACGCCGAGAAGCTGATCGCCCGGGTGCGGCGCATCCACGACGGCGTCAGCGGCACCCTGCCCGACGGCACGACCTACGCGGCCAGCGACCCGGACCTGCTGACCTGGGTGCACGTCGCCGAGGTCAGCTGCTTCCTCAAGTCGCACCTGCGCTACCTGAACCCCGACCTGCCCGGCAGCGAGCAGGACCGCTACTACGACGAGATCGCCCTGGTCGCCGAGCGCCTGGGCGCCCGCGACGTGCCGCGCTCGCGCCAGGAGGTGGCCGAGTACCTGGAACGCATGCGCCCCCGGTTGCGCTACAACGAGCGCACCCGCGACGTGGTCGAGGTACTGCTCGACGCCCCGGCGCCCAGCTCCCTGGCCAGGCCCTTCAGCGCCCTGATGATGCGCGCCGGCATCGACCTGCTGCCGGACTGGGCCGCCGACATGCTCGGCTTCTCCCTGCGCCCGCTGCAGCGCCAGCTGATCCGCGCCAGCGTGAAGCGCAGCGTGCCGCTGCTGCGCTGGGCGGTGCGCAACGGCTCGCTGCACCGCGCGCGCCGGCGCATGGGCCTGCCGCCGCTGCGCTGACCCTCGGGGTCGGCGCCTGACCACCCGGTTCGAGGAGTGGCCCGCCACGCACGGGCTGTGCAACCATGCCGGTTCGTTCGCCGCGGCCCGCGCCGCCCCATGCTGAGGATTCGTGTCATGCAAGATGTCGTCATAGTCGCTGCCACCCGCACCGCCATCGGCAGCTTCCAGGGTTCCCTGTCGGCCCTGCCGGCCCATGAACTGGGCGCCGCGGTGATCCGCCGCCTGCTCGAGCAGACCGGCGTGGCCCCCGAGGCGGTCGACGAAGTCATCCTCGGCCAGACCCTCACCGCCGGCGCCGGGCAGAACCCCGCGCGCCAGGCCGCCATCGCCGCCGGCCTGCCGAACAGCGTACCGGCGATGACCGTCAACAAGGTCTGCGGCTCGGGCCTGAAGGCCCTGCACCTGGCGGCCCAGGCCATCCGCTGCGGTGATGCCGAGGTGGTCATCGCCGGCGGCCAGGAGAACATGAGCCTGTCGCCCTACGTGCTGCCCAAGGCCCGCACCGGCCTGCGCATGGGCCATGCGCAGCTGCTCGACAGCATGATCGTCGACGGCCTGTGGGACGCCTTCAACGACTACCACATGGGCATCACCGCCGAGAACCTGGTGGACAAGTACGGCATCAGCCGCGAAGCGCAGGACGCCTTCGCCGCCGAGTCCCAGCGCAAGGCCGCCGAGGCCATCGCCGCCGGGCGCTTCGAGGCGGAGATCACCCCCATCGAGATTCCCCAGCGCAAGGGCGAGCCGCTGCGCTTCGCCGTCGACGAGCAGGTCCGCGCCGGCACCAGCGCCGAGGCCCTGGGCAAGCTCAAGCCGGCCTTCAGGAAGGACGGCAGCGTCACCGCCGGCAATGCGTCCACGCTCAACGACGGCGCCGCCGCCGTGCTGCTGATGAGTGCCGCCAAGGCCGCCGAGCTGGGCCTGCCGGTGCTGGCGCGCATCGCCGCCTACGCCAATGCCGGCGTCGACCCGGCGATCATGGGCATCGGCCCGGTGTCCGCCACCCGCCGTTGCCTGGACAAGGCCGGCTGGCAGATCGCCGAGCTGGACCTGATCGAGGCCAACGAAGCCTTCGCCGCACAGGCCCTGGCGGTAGGCCAGGAGCTGGGCTGGGACGCCGCCAGGGTCAACGTCAACGGCGGCGCCATCGCCCTGGGCCACCCCATCGGCGCCTCGGGCTGCCGCGTGCTGGTCACCCTGCTGCACGAAATGCTCCGCCGCGATGCGAAGAAGGGCCTCGCCACCCTCTGCATCGGCGGCGGCCAGGGCGTCGCGCTGGCCCTGGAGCGCTGAACCTCGCCGGGCGCGGCCGCACGGTCGCGCCAACTGGGCTATCTTCATTGGGCGGATCGCGCCTTCAAGGATTGCCCATGAACAAACGCGTCATCGTGGTGGAGGATCACCCGGCCATGCGCCTGGCGATCCGCTCCCTGCTCGCCCAGGACCCCCAGTTCGAAATCGTCGGCGAGGCCGACGACGGCAACGCCGGGCTCAACCTGGTGCGCCAGCAAAAGCCCGACCTGGTCATCCTCGACCTCAACCTGCCGGGCATGGACGGCATGGACCTGCTGGCGCGGGTGCACATCTTCGACGAGAACATCCGCCTGCTGGTGCTCAGCTCCCAGGACGAGCGCCTCTACGCCGGGCGCGTGGAGGCCGCCGGCGGGCACGGCTTCGTCAGCAAGAACAAGGACACCGCGGCCATCCTCAACGCCGCGCGCATGCTGGTCGCCGGCTACCGCTGCTTCCCCGAGCGCCCCCTGGGCGCGCCCGGGCAGCCCGGCGACGACCCGGTGGCGATGCTCACCCCGCGCGAGCTGGTGGTGCTGCGCAGCCTGGTGCGCGGCCTGAGCAACAAGCAGATCGCCGAGGAACTGTTCCTCAGCCAGAAGACCGTCAGCACCTACAAGACGCGCATCCTCGAGAAACTGCAACTGAGCAGCCTGGTGGACCTGGTGGAGTTCGCCCGCCAGCACAACCTGCAGGCCTGATCGCCGCGACCGACTGCCACGGCTCAGGATTTTGAACTTTGCACGCGTGCCATACTCCGAGGGTACGCCACGACGGAAGACGACTCCCGCTATGCCCAAAGGATTGATTCGCGCGATCGGCACCCTGGTGCTGCTGTTCCTCCTCTATTGCCTGCTGGGCTTCCTGATACTCCCCGGCATCGCCCTGCGCTTGGCCAACCAGCAACTGGCCCAGTACGCCACCGTGCCGGCGCACATCGAGCGCATCGAACTGAACCCCTTCAGCCTGGAGCTGAACGTCTGGGGCCTGCGCATCGGCGCGCCGGGCCAGGAGCAGGTGGCCTTCGAGCGGCTCTACGCCAACCTCGAGCTGGACAGCCTGTGGACGCGCCAGCTGCACCTGGCCGACGTGCAACTGGACAAGCCCCATGGCGAAGTGGTGTTCGCCGAGGACGGCAGCCTCAACCTCACCCGCCTGTTCAAGCTGCCGCCCAGCCAGCCGCAGCCCGAGCAGCCGGACAGCAAGCCTTTCCCGCTGCGCATCCAGCGCATCGCCCTGAGCCAGGGCAGCGTGCACTTCCAGGACAACCGCCCGAGCGAGCAGGTGGACTTCGTCTTCGACCCGCTGGGCTTCGAGCTGAACAACCTCAGCACCCTGCCCGACAGCGGCGCGCAGATGACCCTCAGCGGCACCGGCCCGCACGGCGGCAAGCTCGACTGGAAGGGCGACCTCAGCCTGACCCCGCTCGCCTCCAGCGGCAGCCTGTCGATCCAGGGCATCCCGCTCAAGGCCTGGTGGCCCTACGTGCGCGACAACGTTCCGCTGGAACTGCAGAAAGGCATCCTCAGCGTCGCCACCGACTACAAGCTCGACCTGAGCAAGGACACCCAGCTGCTGCTGGAGAAGACCAGCGCCAACCTGCGCGACCTCGACCTGAAGAGCCCGGCCGGCAAGCCGCTGGTCACCCTGGCCAGCCTCGACGTGGCCGAGACCAGCATGGACCTGGCCAAGCGCGAAGTGGCGGTCGGCCAGATCCGCAGCCAGGGCCTGGAAACCTGGGCCGCCCGCGAGAAGGACGGCCAGCTCGACTGGCAGAAGCTCTTCGCCGACTTCCAGAAGCCCGCGCGCAAGCCGGCGCCCAGCCCGGCCCCCGCCGAACCGCCGGCGCCCGCAGCCGATGCCGCGGCGAAACCCGAGCCCGCTGCCCCGGCGGACAAAACCGAAACCCGGGCCGCGGCGAAACCCGAGGCCAAGCCTGAAGCCCAAGCCCAAGCCCAAGCCCAAGCCCAAGCCCAAGCCCAAGCCCAAGCCCAAGCCCAAGCCCAAGCCCAAGCCGACCAGGCTGCGGCCGCCGCCGACAAGCCGGCAAGCCCGCCGCCGGAGCCGGCCAAGCCGACCGAGCCGCAGAAACCCTGGCACGTGGTGCTGCGCGACACCCAGTTGCGCGGCTACAAGGTGCACCTGGCCGACCGCGTGCCGGCCAAGCCGGTGGCCCTGGACGTCGGCCCGCTGGACCTCGACCTGCAGGACGTCGACAGCTCGCTGACCCAGGCCCTGCAACTGCGCCTGAAGACCGGCATCGGCAACCGCGGGCAGATCGAGGCCAGCGGCAGCGTCACCCCCAACCCGGTCAGCGCCAGACTCAAGGTCGCCACCCGCGACATCGACCTGCGCCTGGCGCAGTCGTACCTCGAGCCCTTCATCCGCCTGGAACTGCGCAGCGGCTTCCTCGCCAGCAAGCTCGACGTCGACCTCAAGAGCACCGAGCCGCTGGCCTTCAGCGTCGGCGGCAGCGCCGAGGTCAGCCAGTTGCACACCCTGGACACCCTCAAGAGCCGCGACTTCGTCAAATGGCAGAAGCTCACCCTCGACGGGCTGGCCTACAAGCATGGCGACAGCCTGGTGATCCAGAGCCTGTCCTTCGAGCAGCCCTACGCGCGCTTCATCATCAACGAGGACCGCAGCACCAACGTCAGCGAGCTGATCATCGCCCAGCCCGAACAGCCGACGGCCAAGGGCCCCGCCAGCCCGGCTAAGGCTGGCAGCGACAAGCCCCTGGGCATCCACATCGGCGGCATCCGCATCAACGACGGCTCGGCCAACTTCGCCGACCTGACCCTGCGCCCGGACTTCGCCACCGCCATCCAGCAGCTGGGCGGCGAGATCGGCACCCTCGACAACCGCAACCCGCAGCCGGCCAGCGTCGACATCAAGGGCAAGGTCGACAAGTACGCCCCGGTGACCATCAAGGGCAGCCTCAACCCCTTCTCGCCGCTGGAGAAACTGGACATCGCCACCAGCTTCAAGCGCGTCGAGCTGACCACCCTGACGCCCTACTCCGGCAAGTTCGCCGGCTACCGCATCCGCAAGGGCCGGCTCAACCTCGACCTGCACTACCAGATCACCAAGGGCCAGCTGAAGGCCGACAACAAGGTGCTGGTGGAACACCTGCAGCTGGGCGAGAAGGTCGACAGCCCCGACGCCGTCGACCTGCCGGTGAAACTGGCGGTGGCCCTGCTCAAGGACACCAACGGCAACATCGACATCCAGCTGCCGGTGGAAGGCGACCTGAACAACCCGCAGTTCAGCGTCATGCCCATCGTCTGGCAGACCCTGCGCAACCTGGTTCTGCGCGCCGTGCAGGCGCCCTTCAAGTTCATCGCCGGCCTGGCCGCCGGCGGTGGCGACGAGGACCTGGGCAACGTGCCCTTCGCCGCCGGCTCCAGCGAGCTGACGCCCGCCGCCCAGGGCAACCTCGACAAGCTCGCCGGCGCGCTCAAGCAGCGCCCGGCGCTGAAACTGGAAGTCGAAGGGGTCAGCGCCGCCGCGGCCGACGGCCCGCTGCTGGCCGAGCAGCGCCTGCAGCAGGAATTCCGCAGCAACTACTACAAGATGCTGCAGCGCCGCGGCGACAAGGTGCCCAGCGACGCCAGCCAACTGGAGGTGCCGGAAGACCTGCAGCCGGCCCTGCTCGAAGGCATCTACCGCACGCGCCTGAAGAAACAGCCGCCAGCCGAGTGGCAGCAGCTGGACAAGGACGAGCGCACCGCCAAGCTGCGCCAGGCGGTGCTCGACTCCTGGAGCGGCAGCCAGCTGCTGTTGCGCAAGCTGGCCCAGGAGCGCGGCGCGCACATCAAGGACTATCTGGTCACCAAGGGCGGCCTGGGGGATGATCGCATCTACCTGATCGACGTCAGCCAGGCCGAGGTGGAAAAGGGCGGCGAGGTCGTCACCCAGCTCCATCTCGACAGCGAATGAGGCGAGCCCCGATGAAGTTCCTGCCCCTGCTGGCCGCCGCCCTGCTGCTGGCCAGCGCCACCGCCCGGGCCGACAGCATGCGCTGCGGCAGCGCCCTGGTCAGCGTCGGCGACCGCGCCTGGGAAGTGGAGCAGAAGTGCGGCGCGCCGGACCACCGCGACGACGTCGGCTACACCCTGGGCGGCTACGATCGCCGCGAGTTCAAGGTCGAGGAATGGGTGTACGGCCCGCGCAACGGCGCCACCTACATCCTCACCTTCGAAGCCAACCGCCTGAAGCGCATCGAATTCAAGCGCGACTGACCCGCGGAGCCCGCATGCGCCCCAGCCTCCTCGCCCTCCCCCTGCTGCTGCTCGCCGCCACGGCGCAGGCCGACAGCTTGCGCTGCGGCAGCCGCCTGATCAGCAGCGGCGACACCACCGGCGACGTGCTCGAGCGCTGCGGCCAGCCAGTGGACCGCTCCTACCTGGGCAACCGCATCGTCGTCGGCGACTGGGGCCAGCGCGAGGAGGTGCGGGTGGAGGAATGGATCTACGGCCCCTGGAACGGCATGCTGTATTTCGTGCGCTTCCGCGGCAACCGCATCGACGCCATCCAGAGCAAGCGCAGCAACTGACAGACAGCGCCCGATGCCGGTGATAGTCTCGCGCCATCACCGCCAAGGACAGGTCGCCCATGCTCATCGTGCCCGCCGAACACCCGCTGGACTGGAAGAAGCCGCCGCTGGTGACGCTGCTGCTGATCCTGCTCAACTGCCTGATCTTCTTCGTCTACCAGGGTGGCGACCGGGCCCGCCAGGAACAGGCCGTGGGCGTCTACCTGGAGCTGGACCTGCTGGGCCGCGAGCGTGCGCTGTTCGGCGAGTCGCTGGCGCGCCGCGAGAAGCTGGACGACAACCAGAAGCGCGCCATCGAGGGCCTGCGCCGCCAGGACCTGGCCTGGCTGATCCTCCGCGACCTGGAGTTCGGCCATGAGCTGCGCGGCCAGCCGGCCTTCCAGCAGGACCCGGCCTGGCAATCGGCGCGGGCCAGCGCCGAGGCCGCGCGCGACCGCCTGAGTTCGCTGCGCTTCGGCTTCATCCCCGCGCAGTTCAGCCTGCAGGGGCTGTTCGGCTCCATGTTCCTGCACGGCGACTTCTGGCACCTGGCCGGCAACATGGTGTTCCTGTTCATCTTCGGCTTCGCCCTGGAAATCGCCCTGGGCCGTCTCAAGTACCTGGCCCTGTACCTGGTCAGCGGGCTCTGCTCCGGCCTGCTGTGGTGGGCGCTGGACCCGGTGTGGGTCACCGGCATCGGCGCCTCCGGCGCCATCTCCGGGCTCATGGGCATGTACATCGGCGTGTACGGGCTGCGGCGCATCCGCTTCTTCTACTGGCTGGGGCCGCTGCTCGGCTACTTCAGCGCGCCGGCGCTGTGGATACTGCCGCTGTGGATGGGCAAGGAGCTCTACGGCCTGCTGCGCGCCGCCGACCACGTCAACTACTACGCCCACCTCGGCGGCCTGGCCTCGGGCTTCCTGCTGGTGTGGCTGCCGCGCCGCTTCGGGCGCCTGGAGGTGGACGAGGCCTACCTGGCCAAGGAAGACCCGGACGCCGCCTTCAAGCGCGACCTGGCGGCGCTGGATGCGCTGATCGGCCGCTTCGCCCTGGACCAGGCGGCGAGCCGCGGGCAGGAGCTGCTGCTGCGCCACCCCGGGCGCCTGCTGCTGGTGGAGCGCCTGTACGGCGTGGCCGTGTCCCGCCAGGACGCCGCGCTGCTCGGCGCCGTGCTCAAGCAATTGTTCGCCCTGCCGCCGAACGAGGCCGCCGGCCTGCTGCGCCGCCTGGCCGACGACAGCGCCGGGGAGAAACAGCGCCAGCTGGCCCACCCCGTGGTGCAACTGCACCTGCTGCAGAGGCTCCTGCAGCTGGAGGACGGACCGCGGGCCCTGGGGGCCTGGCGGCGCCTGGCGAAAAACGGCCAGCACCCGGCGCAACTCCCGCAGATGACGCTGCAACTGGCCAAGCGCCTCGGCGCCCAGCGCGACAGCCAGGGCCTGCGCGAACTGGCGCAGTTCCTTCGCCAGCGCTACCCCGAGGCCGAGCAGACGCGCCAGCTGGCGCTCTACCAGGAGCAGCTGGCGCGCTGACGAAAAAGGCCCCGCCAGCTTGCGCCGACGGGGCCTGGTGCGAAGCCGCCCGGCGTTACAGGCGGTCGCTGAAGTCGCGCACTTCCTGCTCGGCGCGGTCACGGCTCCAGCCGTAACGCTCCTGCAGCTTGCCGACCAGGTATTCGGCATGTCCGTCCGCCACCTTCAGGTCGTCGTCGGTCAGCTTGCCCCACTTCTCCTTGAGGGTGCCGGACAGCTGCTTCCACTTGCCTTTGATCACATCGGTGTTCATGGGGGACTCCCGTTCGCGGGGGGCCCGGGGCGACCCGGGCCCACATGAATCAGTCCACGGCCTTCAGGCCATCGGCGGAGACCGCCGTGACACCCTTGATGCCCTTCGCGGTCTGGATCGCCAGGTCGCGTTCGGCCTCGGTCTTGACCGTGCCGGACAGGGCCACCACGCCCTTGTTGGTTTCCACCTTGATGCTGGTGCCGCTGATGTCCTTGTTGGCGATCAGGCTGGATTTCACCTTGCTGGTGATCCAGGTATCGGAAACCGCTTCCTCGGTCTTCTGCACGGTGTCATTCGCAGCGAGGGTCGTCGGTTGCGCGAACACCGAGTTGGCGAACGAGAAGCTCAAAGCGGTAGCGGTGGCAGCGGCCAGGGCCAGTTTGCTGAAACGGTGTTTCATGGCGATCTCTCCTGTACTTTGCAAGGAACTGCGACCATGCCTGGCGGCAGTTTCACAAGGGATATCGCAAGCTCCGGGCCAGCTTTTGCGGAAAAACAAACTCCTTAATATTCAATCACTTATATATACAGATCGACACCGGAACATGGGCAATTTGCACAGTAGGCCCCGCCTGGCCGTGCAAACTGCATGGCCCTAGCCGTCCTGGCGGGCCATCTTCTCCAGCACCTGTTCCAGGCTGGCCACCTCGGCGAGCAGCGGCGAGTCCGGGTAGCGCAGGCGGATGAACGCCAGCAGCTTGCCGGCCGGCTCGAGCTGCCCCAGGCCTTCGGCGAAGCCGCGCGCGGCCATCAGGTAGGCCCGCGGAATCTGCGGGTACTGCGGGAAGCGCTGGTGCAGGTTGCGCAACAGGCTGAGGGCTTCGCGGGCCTTGTGGCGCTGCAGCAGCACCTCGGCGATGCGCTCGCACACCAGCGGGTCGTCCGGCAGGTAGTCGGCCTGCAACTGCCGGGCGTTGAGCAGGGCGCTGGCCGCCAGCTGCGGGTTCAGCCGCGTCGCCAGGGGCAGGTAGAGGGCCAGGTGGGCCAGGCAGGCGTCGCGCTCGTTCAGCCCGTACAGCAACTGGTGGTAGCGCTCGTTCAGGCGCAGGTCCTCGGGGTCCTGGCGCAGGGCCGCCGCCAGGGTCTCCATGGCAGCACCGCCCTGCCCTTCCTTCACCCGCACCTCGGCTTCGGCCAGGGCCCGGCGCCGACGCCATTCGGCCTCGGGGAAGCCTTCCACGACGTCGTCGCCGGCCACCGCGTAGCCCAGCGCGCCCTGGTACTGGAACACGGCGTACCCCATCATCGCGCACATCACCACGCCGAAGTAGCCGAGCAGCGCCACCAGCACCGGCATCAGCACCACCTTGGGCAGGCCGAAGCCGAGCAGCCAGGCCAGGTAGTTCGGCGATTGCCAGAGGATGAACAGGAAGACGCAGAGGATCAGGTAGCGCCAACCCATGGCGCCGATCACCTGGCCGACTTCCACCGGGCTGAGCGCCGAGCCCAGGCTCTTGTCCAGGGCCAGGCGGATGACGCTGGCCGGCAGCACCAGCACCAGGGCGACGTTCACCACCCAGAACAGCGAGGGATTGTCGAAGTCCGCGGCCAGCCACAGCAGCACCGCGGCCACGATGAACACCGCCAGCTGGCGCAGGAAGGCGCCCAGGCTGGAGAGGTCGAAGGCCTCACCCAGGCCGGGCGCGTCGTTGCTGCCCAGGCTGACAGCCTCGATGACGCTGTGCAGGTACTTGGTGGCCACGCTCAGCAGGGCCAGCCACAGCAGCAGTACGCTGGGCATGAACAGGCTGGCCAGGGCCAGCGCCGCGGCGAACATCAGCGGGCCCGGCTGCAGGGCGTAGGCGAAGAACTTCGGCAGGCGCTCCCAGAACGGCTGGGCGCTGTTGGCCGCGCCCAGGTACTGCAGGCCGTTGCGGCACAGCGGGCAGGCCGGGGCGTATTCCGGCACGTCGGCGTTCAGCGGCACGCAGCAGTCGCCGTAGTGCCGCTGGCACGGCAGGCAGAACCAGGTGGCGGGCTGCGCCTGGTAGTAGTGGCAGTAGTGCTTGTCCATCGGCCTGGCTTTCCTTGCGTGCTGGCGAGGCGCCATTGTCCAGGCAAAAAAAGAGGGCCCGCAAGGGGCCCTCTTTTCATTTTGCTACCGCTTGGAACCTGTTCACGATCTCGCGCGGTGCGCGGCAGATCGTGGACGGGGTTCCTCAGACGCCGGAAGCTTCGGCAGCGGCAACATCCTTGATGGACAGCTTGATGCGGCCGCGGTTGTCCACGTCCAGCACCAGGACCTTGACTTCCTCGCCTTCCTTGAGCACGTCGGTGACCTTGTCGATGCGCTTGTCGCTGATCTGCGAGATGTGCACCAGGCCGTCCTTGCCCGGCAGGATGTTGACGAAGGCGCCGAAGTCGACGATGCGCTCGACCTTGCCGACGTAGATCTTGCCGATCTCGGCTTCCGCGGTGATGCCCAGGACGCGCTGCTTGGCGGCCTCGGCAGCTTCCTTGGTCTCGCCGTAGATCTTCACGCTGCCGTCGTCCTCGATGTCGATCGAGGCCTTGGTCTCTTCGCAGATGCCGCGGATGGTGGCGCCGCCCTTGCCGATGACGTCGCGGATCTTGTCCGGATCGATCTTCATCGACAGCATGGTCGGGGCGTTTTCCGACAGCTCGGCGCGCGGCTGGGCGATGACCTGGTTCATCTGGCCGAGGATGTTCAGGCGCGCTTCCAGAGCCTGCTCCAGGGCGATCTCCATGATCTCTTCGGTGATGCCGTTGATCTTGATGTCCATCTGCAGGGCGGTGACGCCCTTGTCGGTACCGGCGACCTTGAAGTCCATGTCGCCCAGGTGGTCTTCGTCACCCAGGATGTCGGTCAGGACGGCGAACTTGTCACCTTCCTTCACCAGGCCCATGGCGATACCGGCAACCGGCGCCTTGACCGGCACGCCGGCGTCCATCAGCGCCAGGGAAGCGCCGCACACGGAAGCCATGGAGCTGGAACCGTTGGATTCGGTGATCTCGGAAACCACGCGGATGGTGTAGGGGAACTCGTCCTGCGCCGGCAGCATGGCGGCGACGCCACGGCGGGCCAGGCGGCCGTGGCCGATTTCGCGACGGCCCGGGCTGCCCATGCGGCCGCACTCGCCCACCGAGAACGGCGGGAAGTTGTAGTGCAGCATGAAGGGGTCCTTGCGCTCGCCTTCGAGGGTGTCGAGCAGCTGCGCATCACGGGCGGTGCCGAGGGTGGCGACGACCAGGGCCTGGGTTTCGCCGCGGGTGAACAGGGCCGAACCGTGGGTCTTGCCGAGTACGCCGACTTCGATCTTCAGCGGACGCACGGTGCGGGTGTCGCGGCCGTCGATACGCGGTTTGCCGTTGACGATGTTCTCGCGAACGGTGCGGTATTCCAGCAGGCCGAACACGTCCTTGACTTCGCTGGCCGGGTACTGGCCTTCGCCTTCGCCGGCGAACCTGGCGACGATTTCCTCGCGCAGGGCGTCCAGGGCGGCGTAGCGGTCCTGCTTGATGGTAACGGTGTAGGCCTCGGAGATCGCAGCACCGAACTCGGCCTTGATGGCGTTGACCAGGGCGGTGTTCTCGGCCGGGGCGCTCCAGTTCCAGGTCGGCTTGCCGGCTTCGGTCGCCAGTTCGGCGACGGCGCGGATGACCGCCTGGAATTCTTCATGGGCGTACAGCACGGCGCCCAGCATCTGGTCTTCGGTCAGCTCGTCGGCTTCGGACTCGACCATCAGCACGGCGTCGGAGGTACCGGCCACGACCATGTCGAGGCTGGAGCTCTGCAGTTGCTCGTAGGTCGGGTTGAGGATGTAGCCGACTTCCGGGTGGAAGCCCACGCGGGCGGCGCCGATCGGGCCGGCGAAGGGGATGCCGGAGATCGCCAGGGCGGCGGAGGTGCCGATCATGGCGGCAATGTCCGGATCGGTCTTCTTGCCGGTGGAAACGACGGTGCAGACGACCTGCACTTCGTTCATGAAGCCTTCGGGGAACAGCGGGCGGATCGGACGGTCGATCAGGCGCGAGGTCAGGGTTTCCTTCTCGGAAGGACGGCCTTCACGCTTGAAGAAGCCGCCGGGGATGCGGCCGGCTGCGTAGGTCTTCTCCTGGTAGTGGACGGACAGCGGGAAGAAGCCCTTGTTCGGGTCGGCCTGCTTGGCGCCCACGACGGTGACCAGCACGGTGACGTCGTCCATGCTGACCAGCACGGCGCCGGTGGCCTGGCGGGCGATGCGGCCAGTCTCGAGGGTTACGGTCGATTGACCGAACTGGAATTTCTTGGTTACCGGGTTCACGGTGTCTTTACCTTCACTTAGTTGCCTTGGGGGAAATCGTGGAAATGCCGGGAGTCGGACCCGATTACATTCCCTAAAAAGCGAGAAGCCGGGAGCCCGAAGCCGAAGGCCGGTTCGCACCGCCCATCAACTCCAGACTCCCAGCTTCCCACTTCAGGCTTGCCGTCTTAGCGACGCAGGCCCAGGCGACCGATCAGGGCGCTGTAACGAGCAGTGTCCTTGTTCTTCAGGTAGTCCAGCAGCTTGCGGCGCTGGTTGACCATGCGGATCAGGCCACGACGGGAGTGGTGGTCTTTGCCGTTGGCCTTGAAGTGGTCCTGCAGCTTGTTGATGTTGGCGGACAGCAGGGCAACCTGCACTTCCGGGGAACCGGTGTCGCCTTCAGCTTGCTTGTACTCGTTTACGATCTGGGCTTTCTCTTGGACGCTCAGTGCCATGATGGGCTTTCCTCTGAGGTAACAGGCCAGGGACTTTTCCCTGTGTTCATAAAGGAGGTGTGACCGTGCCTGTTGACAGCCACCCTCGGGTTTCCGGCCTTACGACCGAATCAGTCGACGCGGCGCGATACGCCCGTCGTCGGTCACCTCACCGATACCGATGAAGCGACCCTCGTGATCCTGTACCCGCAGCATGCCGAACTTCGGTGCCTCGGGTGCGCGTACCGGCTGCCCATGCAGCCAGTAGTAGGCGCTGTGCTCGGACAGCTGCAGCAGCGGCCAGTGTTCCAGGCCGGCATCCACCGGCAGCAGGAAGCGGTCGAGGGCCTCGTTGCCGCCCTCGGCGTGGGCCTGCACCAGTTCATCCAGCGTCACCGCCTGGGCCAGCCCGAAGGGGCCTGCCTGGGTACGGCGCAGTGCGGCCACATGGGCACCGCAGCCCAACTCGCGGCCGATGTCCTCGACCAGGGTGCGGATGTAGGTGCCCTTGCTGCAGGAAACGGCCAGGGTGGCGCAGGGCGCCTCGAAGGCCAGCAGTTCCAGGCGCGCAATAGTAACAGAACGCGCCTCGCGCTCCACTACCTCTCCTGCACGGGCCAGCTTGTACAGCGGCTGGCCGTCCTTCTTCAGTGCCGAATACATCGGCGGCACCTGCTCTATCTCGCCGCGGAACCGCGGCAGCACGGCCTCCAGGGCCTCCCGACCGACGGTCACCTGGCGCTCCTCGAGCACCTCGCCCTCGGCGTCGCCGGTGGTGGTGGTGACGCCCAGCCGGGCCTGGGTCTCGTAGCCCTTGTCGGCATCGAGCAGGTACTGGGAGAACTTGGTCGCCTCGCCGAAGCACAGCGGCAGCACACCGGTGGCCAGGGGGTCGAGGCTGCCGGTGTGCCCGGCCTTCTCGGCGTTGAGCAGCCAGCGCACCTTCTGCAGGGCCTGGTTGGAGCTCATGCCGCGCGGCTTGTCGAGCACCAGCACGCCGTCGACCGCACGGCGGATACGTTTCACCTGGGCCACGCCTTACTCCTCGGAACCGCCACCGTGGCGACGGTCTTCGGCCACCGCCCGCTCGATCAGCGCCGACAGCTCGGCACCGCGACGGATACTGGCGTCGTAGCTGAAATGCAGCTGCGGCACGGTGCGCAGCTTCATCGCCTTGCCCAGGTGCATGCGCAGGAAACCGGCGGCGTCGTTGAGGATCGAGGTGTTCTGCTTGATCACCTCGGCATTGTCGTCCTGCCCCATCACGGTGATGAACACCTTGGCGTGGGACAGGTCGCGCGCCACGTCGACGCCGGTGATGGTCACCAGGCCCAGGCGCGGGTCCTTGACCTCGCGCTGGATGAGCAGCGCCAGTTCGCGCTGCATCTGATCGCCGATACGCTGGGTACGGCTGTACTCTTTGGCCATTTTCCTAACCTGCTTCCGGCAGCCCGAAGGCACCGGACGAATAAGCGGCAAACGCCCGGGACAGCGGATGGCCGGCCCGGGCGCTGCGATTACGCTCGTCTGCCCTTACAGGGTACGAGCGACTTCGACCTTCTCGAACACTTCGATCTTGTCGCCGACGCGGACGTCGTTGTAGCTCTTCACGCCGATACCGCACTCCATGCCGGCACGGACTTCGGCAACGTCGTCCTTGAAGCGGCGCAGCGATTCCAGCTCGCCCTCGAAGATCACCACGTCGTCGCGCAGTACGCGGATCGGACGGTTGCGGTGCACCAGGCCCTCGGTGACCATGCAGCCGGCGACCGCGCCGAACTTCGGCGAACGGAACACGTCACGCACTTCGGCGATACCCAGGATGTTCTCGCGGACATCGCTGCCGAGCATGCCGGTGAGGGCTTTCTTGACGTCTTCGATGATGTCGTAGATCACGTTGTAGTAACGCATGTCCAGGCCTTCGGCCTCGACGATCTTGCGCGCACCGGCGTCGGCACGGACGTTGAAGCCGAACAGCACCGCGTTGGAGGCCAGCGCCAGGTTGGCATCGGACTCGGTGATGCCACCGACGCCGCCGCCGACCACGCGGACCTGCACTTCTTCGTTGCCCAGGCCGCTGAGCGAGCCCTGCAGGGCTTCCAGGGAACCCCGAACGTCGGCCTTGAGGACGATGTTGAGGGTCTTCTTCTCTTCCTGGCCCATGCTCTCGAAGATGTTTTCCAGCTTCGCCGACTGCTGGCGGGCCAGCTTGACCTCGCGGAACTTGCCCTGGCGGAACAGCGCGACTTCGCGGGCCTTCTTCTCGTCGGCGACCACGGTCACTTCGTCACCGGCATCCGGGGTGCCGTCCAGGCCGAGGATCTCGACCGGGATGGACGGGCCGGCTTCCTTGATCGGCTTGCCGTTCTCGTCGAGCATGGCGCGCACGCGGCCATAGTTGACGCCGCAGAGGATCATGTCGCCCTGGCGCAGGGTACCGTCCTGGACCAGCACGGTGGCCACCGGGCCACGGCCCTTGTCCAGGCGCGACTCGACCACCACGCCACGGCCGGGGGCCGACGGGGTGGCCTTGAGCTCCAGGACTTCGGCCTGCAGCAGCACGGCTTCGAGCAGTTCGTCGACGCCGGTACCCATCTTCGCCGAGACCGGTACGAAGGGCGCGTCGCCGCCCCACTCTTCCGGGATCACGTCGAGCGCGGCCAGGCCGTTCTTGATGTTGTCCGGGTTGGCGTCGGGCTTGTCGATCTTGTTGATCGCGACCACGATCGGCACGCCAGCGGCTTTCGCGTGCTGGACGGCTTCCTGGGTCTGCGGCATCACGCCGTCGTCGGCCGCCACCACCAGGATGACGATGTCGGTCGCCTGGGCACCACGGGCACGCATCGCGGTGAACGCGGCGTGGCCGGGGGTGTCGAGGAAGGTGACCATGCCGCGGTCGGTTTCCACGTGGTAGGCGCCGATGTGCTGGGTGATGCCACCGGCTTCGCCCGCGGCCACCTTGGCGCGACGGATGTAGTCGAGCAGCGAGGTCTTGCCGTGGTCGACGTGGCCCATCACGGTCACCACCGGCGCACGGGATACCGCCTCGCCTTCGAACTTCAGCGACTCGGCCAGTTGCTCTTCCAGGGCGTTCTCGCTGACCAGCTTGACCTTGTGGCCGAGTTCTTCGGCGATCAGTTGGGCGGTCTCCTGGTCGAGTACCTGGTTGATGGTCACCGGGGTGCCCATCTTGAACATGAACTTGACGACTTCGGCGCCCTTCACCGACATCTGCTGAGCCAGCTCAGCAACTGTGATGGTCTCGCCGATACTCACTTCGCGCACAATCGGTCCTGTCGGGCTCTGGAACCCGTGCTGGTTACGCTTCTTCAGCTTCGACTTGCCGCGACCGCCGCCACGACGACCGAAACTGTCATCGTCATCCACGCCGGAGCGGACAACGCGCGGAGCAGTGGTCTTTTCCTTTTCCTTGATCGACGGGCGATGCTGGGCATGCTTGCGATCACGACGCTCGTCTTCCTCGCCACGCTTCGGCGGACGGCGCACTTCGGCTTCCTTCTTGCGCTCATCGCCGGCAGCCGGAGCGGCGGCGGGAGCGGCAGCCGCAGCGGCAACGGCCGGCGCCTCGGCAGCGACTGCGGGGGCAGCCGGCTGCGGAGCCTGTTCAGGCTGGCGACGGGCCGCTTCCTCGGCCTGACGGCGGGCTTCGGCCTCGGCCTTCTGACGGGCCTCTTCCTCTGCCTTCAGGCGAGCGGCCTCTTCGGCGGCGCGCTGCTCTTCCAGCTCGCGCTGACGCTCGGCCTCGATCTCGTCGGGGCTGCGCTTGACGTAGGTTTTCTTCTTGCGAACCTCGACGCTCACCGTCTTGCTGCCAGCCACCCGCAGGGTGGAAGTGGTCTTACGCTGCAGGGTGATCTTGCGCGGTTCTTCCAGGCGGTCGCCATGGCTACCCTTGAGGTGCGCCAGCAGAGCCTGCTTCTCGTTGTCGGTCACTACCTGCTCGGCACTGCTGTGCGGCAGGCCCGCCTCGCGCATCTGCTGCAGCAGGCGCTCGACCGGCGTATCGACCGTTTTGGCCAGTTCTTTCACCGTGACTTGCGTCATGCATTTCTCTCCTCAGGCCGCGAATGCTTACTCGAACCAATGGGCCCGGGCGGCCATGATCAACTTGCCGGCACGCTCTTCGTCCATGCCGTCGATGTCGAGCAGGTCGTCGATCGACTGCTCGGCAAGATCTTCACGGGTGGTTACGCCACGCAGCACCAGGTCCAAGGCCAGCTCTTTGGTCATGCCATCGAGGCTGAGCAGGTCTTCGGCCGGTTGCGCGTCGGCAAGTTTTTCCTCGGTCGCGATGGCTTTGGTCAACAGACGGTCCTTGGCGCGCGAGCGCAGCTCGTTGACGATGTCCTCGTCGAAGCCGTCGATGTTGAGCATCTCTTCCATCGGTACGTAGGCGATTTCTTCCAGGGTGGTGAAGCCTTCCTCGACCAGCACCTGGGCCAGCTCCTCGTCGACATCCAGCTCGTCGACGAAGCGCTGCAGGATGTCACCGGTCTCGGCCTGCTGCTTGGCCTGGATGTCGGCCTCGGTCATCACGTTCAGCGTCCAGCCGGTCAGCTGGCTGGCCAGGCGGACGTTCTGGCCGCTGCGGCCGATGGCCTGGGCCAGGTTGTCCTCGGCGACGGCGATATCCATGGTGTGGGTATCTTCGTCGACGATGATCGCCGCCACTTCGGCCGGGGCCATGGCGTTGATGACGAACTGCGCCGGGTTGTCGTCCCAGAGCACGATATCCACGCGCTCACCACCCAGCTCGCCGGAGACGGCCTGGACGCGCGAACCACGCATGCCGATGCAGGCGCCCTGCGGGTCGATGCGCTTGTCCTTGGAGCGTACCGCGATCTTGGCGCGCGAACCCGGGTCCCGGGCGGCGGCCATGACATCGATCAGCTGCTCGGCGATTTCCGGCACCTCGATGCGGAACAGCTCGATCAGCATCTCCGGCGCGGTGCGCGAGAGGACCAGTTGCGGGCCGCGGTTCTCGCTGCGGATTTCCTTGAGCAGGGCACGCACGCGGGTGCCGACGCGGAAGGTCTCGCGCGGGATGATCTGGTCGCGGGCCAGCAGCGCTTCGGCGTTGTTGCCCAGGTCGACGATGACGTTGTCGCGGGTGACCTTCTTGACGGTGCCGGAGATGATCTCGCCGACCTTCTCGCGGTAGGCGTCGACCACCTGGGCGCGCTCGGCCTCGCGGACCTTCTGCACGATGACCTGCTTGGCGGTCTGGGCGGCGATGCGGCCGAACTCGATGGACTCGATCTTCTCTTCGATGACGTCGCCGGCCTTGGTGCCCGGATGGCTTTCCTGCACGTCCTCGACGGTCAGCTCGGCGGCCGGGTTGGAGTAGTCCTCGTCTTCGACCACGGTCCAGCGGCGGAAGGTGTCGTAGTTGCCGTTGGCGCGGTTGATCTGCACGCGCAGGTCGACCTCGTCCTCGAAACGCTTCTTGGTGGCGGTCGCCAGAGCCAGTTCCAGCGCTTCGAAAATCACGCCGGGCGGTACGCCCTTCTCGTTGGACACCGACTCAACAACCAGCAGTACTTCTTTGCTCATCGTACGCCTCGCCTTTCAATCCATTGGAATCCGCTTGATCCGCGGCTCACTCAAATCGGGGAATGATGTTGGCCTTATCGATCGAATCGATCGGCAGCAGGTATTCGTGGTCCTCCACCAGGACCACCACGTCCTGCTCCTCCACACCGCGGAGGATGCCCTGGAAGTTGCGCCGCCGCTCGAAGGGCACGCGCAGCTTGATCTTCACTTGCTCGCCAACGTAGCGGGCGAACTGCTCGAGGGTGAACAGCGGACGGTCCATGCCCGGGGAGGAAACCTCCAGGGTGTATTCGCCGCTGATCGGGTCTTCGACGTCCAGTACGCCGCTGACCTGACGACTGACCTTTTCGCAGTCCTCGATCAGGATGCCGTCGGCCTTGTCGATATAGACCCTCAGCAGGGAATGACGTCCCTGGGACAGGAACTCGAGGCCCCAGCACTCGTAGCCGAGCGCCTCTACCACAGGGGCCAGCAAGGCCTGCAACTGTTCTAGCTTGCTCGACACCTGATCGCCTCGCGTATGCCGTAGAAACGAAAAATGGGCGAAACGCCCATCCCTAAAGGGCCGCCCTGCATCGGCGGCGCGGACTGTCCAGCTAGCAAAAAGCCCCTGAAAAGGGGCTCTGCCATAACTGGTTGCGGGAGCTGGATTTGAACCAACGACCTTCGGGTTATGAGCCCGACGAGCTACCAGACTGCTCCATCCCGC
>NZ_JAZAQP010000074.1:0-23156 GCF_036231725.1 Pseudomonas sp. JH-2 | reverse complement strand
GCCTAATACATAGATGCAATCGGGTTCCTCTGTTCAAAAGCGGGTTGACGGTGGGGGTGAGTCCATACATAGGAGCGGACTTCGTCCGCGATTCGCCCTACGGAACGCGCCTCACGGGCCCAGCTCGACGTGGGTGAAATTGTTCGAACCCAGCGGGCTCAGGGTGAAGCCTTTCACCCGTGGGCTCAGCGCCACGAACTGCTTGGGGTAGGCCAGGGCTATCCAGGGCGCCTCGCGCTGGAAGATCGCCAGGGCCTGGCGGTAGAGCGCGGCGCGGGCGTCCTGGTCGGTGCTGGCGCGGGCCTGGCGCAGCAGGTCGTCGAACTGGGCGTTGCACCAGCCGGCCATGTTCTCGCCGCTCTGCGCCGCCGCGCAGGACAGGTTGGGGGTGAGGAAGTTGTCCGGGTCGCCGTTGTCGCCCACCCAGCCCATGAACACCAGGTCGTGCTCGCCGTGCTTGGCGCGGCGGATCAGTTCGCCCCATTCGTAGACGCGGATGTCGGCGCGGACGCCCAGCTTGCCCAGGTCGTTCTGCAGCATCTGCGCGCCTATGCCGGGGTTGGGGTTGGCCGGGCCGCCGCCGGGGCGGGTCCAGATGCTGAGTTTCTGCCCGGGTTGCACGCCGGCCTCGGCCAGCAGCTGGCGGGCCCGTTCGAGGTCGCGCGGCCAGCCCTTCAGGTCCGGGTCCGAGCCCCACAGCGTCGGCGGGTAGGGCGCCACCGCCGGGCTGGCGCCGCCCTCGCCGAACTGCGCCTTGCGGTAGGCGTCGCGGTCGAAGGCGAGGTTGATGGCCTGGCGCACGCGCACGTCGTCCAGCGGCTTGTGCCGGGTGTTGATGGCGACGTAGGCGACCAGCAGCGAGTCCAGTTCCTCCACCTTCAGCCGCGGGTCCCGGCGCAGCTCGGGGATGTCCGTGGGCCGCGGGTACACGGCCACCTGGCAGTCGCCGGCGCGCAGCTTCTGGATGCGCACGCTGGGGTCGGGGGTGATCGCCAGCAGCAGGCGCTCGATCTTCGGCGTGCCGCCCCAGTAGTCGGGGTTGGCGGCGAAGCGCACCTGGGCGTCCTTCTGGTAGCGCTGGAAGACGAAGGGCCCGGTGCCCAGGGGCAGGTTGTTCAGTTGCTCGGGCTTGCCGGCCGCCAGCAGCAGGTCGGCGTACTCGGCCGAGTAGATGGAGGCGAAGCCCATGGCCAGGTCGGCGAGGAAGGGCGCCTCGGGGTGGCGCAGGGTGAAGCGCACGGTCAGCGCGTCGAGCTTGTCGATGCGCTCGATCAACCCCGGCAGGCCCATCGACTGGGCGTAGGGGAAGCCGCGCGGGGCCAGCCTGTTCCACGGGTGCGCCGGGTCGAGCTGGCGCTGGAAGCTCCAGAGCACGTCGTCGGCGTTGAAGGTGCGGCTGGGGGTGAAGTAGTCGGTGTGCTGGAACTTCACGCCCGGGCGCAGGTGGAAGGTGTAGGCCAGGCCGTCGGCGCTGATGTCCCAGCTCTGCGCCAGCGCGGGGACCACCCGGGTGCTGCCGGGGGCGAACTGCACCAGGCGTTCGTACACTGTCTCGGCCGTGGCGTCGGCGGTGGTGGCGGCGGTGTACTGGGTGATGTCGAAGCCTTCCGGGCTGCCCTCGGTGCACACCACCAGGGGCCGGGCCGGCGCCGGCGCGGCGGCGAGCAGCAACGCCAGGGCCGCCCACGTGGGGCGGCCCGGTCGTCTATCGGCAAGCGGCTGTAGCCAGCTCAGCATGGCGTGACGGCCGCCTCGCGGCGGCCGCGGGCCTTACTTGCCGACGCCCACGCCGTAGAAGGAGTTGAGCGCGAAGGGGCTGATCTTGAAGTCCTCGACCGTCTTGCGCATCGGCTGGTACACGGTGGAGTGGGCGATCGGGGTGATCGGCACCTGTTCCTTGAGGATGTGCTGGGCCTGCTTGTACAGCTCGGTGCGCTTGGCCTGGTCGGGGGTGCGCTTGGCTTCCTTGATCAGCTTGTCGTAGGGCTGGTCGCACCATTTGGAGAAGTTGTTGCCGTTGACCGCGTCGCAGCTGTACAGGGTGCCCAGCCAGTTGTCCGGGTCACCGTTGTCGCCGCTCCAGCCGATCAGCATGGCGTCGTGCTCGCCGGCCTTGGCGCGCTTGATGTATTCGCCCCACTCGTAGGTGACGATCTTCGCCTTGATGCCGACCTTGGCCCAGTCGGCCTGGAGCATCTCGGCCATCAGCTTGGCGTTGGGGTTGTAGGGGCGCTGCACCGGCATGGCCCACAGGGTGATCTCGGTGCCTTCGGGCACGCCGGCCTTCTTCAGCAGTTCCCTGGCCTTTTCCGGGTTGTAGCCGGCGTCCTTGATGCTGTCGTCGTAGGACCACTGGGTCGGCGGCATGCCGTTCACGGCGAGCTGGCCGGCGCCCTGGTAGACGGCGTCGATGATGGCCTTCTTGTTCACCGCCATGTCCAGCGCCTCGCGCACTTCCAGCTTGTCCAGCGGCTTGTGCAGCACGTTGTAGGCGATGTAGCCGAGGTTGAAGCCCGGCTGCGAGGGCATGTTCAGGTTGGCGTCCTTCTTCAGCGACTCCAGGTCCGCCGGGCGCGGGAACAGGGTGATCTGGCACTCGTTGGCCTTGAGCTTCTGCATGCGCACCGAGGCGTCGGTGTTGATGGCGAAGATCAGGTTGTCGATCTTCACCTCGCCGGGCACCCAGTAGTCCTTGTTGGCCTTGAAGCGGATCATCGCGTCCTTCTGGTAGCGGCTGAACACGAAGGGCCCGGTGCCGATCGGCTTCTGGTTGATGTCGCTGGCCCTGTTCCGCTTGAGCAACTGGTCGGCGTACTCGGCGGACTGGATGGAGGCGAAGCTCATGGCCAGGTTCTGGATGAAGGCGGCGTCGACCTCGTTGAGGCTGAACTTCACGGTGTAGTCGTCGACCTTCTCCACCTTGGCGATGTTGGCGTCCATGCCCATGTCGGTGAAGTAGGGGAACTCGGTGGGGTAGGCCTTGCGGAACGGGTGGTTCTTGTCGAGCATGCGGTTGAAGGTGAACAGCACGTCGTCGGCGTTGAACTCGCGGCTGGGCTTGAAGTAGTCGGTGGTGTGGAACTTCACGCCGTGGCGCAGGTGGAAGGTGTAGGTCTTGCCGTCATCGGATACGTCCCACTTCTCGGCCAGGCCGGGGATCACCTGGGTGCCGCCGCGCTCGAACTGGGTCAGGCGGTTGAACACGGTCTCGGCGGCGGCGTCGAAATCGGTGCCGGTGGTGTACTGGCCGGGGTCGAAGCCCGCCGGGCTGCCCTCGGAGCAGAACACCAGGTTGCCGGCGGCGTGGGCGAAGGGAGCGCTGGCGATCAACCCAGCGGCGATCATGGAGCGGATGACGGCATTCTTGCGCATGCTGACCTCAGTTTGTTGTGGTTGTCATCGAGGCACGCCCTTGTGGGGCGTGTCGCCTGAAACTATGCAGGGCACATGCCGGGCGCAAGGGCCACACCCGCCACAGTGTAGAAGCTGTGATGAAGTCGTAAGGGAATGTCGCAATATCGCAAGAAGCCCGCCGCCCATGCCCGGGGGATGGGCGAGGCGGCGGGCCAGCGGCTCAGGGCATCTGCACTTCGATGGTGCCGTCGGCGGTCACCGTGACCTGGCTGGTGCCGGCCTCGATCTCCGGCGCCGCGCCGTAGCCGGCGTCGGCCTTCATCGCTGCCATGCGCATCACCGGCATCGGCCGCGGCGCGCCGGCGCTGTTCAGGTTCAGGTTGACCAGGCGGTAGCCCTTGCCGCCGAGGGAGTCGGTCAGCAGCTGGGCGCGTGCCTTGAACGCGGCCACGGCGTTCTTCATCAGGCTGTCCTCGTTCTGCTGGCGGGTGGCGTCGGCGATGCTGAAGCTCATGTTGCCCATCTTCAGCTTGCCCAGCAGGCTGGCGGTGAGCTGCGACAGCGCGGCGAAGTCCGGGCTTTCCAGGCGCAGCTCGGCGCGTTCGCGCCAGGCGGTGATCTTCTGCCCCTTGTCGTCGTACACCGGGTAGCTGTTGCGGCTGCCCAGGCTCACGGTCACCCCCTTGACCTTGCGCGCCTCGGTCACCGCGGCGTTGAGCGCGTCGGTGGTCTCGGCGGCGAGCCTGGCCGGGTCGCTGGCCTGGGCCTCGTTGAAGAGGGTCACGTGCATCTGGTCGTGGGCCACTTCCTGGCTGGCCTCGGCGTGCAGCGACACCAGGTTGTAGCGCGGCTCGTCGGCGTGGGCGGCGAAGCTGGTGGCGGCCAGGGCGACGGACGCGGCCAGGGCGGCGAGGCTTTTCTTAAATGCGGACATGATCGACTCCTTGGTCCTGTAATGAGTCCCGGGTGCAGGGTAGACGAACCCGCACATGGACCGTCAGACCTTTTGACGCAGGTCGGCGTTCAAAGGGGTTGAATCGCGATAGCCTTTATCTCGTATGCTGTGTCGCTATGACGCACCGAGAGGGGAAGGGGCTTGGCTATACTCGCGCAAATTCCGGAATTCACCATGCGCACACCGGTTTTCCAGTTATCCGCCAGCCGGCAGAACCTGCTGCACCTGACGCTCATCCGTATTCTCGTATTGGCCGCACAGGCCGGTTCGGTGGGCATCGCCTACAAGGCCCAGTTGCTCGCGCTGCCCTGGGCGGCCCTGGGGGTGACCCTCGGCGTGTCCCTGGTGCTGTGCCTGGCCACCGCCCTGCGCCTGCGCGGGCCCTGGCCGGTGACCGAGCTGGAGTACTCGGTGCAGCTGGGCTGCGACCTGATCATCCACAGCGCCCTGCTGTACTTCTCCGGCGGCTCGTCCAACCCCTTCGTCTCCTATTACCTGGTGCCGCTGACCATCGCCGCGGCGACCCTGCCGTGGCTCTACACCATCGTCCTCGCCGGCCTGGCCCTGGCCGCCTACACGGTGCTGCTGGTGTGGTTCCACCCGCTGAACATGGCCCCGGTGCAGCGCGACTACCTGCTGATCTACGGCATGTGGCTGAGCTTCGCCCTGGCCGCCGGGCTGATCACCTTCTTCGTCGCGCGCATGTCCCAGGCGCTGCGCCGCCAGGAGCAGATAGTCGCGCAGCGCCGCGAGGAGAGCATGCGCGACCAGCAGCTGCTGGCCGTGGCCACCCAGGCCGCCGGCGCCGCCCATGAGCTGGGCACGCCGCTGGCGACCATGAGCGTGCTGCTCAAGGAACTGCGCCAGGCGCACCCGAAGGACCCGCTGCTGCAGGAAGACCTGGCGCTGCTGCAGGAGCAGGTCAAGCTGTGCAAGGACACCCTGCAGCAACTGGTGCGCGCCGCCGAGGCCGACCGCCGCCAGGCCATCCAGGAGCAGGGCGCCAACGAATGGCTGGAGGCGGTGCTGCGCCGCTGGCACCTGATGCGCCCGGAAGCCACCTACCGCTACCTGAACCTGGGCCCCGGCAGCGCCCCGCGGCTGACGCCGCCCACCGACCTCACCCAGGCCCTGCTGAACCTGCTGAACAACGCCGCCGACGCCTGCCCGGACGACCTCGAGATCAGCGTCGACTGGGACGCCTCCACTATCTGCCTGAGCATCCGCGACCACGGCCCCGGCGTGCCCCTGGCGATCGCCGAGCAACTCGGCAAACCCTTCTTCACCACCAAGGGCAAGGGCTTCGGCCTCGGCCTGTTCCTCAGCCAGGCCAGCGTCACCCGCGCCGGCGGCACGGTGAAGTTGTACAACCACGAAGACGGCGGCACGCTTACCGAGCTGCGCCTGCCGCGCAGTTACGGTGTGGTGTGAACCCACGCGCGAGGAAGTACCCATGAGCGAAGAGAACCTGTTCGAAGGCGAAGAGCAACCCCACCTGCTGCTGGTGGACGACGACGCCACCTTCACCCGCGTGATGGCGCGCGCCATGAGCCGCCGCGGCCTGCGCGTATCGGTCGCCGGCTCCGCCGAGGAAGGCCTGGCGCTGGCCAGGGAGGACCTGCCCGACTACGCCGTGCTGGACCTGAAGATGGACGGCGACTCCGGCCTGGTGCTGCTGCCCAAGCTGCTGGAGCTGGACGCGGAGATGCGCGTGGTGATCCTCACCGGCTACTCCAGCATCGCCACCGCGGTGGAGGCCATCAAGCGCGGCGCCACCAACTACCTGTGCAAGCCGGCCGACGCCGACGACGTGCTGACCGCGCTGCTCTCGCAGCACGCCGACCTGGACAGCCTGGTGCCGGAAAACCCCATGTCGGTGGACCGCCTGCAGTGGGAGCACATCCAGCGCGTGCTGGCCGAGCACGACGGCAATATTTCCGCCACCGCCCGCGCCCTGGGGATGCATCGGCGGACGTTGCAGCGTAAGCTGCAGAAGCGCCCGGTGAGGCGTTAAGGAATTCATAAGAAGCTGTATCTACGATCTCGCGAGCTAGCGCAGAACAAGGCGAAAACAGGCGAGGGAGCGCAGTTTAGTCCGCTAAATGAGCATCACTCGCCTGTTTTTAACGCGGTTATGCCGACGCGCAGCAGATCGTAGACAGGTTCTAGACAGGGAGCGCCAACTGGGCGCTCTTTTTTTTGTGCCCGTGCTGAGCCCGACCCGATGACTGAAAGCGCCGAGTACCGTGCCGCGAACGATGCCGTTCGCGAGCGATTCTTCTCCCAGGTGTGGAAACTGACGGCGCCGTACTGGCGCAGCGAAGAGAAGGGCATGGCCTGGCTGCTGCTGGTCGTGGTGATTGCGCTGTCGCTGGTCGGCGTCGGTGTCTCGGTGTGGGTCAACACCTGGTACCGCGACTTCTACAACGCCCTGCAGAACAAGGACCTGGACGCCTTCGTCCGCCTGATCCTGTACTTCTGCGGCATCGCCGCGGTGGCCATCCTGGTCGCCGTGTACCGGCTGTACCTGACGCAGATGCTGACCATCCGCTGGCGCCGCTGGCTCACCGAGAAGCACTTCGCCGCCTGGCTTTCCGACAAGAACTACTACCGCCTGGAACAGCGCGGCTACACCGACAACCCCGACCAGCGCCTGTCCGAGGACCTCAACAGCTTCACCGACACCACCCTGAGCCTGGGCCTGGGGCTGATCCGCAACCTGGTCAGCCTGGTGTCCTTCTCGGTGATCCTCTGGGGCGTGTCCGGCAGCATCGAGCTGTTCGGCGTCTCCATCCCCGGCTACATGTTCTGGGCCGCGCTGCTCTATGCCCTGGTCGGCAGCTGGCTGACGCACCTGATCGCCCGCCGCCTGATCGGCCTGAACAACCAGCAGCAGCGCTACGAGGCCGACCTGCGCTTCGGCCTGGTGCGCATCCGCGAGAACGCCGAGAGCATCGCTCTGTACAACGGCGAAGGCAGCGAGAACGAACGCCTGATGACGCGCTTCCGCAACGTCTGGGGCAACTTCTGGGAACTGATGAAGGTGCAGAAGCGCCTGACCTTCTTCAGCTCCGGCTACGCCCAGATCGCCATCATCTTCCCCATCGTGGTGGCCGCGCCGCGCTACTTCGCCGGCAAGATCCAGCTCGGCGAGCTCATGCAGATCAACTCCGCCTTCGGCAACGTCCAGGACGGCCTGAGCTGGTTCATCGACGCCTACGCCAGCCTGGCCACCTGGCGCGCCACCTGCGACCGTCTGCTGAGCTTCCGCAATGCCATGGACGAGGTGGCCGGCGAGCACGAGGGCATCGCGGTGCGGGCCGCCGGCGACAACCTGCAGCTCGACCACCTGAGCCTGCGCCTGGCCGACGGCAGCGTGCTGCTGGAGCCCACCAGCCTCAGCTTGCGGGCTGGCGAACACGTTCTCGTCAGCGGCCCCTCGGGCGCCGGCAAGAGCACCCTGCTGCGGGCCATGAGCGGGCTCTGGCGCTTCGGCGCCGGGCAGGTGCTGATGCCGGCGGCGCGCACGCTGTTCCTGCCGCAGAAGCCCTACCTGCCGATCGGCAGCCTGGCCGAGGCCCTGAGCTACCCCGAGGCGCCCGGCCGGCACGCCCCCGAGCGCCTGCGCGAGGTGCTGCGGCAATGCCGCCTGGAGCATCTGGGCGAGCGCCTGGACGAGGCCCAGCACTGGCAGCGCCTGCTCTCGCCGGGCGAGCAGCAGCGCCTGGCCATCGCCCGCGCGCTGCTCTACGCGCCGGCCTGGCTGTTCCTCGACGAAGCCACCTCGGCGCTGGACGACAACGACGAGGCCGCGCTCTACCAGACCCTGCTGGAGCAACTGCCCGGCGTGACCCTGGTCAGCGTCGGCCACCGCGCCGACCTCAAGCGCTTCCACGACCGCCAGCTGCGCCTGGAGGATCGCCACCTGCGCGAGGTCGAGGCGGTGCTGCCGGCCTGAGGCCTGCCCCGCCCGGGGCGCCGTGGTGAAACATCTTGCCAACGGCTTGCACGGGCGGGGTAGGAAAATTCATAAACAGTTGGCAGATTCGCTCATCAGGCCAGCCTAACGGGCCTGCTACCCGGTACCCTCGGCGACTTTCCTCTAAAAGGTTCTCCTGTTTCGTCGCCTGGGTACCCCAATGCACGTTCTCTTGCCTTCCTGGCAGGCGCTGACCCGCGAGCCGCTGCGCCTGGTCAACCTGCGTCGCTGGCTGCTGGCCGCCGCCGGCCTCGCCCTGCTGCTCGGCGCCCTGGCCTTCGCCGGCGGCCTCTGGTTCGGCCGCGCGATGGCGCCCGCCGCCGCCGTGGCCGAGGCCGCCCCGGGCGAAACCCCGGAACAGCGCTTCGCCGTGGCGCGCCTGGGCGAGCTGGCCGGGCGCCTGCAGGTGCTGGAGAAGGACGCCGCCTACCTGCTCAAGGTGGTCGACGGCCACGAGGAAATCGCCCGCAAGCTGGCGCGCATCGACCCCGCCCTGGTGCCCGGCGACGCCGCGGCGCCGCAGGAGGACGGGGAGGGCGGCCTGCTGCTGCCGCCGCGGCCGTGCCAGGCCGCGCCGCTGGTCGACGTGCAGCAGGGCACCGCGGCCGCCCGCTGCCTGCGCCGCCAGCTCGACCTGCTGCTGGACGCGGTGTCGCGGCGCAACGCCGACTTCCTCGCCATCCCCACCCATCGCCCGGTGGGCAAGGCGCGCCTGGGCTCGGCCTTCGGCAACCGGGTGGACCCGTTCAACCGCCGCCTGGCCTTCCACTCCGGGCTCGACTTCGCCGCGCCCAGCGGCACCGAGATCCAGGCCGCCGCCGGCGGCCGGGTGGTCGCGGCCGGGCCTTTCAGCTCCTACGGCATCCGCGTGGAGATCGACCATGGCAACGGCCTGCTCACCCGCTACGCGCACCTGTCGAAGCTCCACGTGCGCGTCGGCGAGGTGGTGATGCCCGGCCAGCGCATCGCCGCCATGGGTTCCACGGGCCGTTCCACCGGCTCGCACCTGCACTTCGAAGTGCTCTACCGCGGCGAGTTCGTCGACCCGCAGCACTTCCTCTCCCTGGGCGACATGGAGAAGGCCCTCGATGCGCTGGCCCAGGACTAGGCCCTCGACCACCCGCGAGCTGCTGCGCGCCGAGCACCAGCCGCGGGCGCAGGTGGCGCGCAGCTACCGGCCGCTGCTCTGGGCCGCGCTGGCGCTGGCCGTGGCCTTCGCCGCGCTGCACTTCTGGCGCGGCGCACAGCAGGACGGGGTGCAGCAGCGCATCGATGAGCTGCAGGCCGGCAACGCCGCGCTGGCCGCCGACCTGCAGCGCCAGCGCCTGCTGGCCGACGAGGCGCAGGCCACGCGCGAGCAACTGGAGCGGCGCATCGAGCAGATGTCCGGGGAACTCAAGAAGCTCAAGACCGACCTGGCGTTCTACCGCCAGCAGAAACCCGCCAAGTGATCCGCAGGAGGACGAACATGTTCAACAGCAAGAAGAAGGGGCCGCAGGTGGCGGTGGACAGGTTTTCCAGCCTGCTGTCGGGCAACCTGGCGCTGGTGGGCGACCTGGAGTTCGAGGAGGGCCTGAAGGTCCAGGGCCGCATCCAGGGCAACGTGCGCCACAAGCCGGGCACCCAGAGCCTGCTGGCCCTGGGTGCGGAAGGGCGGATCGAGGGCTGCGTGAGCAGCTACGACGCGCTCATCGACGGCACCATCGTCGGCGACCTGTACGTCGAGCACTTGCTGGAGCTGCATTCCAACGCCCGCGTCATCGGCAACATCCACTACCGCCAACTGAGCATGGAAAACGGCGCCAGCGTCGACGGCAAGCTCACCCGCCTGGACGAGCAGCGCCCGCTGGAGCTGCCGGCGCCCGAGCGCCCGCGGGCGGGCGCCGAGGAAGCGGAGCCCGCCTGAGGCAAATCGTTAGCACGCGAAGCAGTGCCCCTTGCTATGATCGCCGCAGTTTTTCCGCCGGCGTTTCCCCTCCATGCTCGCACTGCTGTTCCAGACACTCGGCATCACCGCGCCGGTGTTCTCCATGCTGTTCATCGGCGTGTTGCTCCGGCGCGTCGGCTGGATCGACCAGGGCTTCATCCAGACCGCCTCGGCCCTGGTGTTCAACGCCACCATGCCGGTGATGCTGTTCCTCGGCATCTACCATTCCGACCTGCACCGCGCGGCCAGCCCGGCGGTGCTGACGTTCTTCTGCCTGGCGACCCTCGGCGGCTTCCTCCTCGCCTGGGGCTGGGCGCTCTGGCGGGTGCCGCGCGAGGAACGCGGCGTCTACGTGCAAGGCGCCTTCCGCGGCAACAACGGCATCGTCGGCCTGGCCCTGGCCACCAGCCTCTACGGCGAGCACGGCCTGGCCCTGGGCTCGGTGCTCGCGGCCCTGGTGATCCTCTGCTACAACACGCTGGCTACCGTGGTCCTGGCGATTTACAGCCCGGTACTGAAGTCCGACCCGCTGAGCATCGCCCGCCAGGTGCTGCTCAACCCGCTGATCCTCGGCGTGCTGGCGGCCTTCCCGTTCGCCTGGTGGGGCATTCGGCTGCCGGCCTGGGTGCTCACCTCCGGCGACTACTTCGCGCAGATGACCCTGCCCCTGGCGCTGGTCTGCATCGGCGGCACCCTGTCGCTGCCGGCCCTGCGCAGCAGCGGCAGCCTGGCCCTGAGCGCCAGCCTGATGAAAATGGTCTGGCTGCCCGCGCTGTGCACCGTCGCCGCCTGGCTGTGCGGCTTCCGCGGCGCCGAACTGGGCGTGCTGTTCCTCTACTTCGCCAGCCCCACGGCGGCGGCCAGCTACGTGATGGCCCGCGCCGCCCAGGGCAACGCCGAACTGGCGGCCTCGATCATTGTCATCACCACCCTGGCGGCGGCGCTGACCACCAATGTCGGGTTGTTCATCCTGCAGTGGGGTGGGTGGATCTGAGCTGCCCAACCCCCGAATCGCAGCGTCAGCCGGCAAGTTCGTAGGGCGTATAACCGTTCGCGGTTATCCGCCGTTACACCGAGCTTATGCCCGGTGTCGCAGTCGAATTCGGAGTGCCCGGAAAGAGGCGCTCCGTGACCGAGCTCGAAGCGCGCCTGGGATCGAGGTCAAACGGCGGATAACGCCGTAGGCGTTATCCGCCCTACGCCCAGCCCACCCTCGGCGTAGGGCGTATAACCGTTCGCGGTTATCCGCCGTTACACCGAGCTTATGCCCGGTGTCGCAGTCGAATTCGGAGTGCCCGGAAAGAGGCGCTCCGTGACCGAGCTCGAAGCGCGCCTGGGATCGAGGTCAAACGGCGGATAACGCCGTAGGCGTTATCCGCCCTACGCCCAGCCCACCCTCGGCGTAGGGCGTATAACCGTTCGCGGTTATCCGCCGTTACACCGAGCTTATGCCCGGTGTCGCAGTCGAATTCGGAGTGCCCGGAAAGAGGCGCTCCGTGACCGAGTTCGAAGCGCGCCCGGGATCGAGGTCAAACGGCGGATAACGCCGTAGGCGTTATGCGCCCTACGCCCAGCCCACCCTCGGCGTAGGGCGAATGACCGTTCGCGGTTATCCGCCGTTACACCGAGCTTATGCCCGGTGTCGCAGTCGAACTCGGAGTGCCCGGAAAGGGGCGCTCCGTGACCGAGTTCGAAGCGCGCCCGGGATCGAGGTCAAACGGCGGATAACGCCGTAGGCGTTATGCGCCCTACGCCCAGCCCACCCTCGGCGTAGGGCGAATGACCGTTCGCGGTTATCCGCCGTTACACCGAGCTTATGCCCGGTGTCGCAGTCGAACTCGGAGTGCCCGGAAAGGGGCGCTCCGTGACCGAGTTCGAAGCGCGCCCGGGATCGAGGTCAAACGGCGGATAACGCCGTAGGCGTTATGCGCCCTACGTCCTGGATAAGCGCCGCCTGTTGGGGAACGGTCTAAGCAGATTCTGAATTCGCAGACGGCATCACTTACTCTGCCCGAAGGCCATTTCAAGCTGTTTTACAGGCGGTTACACTTACCCCTCCAACGCGCGACAAAGGATTGCTCATGCGTTTCCAGGATTCCGCCCGCAGCCTCGCGCTGCTGCTCGGCCTGCTGTGGCTGGCGTCGTCGTACGCCGGGCCGGGCGCCGAATTGTCCAGCCCGGCCGGCGGCTGGCGCTACTCGGGGTTGCTCGACGACCTCGACAGCCCGCGCGTGGCCTATCCCACCCCGCCCATCGACCGCGGCGGCCAGCGCGGCCGCAGCCTGATCGAGGGCGACCTGAAGCAGCTCGCCGGCACCGACCGCGCCCAGCGCCTGGTGGTCAACGGCAACCCGCTGCCCCTGTATACCGATGCCCAGGGGCACTTCGTCCGGCCCTATGCCTTCGGCGCGGGCTCCAACAGCGTCGAGGTGGCCAGCGCCGACGGCCAGTCGCTCAAGCGCGTGCAGTTCTACGAGGCCAACGCCGGGCGCATTCCGCCGCGGGTGCGCGTGGCCCTGGGCTGGGACGACCCCAAGGCCGAGCTGGACCTGCACATCGTCACCCCCGACGGCCAGCACGCCTTCTGGGCCCGGCCGCGGCTGAACAACGGCGGCGGCCTGGACCCGGACGGCGTCGACGGCCCCGGCCCGGAAATGTTCAGCATGGCCGCGCCGCTGCACGGCACCTACCTGGTCTACGTGAACTACTGGGGCAATTTCGGCGCCCAGGGCTATAACTTCCAGGCCGGCGCCAACCAGCAGGAGGTCATCACCGCCCAGGTCAACCTGGTGTTCAACGAGAACAGCGTCGACGAGAAGCGCGAGACCTTCGTGGTGCCGCTGCGCACCATCGGCGACCTGGTCCTGGTCAAGACCTTCACCTATTGAGAGCCGTCCCCTGCCAGGGATGCAACAGGATCGAGCACGCATGAGCGACAACACCACCCCCAGTCCCCCCACTCCCGCCGCCGACAGCCCCGGCGTGAAGCGCTGGCCGCTGATCATCGGCGGCCTGGCGCTGGTGCTGCTGGTCCTCGGCGGCCTGCTGCTGCGCTACGTCGTCACCGCGCCGCCCAGCGGCCCGCTGCCGGGGCTGGAGGCGCCGCCGGCCAACGCCCAGGGCCGCGACATCAGGCACCCCGACGCGCTGATCGAAAGCGCCTCGCTCGCCCGCCTGCCCAAGGAGCTGCTGGAGGTGCCGCTGCTGCGCGACACCCTCACCGAGGACTTCGTCTTCTACTACGAGAACGACGGCGACCGCCTCGGCCTGGCCGGCAGCCTGCGGCGCATCGTCTACGAACACGACCTGACGCTGAAGGACAACCTGGTCGAGGAGTTGCTCGACCAGCCGGCCCAGGTCGCTCTGTGGCGCGGCGCCGACGGCCGCCTGCGCGACTTCCTGGTGGTGATGAAGCGCGGTGGCCTGGCCAGGCTGCTGGAGCCCCTGGCGCACCTCGCCGCCGACGACAGCCAGCTGCGCAAGGTCGGCGAGCTGAAGGGCGGCGCTGGCGTCTACCGCCTGCGCTACAACGGCCAGAAGACCCTGCTGTTCGCCTCCAGCGGCGACTATCTGGTGCTGCTGTCCAACCCGAAGATGCTCTTCCCCCAGGCCGCCGACGATGAAATGGGCGAGGCCGACGCCCAGGTCGGCGCCGACCTGGCCGCGCTGCTGGGCGGCGACGACGAGGCCTTCCCCCGCGCCTTCGGCCTGGGCCCGCGCGGCGAGCTGAGCCAGCGCGTCAGCCTCGGCGCCGGTGCCCTGGCCATGGGCTACCAGCGCTTCATCCCGGCCTTCGCCGGGGTGCGCTTCGACAAGGACGCCAAGGGCTGGAACAGCTACCTGGCGCTGAACCCGGTGGAGCGCCAGCCGGACCTGGACTTCACCCCCATGTGGCAGGCCATGCCCATGGGCGCCAGCGCCTGCGTGGCCTTGCCGCTGACCCCGGGCCTGTACGACAGCCTGCTGGTGCGCCTGGGCGCCGAGCAGAAGATGGCCGCGGCCTTCTCCGAGCACCTGTCCGGCGCCGCCGGGCTGTGCTGGTACGCCGACTCGCGGCTGTACACGCCGCTGCTGGTGGCCACGCTCAGCGCGCCGCCCGGCCCGGAACTGGACGCTGACCTGGGCAGGCTGTTCGCCAGCCTGGTGGGCGCCTACGAGGCCAACGCCGAGGGCGGCAACTTCCCGGTGGACGAGCAGAACCAGGGCGATACCCACAAGTGGCTGCGCCAGGTCAGCTCCAATTTCGGCCAGTACGCCGCCGCCGATGCGGCCGACCCGGACGCCGTCAGCGGCCGCGGCTTCTTCCGTGTCGGCCTGGCGCGGCAGGGCAGCACCCTGCTGTTCTCCCTCGACGACCAGTTGCTGGACAAGGCCCTGGGCACCCTCGACAAGCGCTTCCCGCCGCTGGCCGACGTGCTGCCCAGGGATGCCCTGGTGCCGGCCTACCTGGCGCCGCAGTCGCTGTCCACGCTGCTGCAGCGCGAGACCCTGGACAGCCTGCCGCAGGACATGGAGCCGGTGTTCCGCAACGCCGCCGACAGCCTGCTGCTGCCGCGCCTGAAGGCCCTGGCCGGGCATGGCGGCTATGCCCTCGGGCTGCCCGCCGGCAGCCACGCCGAACAACCCTGGCAATGGCTGCCGCTGCAGTGGCGCGCGCTGTGAGGCCACGGGCGCTGCTGCTGGCGCTCGGCCTGTGGGCCGCCCAGGCGGCCCAGGCCGGCAGCGCCGCGCTCGACCCCGAGCAGTCCCAGGTGTTCCGCGCCTGGTTCGTGCGCATCGCCGAGGAACAGCTGCGCCAGGGCCCCAGCCCGCGCTGGCACCAGCAGGACTGCGCGGGCCTGGTGCGCTTCGCCGCCAACGAGGCGCTCAAGCCCCACGACGCCAGGTGGCTGCGCGCCAACGGCCTGTCCAACCGCTACCTGCCGCCGGAGCTGGCGCTCACCGACGAGCAGCGCACGCTGGCGCAGAACTGGCGGCAGGGCGGCGGCCAGGTCGGCCCCTACGTCAATGCCATCAAACTTATCCAGTACAACAGCACCCTCGTCGGCCGCGACCTCAACCAGGCGCGGCCGGGCGACCTGATCTTCTTCGACCAGGGCGACGACCAGCACCTGATGATCTGGATGGGCCGCAACATCGCCTACCACACCGGCAGCAGCACGCCGACCGACAACGGCATGCGCTCGGTCAGCCTGCAACAACTCATGACATGGAAGGACACCCGATGGATACCCGACCCCGCCAACCCCAACTTCGTCGGCGTGTACCGCTTGTCGTTCCTCGCCCGATGAAGCTGCTCGCGCTGTGCGCCGGCCTGGCCCTGGGCGGCCTGCTGCTGGGCGCGCCGCAGGCGCTGCGGGCCGACGACGAGGTGCCGGCGAGCAACTACGCGCCGGTCAGCGGCGAGTCCTTCTTCCTGCTCGCCGACAGCAGCTTCGCCACCGACGAGGAGGCCCGCGTGCGCCTGGAGGCGCCGGGCCGCGACTACCGCCGCTACCGCATGGAGGCCTACGGCGGGGTGGACATGCGCGTCTACCGCATCGACCAGCCGCTGGACTTCCTCAAGCGCCAGAAGAACCTGCACCGGGTGCTGGCCGAGGGGCAGTTCAAGGGCGAGGGCCTGGCCAACACCCTGGCCTACCTGTGGGACAACTGGTACCGCAAGTCGCGGCGGGTGATGCAGCGCGCCTTCTCCTACGAGTCGCGCAAGCAGGTCACCGAGGTTGTGCCGGAGCTGAAGATGGGCCAGGCCATGAGCGCGCCCACGCCCTACGACGCGCAGCCGCAGTACGCGCCGATTCCCGGGCTGCCGATGGTCGAGCAGTTCCGCTACCCGCTGTGGGACGCCAAGCCCATAGAGCCGCCGAAGGACGTGCAGCTGGCCGGCTCTTCCAGCGAGTTCATCAACGTCTCGCCGGGCAACGTCTACATCCCCCTGGGCAAGCTCAAGCCCGGCCTGTACCTGGTCGAGGCGCTGGTGGGCAAGTACCGCGCCACCACCGTGGTATTTGTCTCCAACACGGTGGCGGTGAGCAAGATCGCCGGCAACGAACTGCTGGTGTGGTCGGCGCGCAAGCACGAAGGCACCCCGGTGCCCGACACCCAGGTGCTCTGGACCGACGGCCTGGGCGTGATGAGCAGCGGCCGCACCGACGCCGAGGGCCTGCTGCGCCTGCAGCACGCCAGCCCCGAGCGCTCCTTCGTGATAGGCGAAGACAAGGAGGGCGGCGTCTTCGTCTCGGAAAACTTCTACTACGACAGCGAGATCTACGACACCAAGCTCTACGCTTTCACCGACCGCCCGCTGTACCGCCCGGGCGACTGGGTGGCGCTGAAGATCTACGGCCGCGAGTTCAAGAGCGCCCGCGACTCCGCCGCGCCCCAGGCGGCGCCGGTGAAGCTGAGCGTGATCGACGCCGCCGGCACCACCCTGCAGACCCTCGACCTGCAGCTGGACCCGAAAGCCGGCAGCAACGGCCGCTTCCAGCTGCCGGACAACGCCGTGGCCGGCGGCTACGAGCTGCGCTTCGACTACCGCGGGCAGACCTACAGCAGCGCCTTCCGCGTGGCCGAGTACATCAAGCCGCACTTCGAGATCTCCCTCGACCTGGCCAAGCCGGACTTCCGCACCGGCGAGGCGGTCAAGGGCAACCTGGTGCTGCTCTACCCGGACGGCAAGCCGGTGGCCAACGCCAAGCTGCAGCTGAGCCTGCGCGCCCAGCAGTTGTCCATGGTGGACAACGAACTGCAGTACCTCGGCCAGTTCCCGGTGGAGCTGACCAGCACCGAGCTTGCCACCGACGCCCAGGGCCGCGCCGCCATCGAGCTGCCGGCGGCGGACAAGCCCAGCCGCTACCTGCTGACGGTGTTCGCCAGCGACGGCGCCGCCTACCGGGTGAAGACCAGCAAGGAAATCCTCATCGAGCGCGGCGCCGCGCGCTACCGCCTGGCCGCGCCGCAGCGCTTCAGCGCGGTGGGCGACCAGGTCGAGTTCAGCTACGCGCCGGAACAGCCCACCGAACTCAAGCCCAAGAGCTACCGCTGGGTGCGCCTGGAAGACCGCTCCACGGGTGACGGCGAGGCCGGCGACGGCAAGTTCGCCATCGCCTTCGCCAAGCCCGGCACCTACAGCATCGAGTTGCGTGACGCCCAGGGCCAACTGCTCGGCGGCACCGGCCACTCGGTGAGCGGAGAGGGCGTCAAGGCGGTGCCCGGCACCGTGGAAATCGTCCTCGACAAGGCCGAGTACCAGGCCGGTGACGAAGCCCTGGCGCTGATCACCTTCCCCGAGCCGGTGGACGACGCGCTGCTGTCGCTGGAGCGCGACAAGGTCGAGGCCACCGCGCTGCTGTCCAGGGGCGGCGACTGGCTGAAGCTGGAGAAGCTCAACCCCACCCAGTACCGCGCGCGCATCCCGGTGAAGCCGGACTTCTCGCCGAACCTGACCTTCTCGGTGCTCTACACCCGCGGCGGCGACTACAGCTTCCAGAACGCCGGCATCAAGGTGACGGTGCCGCAGGTGGAGATCGCCATCGCCACCGACAAGGAACGCTACGAGCCGGGCGAGACCGTGACCGTGGACCTGGCCACCAGCTACGCCGGCAAGCCGGTGTCCAGCCAGGTGGCGGTGGGCGTGGTGGACGAGATGATCTACGCCCTGCAGCCGGAGATCGCCCCGGGCATCGACCAGTTCTTCTACCACCCGCGGCGCAACAACGTGCGCACCAGCGCCAGCCTGGCCTTCATCAGCTACGACGTGGCCCTGCCGGGCAACGCCAGCGCGCCGGGGCGCAGCAACCGCAGCGAGCGCGGGGTGAAGGTGCTGGAGCGGCCGCGCCGCGAGGACGTCGACACCGCCGCCTGGGAGCCGAAGCTGGTCACCGACGCCCAGGGCAAGGCGCGCTTCAGCTTCCGCATGCCCGATTCGCTGACGCGCTGGCGCATCACCGCGCGGGCCATGGACGGCGACGGCCAGGTCGGCCAGAAGAAGCAGTTCATCCGCTCGGAGAAGCCGCTGTACCTGAAATGGAGCGGCCCGAAGCGCTTCCGCGCCGGCGACCGGCCGGACCTCGGCCTGTTCGTCTTCAACCAGGGCGAGCAGGCGGTCAAGGCCGAGCTGCTGGTGCGCTACGCCGGCCAGGAACAGACCCAGGCGCTGGAGCTGGCCAGGGGCGTGAACTACGTGCGCCTGCCGGCCCAGGCGCTGAGCGATGGCGGATGGAGCGCCGAGCTGCGCCAGGACGGCCAGTTGCGCGACAGCCTGGGCGTGCGCTTCGCCCTGGCCGCCGACGGCTGGCAGGTGCTGCAAGCGCGCAGCCTGCAACTGGCCGGGCAGAACAGCCCGCTGCAACTGCCGGCGGACGCCCGTGACATCCGCCTGCGCCTGGACGACAGCGCCAGCGCGCTGTTCCGCGGCAGCCTCGACGACCTGCTGGCCTACCCCTACGGCTGCGTCGAGCAGACCGCCAGCCGCCTGCTGCCGCTGAGCGTGGCCTACCCGCTGCTGGCCGGCGGCGAGCCGCGGGTGCGCGACCGCCTGCGCCTGATCATGCAGAACAGCCGCCTGCGCCTGGTGCAGATGGCCGGGCCCAACGCCTACTTCACCTGGTGGGGCGACAACACCGACAGCGACGCCTTCCTCACCGCCTACGCCTACTACGCCGACTGGCACGCCAGCCGCGCGCTGCAGATCAGCCTGCCGGCGGAACACTGGCAGCGGGTGCTCGACCTCTACGCCAAGCTGGCCGAGCAGACGCCGCTGCTGCAGCGCGCGCTGATCCTCGGCTTCGCCCGCGACATGCAGCTGCCGGTGCAGACCCTGGTCGGCGGCCTGCTCGACGACCTGGCCAAGGCCGGGGAGGGCGAGGAGACGAAGCTGCCGGCGGATGCCGACGTCAGCCTGGTGATGGCCGAGCCGGACTCCAGCCTCGGCCTGGCGGTGGCGCGGGTACTGGCCGCGAACCTGGCGCAGCAGGCCAAGGTGCCGCTGCCGGCGGCCTTCGCCAAGCAGCTGGACGGGGCGCGCTTCAAGGTCAACAACAGCGACCAGCCGTTCGCCCAGGCCGTGCAACTGTCGCTGGCGGCGCCGGATGTCAACCGCGCCCGCGCCCTGCTGGCGCGCCTGGGCCCGCAGCAGTCGACCCTGGAACGCGCCCTGGCGCTGACCTGGCTGCAGCGCGCCCTGGCCCAGGCGCCGGCTGCCGAAACGCTGAAGCCGGGCAAGGATTGGCTCGAGCAGCAAGGCCCTAGCGGCGAGCGTTACTGGCAGTGGCAGGGCCAGGGCGTGCCCGCCGAACTGACCCTGCAGAGCCCGCCGTCGCGCCCGCTCAACGCCGCGCTCAGCTTCCGCAGCGCCGAGGCCCCGGCCAGCCAGTTGCCGGTGAGCATCAGCCGCCGCCTGCTGCGCCTGGTGCCGGGCGACAAGGCCTTCGCGTTCAAGGTCGAGGAGCTGGGCGACAAGCCGCTGTCCAGCGACGAGCTGTACCTGGACGAAGTGACGCTGAAGACCGAGCAGCCCACCGCCCTGCGCTACGGCATGCTGGAAGTGCCGTTGCCGCCGGGCGCCGACGTCGAGCGCACCACCTGGGGCATCCAGGTCAGCGGCCTGGGCGGCACCGAGGCGATGAGCCTGGAGCGCGCGCGCAACGAGCCGGGCGACCTGCACTACGGCATCCCGGTGGACAGCCTCGCCGGCGAGCTGCGCTTCCGCCACCTGGTGCGCTTCTCGCAGAAGGGCGAGTTCGCCCTGCCGCCGGCGCGCTATGTGCGCATGTACGCGCCCGCCGAGCAGGCCCTGGAGCAGAGCCCGGCGCTGGCCAGGGTCAAGGTGCGGTAATGCGCCTGGCCTGGCTGCTGCTCCTGCTGCCGCTGTGCGCGGCGGCGGAGCCGCCCGTGCAGTTCGCCTGGCGTACCGCCCAGGGCGACCAGCTGCTGCGCCTGGACCGCCAGCAGGTGCTGGCCCGCGAGCCGCTGCCGGCGGACCTGCGCACGCCCCTGGGCAGCCTGTGGAAGCTGTTCGTCTTCGCCTGGCTGGTGGACAACCAGCGCCAGGAGCCGGCCTATGCCTGCAAGGGCCAGTCCCGCGAGGAGGTCTACTGCTGCTCGGCGGGGCAGAGCATCGGCCGCGACCAGGCGCTGGTGAAATCCTGCGGGCTGTACTTCCAGCCGGCGCGCCTGGGCCTGGACGCCGCGGCCTGGCGCCGGTACTGGCAGGCGTACGCGGCGCCGGCCTGGTTGTTGGACCTGGACAAGTTGCAGCCGCAGACCGAGGTGCCGGTGGCCGAGCTGCTGGATGTCCTCGGCCGCCTGCCGGCCCAGGACGAGGCGCGCCGCGTGCTGCTCGACGTGGTGGTGAACGCCGACGACGGCCGCGCCGTGGCCAGTCTTGGCGGGCGCCTGCGGGTGAAGACCTGGAGCTGGCTCGACGAGCGCGACCCGCAGGCGCGCCGTGGCGGCTTCGCCGGCTGGCTGGTGGACGGCACGCCGGTCTGGGTGTCCGGCCCCGGCACCAGCAAGACGCTGCTGGCGCAGTATGCCGAGGCGCTGGGGGCGCTGCTGCCGGCGCCCTGGCCGCGGGAGGCCGGGCGCTGCGTGGCGGTGCCGCTGTTCAGCCGCTACCCGCTGCGCGAGGTCTTCGACGTCCAGGGCCGTCCGGCGGCGGCCGGCGGCCTCAGCGGCAGCTACCGGGTGAGCTTCGAGAACGGCAACGATCTGGATATCCACAGCGACGGCGAACTCTTCCTCCAGCGCGACGGCAAGCCCCGGCTGGTGGCCCGGCTGGAGCGCGAGGAATACGTCGCCCGCGTGCTGCAGCGCGAAGCCGCGGCCACCCCGGTGGAAGCCGCCCGCGCCCTGGCGGTGGCCATCCGCAGCTACCTGCTGCAGAACGGCGCGCAGCACGGCGACTGCCTGGACATCGACGACAGCAGCCAGCGCCAGCGCGTCGCCCCGCGCCCGGCCACGGCGCAGATGCGCGCCGTGGCGGCCTTCACCGACGGCCTGGTGCTGGCCGGCAGCCCGGTCACCTACCACGCCGACCAGGCCGGCCCGGCGAAACTCTCCTGGCAGGAGGCCAAGGCCCAGGCGGCCAGCGGCCTGCGCTTCGACGCCATCCTCGCCCGTGCCTTCCCGCGCGCCAGCCTGAGCGCCTGGAACAACCCGCTGGCGGCCTGCCAGCCGCTGCCCGCCGCCGAGGACTGGCTGCGCAAGCAGCGCCGTGGCTGGCGCCCGCGCCTGGAAGGCGAGCCGGGCTACGAGGAATTGCAGAGCTTCGCTGTCTGCCAGCTGGCCTCGGGCCGCCCCTACGTCGACCGCGAGCGCCAGCGCATCTACGTGCGCGGCCTGTATTCGCTGCAGGACCGCCTCGACCTCACCCACGAATACCTGCACCTGGCCTTCCAGGCGCACCCCAACGGCCAGGACGAGGACTTCGTCGAAAGCCTCGCCCGCCGCCTGATACTGGAATGACCGCCATGACGCTGCGTCCCTACCTGCTCCTTTCCCTGCTCGCCGCCGGCCTGGCCCAGGCCGCCGAGCCGGGCATCCGCCTGGACGCCCCGCTGGGCGGCTGGCGCCCCGGCAACGGCGAGGGCGCCAACTTCCGGCAGACGGTGAACTACCCGGCGGCCTCGGTGAATACCCCGGCCGACCAGGCGCTGAGCGCGCGGATCAGGGGCGAGATCGCCAACGCGCCCAAGGACCGGCCGGCGACCCTAGTGGTCAATGGCGTGTCCATGCCGCTGAAGATCGGCGAGGACGGCGGCTTCGACCGCCCCTACGCGTTCCCGGCCGGCAGCAACAGCGTCGAGGTGATCAGCCCGGACGGCCAGCGCCACAAGCGCGTGCAGTTCTACCACGGCGGTGGCGGCGGCGAGGTGCCGGCCAAGCTGCGCGTGCTGCTGTCCTGGGACAGCGACAACACCGACCTCGACCTGCACCTGGTGACCCCCGACGGCGGCCACGTCTGGTACGGCAACCGCAGCCTGCCCAACGGCGCCGCCCAGGACGTCGACGTGACCACCGGCTACGGCCCGGAAATCATCGCCACGCCGACGCCGCTGAAGGGGGCGTACCTGGTCTACGTGAACTACTTCGGCGGCGGCTACAGCCAGGACGAGGAGAGCGGCAACGTCGAGGCCGCCCAGCCGCTGACCACGGCCAGGGTGACGATAGTGACGGAGGAGGGCACGCCGGACGAGAAGCAGGAGAGCTTCCTGGTGCCGATGCGGCAGCCGGGGGAGCTGACTTTGGTGAAGCGGTTTAGTTATCCGTAGGAGCGGCTGCAAGCGGCAAGCTACAAGCTGCAGGCAAGAGCAGTCGCGGGCAGGGCGGACTTCGCCGATGTGCCGGTGCCTGGCCTGAACTCCGCTCCCCCTCCCTAACCCTCCCCCGCAAGCGGGAGAGGGGACCGTTCGGTGTGAGGCGGGGCCGCAAAGCTCACTGCGAGACGGTGGGGTTGCCGGCTGACTGATCTTCAGCTTGCTCAGGACAAGCCTCCTCTCCCTTCAGGGAGAGGGCTGGGGAGAGGGGCGGACTTCGCCGATGTGCCGGTGCCTGGCCTGAACTCCGCTCCCCCTCCCTAATCCTCCCCCGCAAGCGGGAGAGGGGACCGTCCGGTGTGAGGCGGGGCCGCAAAGTTCACTGCGAGACTGTGGGGTTGCCGGCTGACTCTTGATCTTCAGCTCGCTCAGGACAAGCTCCCTCTCCCTTCAGGGAGAGGGCTGGGGAGAGGGTTGCGGACTTCGCCGATGTGCCGGTGCCTGGCCTGAACTCTGTGGTGGTCCGCTCCCCCTCCCTAACCCTCCCCCGCAAGCGGGAGAGGGGACCGTTCGGTGTGAGGCGGGGCCGCAAAGCTCACTGCGAGGTTGTGGGGTTGCCGGCTGACTCTTGATCTTCAGCTCGCTCAGGACAAGCTCCCTCTCCCTTCAGGGAGAGGGTTGGGG
>NZ_JAZAQP010000073.1:0-23286 GCF_036231725.1 Pseudomonas sp. JH-2 | reverse complement strand
GTGCTTCCTGGAACCGTAGGAGCGGACTCTGTCCGCGATCATGGCGGATAACGCCGTAGGCGTTATGCGCCCTACGCCAAGCCCTCCCATACCGTAGGGCGCATAACCGTTCGCGGTTATCCGCCGTTGGCCGTGCCACCGGGATGTCCGGCGTGGCCGGTGAATCCAATCGCGGACAAGGTCCGCTCCTACAACCGTGCTTCCTGGAACCGTAGGAGCGGACTCTGTCCGCGATCATGGCGGATAACGCTGTAGGCGTTATCCGCCCTACGCCAAGCCCTCCCATGCCGTAGGGCGCATAACCGTTCGCGGTTATCCGCCGTTGGCCGTGCCACCGGGATGTCTGGCGTGGCCGGTGAATCCACAACGAAAGCACCTTGGGTCCAGGACATAGGAGCGGACGCTTTGCAGACAGGCATGAAAAAGCCCGGCATCCCCAAGGGGAATGCCGGGCTTTTTTCGGAGCTGTCCGACGCTTAGAACGGAATGTCGTCGTCGAAGCTGTCGTAGTCGGCGGCCGGTTGCGGAGCCGGGGCGGCCTGCTGTTGCGGGGCCGGGCGCGGGGCCTGTTGCGGGCGCTGCTGGGGTTCGCGCGGCGCGCGCGGGGCGTCGTCGCCGCCGGCGCCCGGACGGCCGCCGAGCAGTTGCATGTTGCCGTTGATGTCCACCACGATCTCGGTGGTGTACTTGTCCTGACCGTCCTGGCCCTGCCACTTGCGGGTACGCAGGCTGCCTTCGACGTAGATCTGCGAGCCCTTGCGCACGTACTCGGCGACGATCTCCGCCAGGCGGCCGAAGAACACCACGCGGTGCCATTCGGTACGTTCCTGCTGCTGGCCGGTCTGCTTGTCCTTCCAGCTCTCGCTGGTGGCCAGGGTGACGTTGGTCACCGCGTTGCCGTTGGGCAGGTAGCGGGTTTCCGGATCGCCACCGACGTTACCAACCAGAATGACTTTGTTAACCCCACGGGCCATGACGCTCTCCTAAAGGCTTCAGCACGTCGCCGGCTCGGCGCCTGCCAGGCGCTCGAGGGACGTGCGATCCACTTGTTGGGAATCTACTTTGACATAAGCGGCGGCCTCTTCGGCGACCACCATCACATCGCTCACACCGGGCAATGCCTTGAAACGCTCGGCCAACGAGGCATCGCGCAGCGCCTCGTCAGACAGGGGCAGGCGGATGCTCGTTACATACGGCGGTTCACGCATGGTAACAGCAATCGCCAGCCAGATGGCAGCCAGCGCCGCGCAGCCGATGAACACCCCGTCCAGCCCGCCGTGCTGGAACATCCAGCCGCCGAGGATGCCGCCCACCGCAGCGCCGAGGAACTGGCTGGTGGAGTACACGCCCATCGCTGTGCCCTTGCCGCCGGCCGGCGACACCTTGCTCACCAGCGACGGCAGTGAGGCTTCCAGCAGGTTGAAGGCGGTGAAGTAGACGATGATGCCGAACACCAGTTCCTTCAGGCTGTAGCCGAATTCCCAGAAGAACAGCTCGCACAGCAGCAGGGTGGCCACCGCGCCGGCCAGCACGCGCTTCATCTGGCGCTTCTTCTCGGCGTAGATGATGAACGGCACCATGCCGAAGAAGCCCACCAGCAGCGCGGTCAGGTAGACCCACCAGTGCTCTTCCTTGGGCAGCCCGGCGCGCTCCACCAGGGCCAGCGGCAGGGCCACGAAGCTGGCCATGAGGATGGCGTGCAGCACCAGGATGCCGGCGTCCAGGCGCAGCAGGTCGGCATTCTTCAGGGTCGGGATCAGCGCCTGGGCGGCCACGCTGGACTCGCGGTGCTGCAGGCGGTGGTCCGGGCTGGGGACGAAGAACAGGATGATCAGCAGGCCGACCAGCGCCATGCCGGCGGTGAACCAGAACAGCCCATGCAGGCCGAACAGGTGCGTCAGCACCGGGCCGGCGACCATGGCCACGGCGAAGGACACGCCGATGCTCATGCCGATGGTGGCCATGGCCTTGGTGCGGTGCTGCTCGCGGGTGAGGTCGGAGAGCATGGCCATGACCGCGGCGGAGATCGCCCCGGCGCCCTGGATCACCCGCCCGGCGATGACGCCCCAGATGCCGTCGGCGTTGGCCGCCACGGCCGCGCCGAGGGCGAACACCAGCAGGCCGACGACGATGATCGGCCGGCGGCCGATGCGGTCGGACAGGGTGCCCAGGGGTATCTGCAGGATGGCCTGGGTCAGGCCGTAGGCGCCGATGGCCAGGCCGATCAGCGCCGGGGTCGCGCCGGCCAGGTCCTGACCGTAGGTGGCGAGTACCGGCAGGACCATGAACATGCCGAGCATGCGGAACGCGAAGACCAGGGAAAGGCCGACGGCCGCGCGGGTTTCGGTGCCACTCATGCGCTCAGTGTGGGTGTCGTGCATAAGTCCCTCAGGGGAATGACTGGAGCGGGCTTGTGCTTCTTGCTCCCGCAATGGCGTGCCCATCCGTTCCCGGATGGCCGGCTGCCGCCGACGCCGAAAAATAGCCGGGCATTCTAGCAGCCCTGCCGCCCGGCGGCACAGACGCGCCACTTTGCCGCGTACTGCCGGGGAAACGTATACTCAGCGGTTTTCGCCCGCCATGCGAGGCCGCTGTGGACAAGATCCTCATCCGTGGGGCACGTACCCACAACCTGAAGAACATCGACCTGACCCTGCCCCGCGACAAGCTGATCGTGATCACCGGCCTGTCCGGCTCCGGCAAGTCCTCCCTGGCCTTCGACACCCTCTACGCCGAGGGCCAGCGCCGCTACGTGGAATCCCTGTCGGCCTATGCCCGGCAGTTCCTCTCGATGATGGAAAAACCCGACGTCGACACCATCGAGGGCCTGTCGCCGGCGATCTCCATCGAGCAGAAGTCCACTTCGCACAACCCGCGCTCCACCGTGGGCACCATCACCGAGATCTACGACTACCTGCGCCTGCTCTACGCCCGCGTCGGCATCCCGCGCTGCCCGGACCACGACATCCCGCTGGAGGCGCAGACCGTCAGCCAGATGGTCGACCAGGTGCTGGCGCTGCCCGAGGGCCGCCGGCTGATGCTGCTGGCCCCGGTGATCCGCGAACGCAAGGGCGAGCACCTGGCGGTGTTCGAGGAGATGCGCGCCCAGGGCTTCGTCCGCGCGCGGGTCGACGGCAAGCTCTACGAGCTGGACGAACTGCCCAAGCTGGACAAGAAGCAGAAGCACTCCATCGACGTGGTGGTGGACCGCTTCAAGGTCCGCGGCGACTTGCAGCAGCGCCTGGCGGAGTCCTTCGAGACGGCCATCAACCTGGCCGACGGCATCGCCCTGGTGGCGCCACTGCCCGACGAAGACGACAAAAAGCAGGGCGAAGAAGGCGAGGAGATGATCTTCTCCGCGCGCTTCGCCTGCCCGGTCTGCGGCCACTCCATCAGCGAGCTGGAGCCCAAGCTGTTCTCCTTCAACAACCCGGCCGGCGCCTGCCCCACCTGCGACGGCCTGGGCGTGAAGCAGTTCTTCGACGCGCGCCGGGTGGTCAACGGCGAGCTGACCCTGGCCGAGGGCGCCATCCGCGGCTGGGACAGGCGCAACGTCTACTACTTCCAGATGCTCGGCTCGCTGGCCGCGCACTTCGGCTTCAGCCTGGAGGAGCCCTTCCAGGAGCTCTCCGCCGAGCACCAGAAGTTCATCCTGAACGGTTCGGGCCGCGAGAACGTCGAGTTCCGCTACCTCAACGACCGCGGCGACATCGTCAAGCGCGCCCACCCCTTCGAAGGCATCCTGCCGAACCTGGAGCGCCGCTACCGCGAGACCGAGTCCATGACCGTGCGCGAGGAGCTGGCCAAGTTCCTCAGCACCCAGCCCTGCCCGGACTGCCACGGCACCCGCCTGCGCCGCGAGGCGCGCCACGTGTGGGTGGGCGACAGGACCCTGCCGGCGGTCACCGCGATGCCGGTGGGCGAGGCCAGCGAATACGCCGCCGGGCTGACCCTGACCGGCCGCCGCGGCGAGATCGCGGCGAAGATCCTCAAGGAGATCCGCGAGCGCCTGCAGTTCCTGGTCAACGTCGGCCTCGACTACCTGACCCTCGACCGCAGCGCCGACACCCTGTCCGGCGGCGAGGCCCAGCGCATCCGCCTGGCCAGCCAGATCGGCGCCGGCCTGGTGGGGGTGATGTACATCCTCGACGAGCCCTCCATCGGCCTGCACCAGCGCGACAACGAGCGCCTACTGGCCACCCTCACCCACCTGCGCAACCTGGGCAACACGGTGATAGTGGTGGAGCACGACGAGGACGCCATCCGCCTCGCCGACTATGTGGTGGACATCGGCCCCGGCGCCGGCGTGCACGGCGGGCAGATCGTCGCCGAGGGCACCCCCGAGCAGGTCATGAGCCACCCGGACTCGGTCACCGGCAAGTACCTCTCCGGCCGCCAGAAGATCGTGGTGCCGGCCACGCGCACGCCGCGCAACAAGAAGCAGTTGCTAAAGCTCAAGGGCGCGCGCGGCAACAACCTGCGCAACGTCAACCTGGAGCTGCCGGTCGGCCTGTTCACCTGCGTCACCGGCGTGTCCGGCTCGGGCAAGTCGACGCTGATCAACAACACCCTGTTCCCGATCACCGCCACCGCGCTGAACGGCGCCACCAGCCTGGAGGTCGCGCCCTACGATTCCTTCGACGGCCTGCAGCACCTGGACAAGGTGGTGGACATCGACCAGAGCCCGATCGGCCGCACCCCGCGCTCGAACCCGGCGACCTACACCGGCCTGTTCACCCCCATCCGCGAGCTGTTCGCCGGGGTGCCGGAAGCCCGCTCGCGCGGCTACGGCCCGGGGCGCTTCTCGTTCAACGTCAAGGGCGGCCGCTGCGAGGCCTGCCAGGGCGATGGCGTGATCAAGGTGGAGATGCACTTCCTGCCGGACATCTACGTACCCTGCGACGTCTGCAAGGGCAAGCGCTACAACCGCGAGACGCTGGAGATCCGCTACAAGGGCAAGAGCATCACCGAGGTGCTGGACATGACCATCGAGGACGCCCGGGCGTTCTTCGACGCCGTTCCGGCCATCGCCCGCAAGCTGCAGACGCTGATCGACGTGGGCCTGTCGTACATCAAGCTGGGGCAGAGCGCGACCACCCTGTCCGGCGGCGAGGCGCAGCGGGTGAAGCTGTCCCGCGAGCTGTCCAAGCGCGATACCGGCAAGACCCTGTACATCCTCGACGAGCCGACCACCGGCCTGCACTTCGCGGACATCCAGCAACTGCTCGACGTGCTGCACCGCCTGCGCGACCACGGCAACACCGTGGTGGTGATCGAGCACAACCTGGACGTGATCAAGACCGCCGACTGGCTGGTCGACCTCGGCCCCGAGGGCGGCTCCAAGGGTGGCCAGATCATCGCCAGCGGCACGCCGGAGCAGGTGGCGGAGATGGAGGCGTCGCACACCGGGCGCTTCCTCAAGCCACTGCTGGAACGCGACCGCGCCTGACAGGAAAAAGCCCCGCCGATCAGGCTGTGTGAAAAACCGAGCGGCTCTTCGAAGAGCGCGTTCCTACGTGAAATCTGAAGAGGCTTGGCTATTCAGCCAATCCAGAATCCACGTAGAAACGCGAAATCCAGGTTGTTTTTTAACCAGTGGGACCGATCCTGAGGTTTTCACACAGCCTGCGAAGCGGGGCTTTCTCTTTTCAGCCGACGAACATCAGGCCAGGTCGAAACGGTCCAGGTTCATCACCTTGGTCCAGGCGGCGACGAAGTCCCTGACGAATTTCTCCTTGGCATCGCTGCTGGCGTAGACCTCGGCCAGCGCACGCAGCACCGAGTGCGAACCGAAGATCAGGTCGGCACGGGTGGCGGTCCACTTCGGTTCACCGCCCTTGCGGGCGCGGCCTTCGAAGACTTCCGCCGAGCCGTCCACAGGCGCCCAGACGGTGCCCATGTCCAGCAGGTTGACGAAGAAGTCGTTGCTGAGCACGCCGGGCTTGTCGGTGAACACGCCGTGGGCGCTACCATCGTAGTTGGCACCCAGCATGCGCAGGCCGCCGACGAGCACAGTCAGCTCCGGAGCGGTCAGGGTCAGCAGCTGGGCCTTGTCGACCAGCAGTGCCTCGGTGGAGGTACCGGGATTGGCGCTCTTGTAGTTGCGGAAGCCATCTGCGATGGGCTCCAGCACCTCGAAGGATTCGACGTCGGTCTGGTCCTGGCGAGCGTCCACACGGCCCGGTGCGAAGGGCACGTCGACATTCACGCCAGCAGCCCTGGCGGCCTGCTCGACGCCCACGTTGCCGGCCAGCACGATCACGTCGGCCAGCGATGCCTTGCCGGTGCTCCTCTGGATCTCGTCGAGCTTGGCCAGCACCTTGGCCAGTTGCGGCGGGTTATTGACCTCCCAGTCCTTCTGCGGCGCCAGGCGAATGCGCGCGCCATTGGCACCACCGCGCTTGTCGCCACCGCGGAAGGTGGAGGCCGAGGCCCAGGCGGTGGACACCAGCTCGGCGGTCGACAGGCCGGACTCGGCGATCTTCGCCTTCAGTTCGGCGATGTCCGCGGCGCTCGGGTTGTGCGTGGCCGGCGGCAGCGGGTCTTGCCAGATCAGGTCTTCCTTCGGCACTTCCGGGCCGAGGTAGCGGGCCTTCGGCCCCATGTCGCGGTGGGTCAGCTTGAACCAGGCGCGGGCGAAGGCGTCGGCGAAGGCCTGCGGATCGTTGAGGAAGCGCCGCGAGATCTTTCCGAACTCGGGGTCGAAGCGCAGGGTCAGGTCGGTGGTGAGCATGGTCGGCTTGCGCTTCTTCGACGGGTCGAAGGGATCGGGGATGATCTCCGGCGCGTCCTTGGCGACCCACTGGATGGCCCCGGCGGGCGAGCGGGTCTGCTCCCATTCGTACTTGAACAGGTTCTCGAAGAAGAAGTTGCTCCACTGGGTGGGAGTCTGCGTCCACACCACCTCGATGCCGGAGGTGATGGCGTCGGCACCGCTGCCGGAGCCGTAGCTGCTGGCCCAGCCGATGCCCTGCTGCTCGATGGAGGCGGCTTCGGGTGCCGCGCCCACGTTATCGGCCGGGCCGGCGCCGTGGGTCTTGCCGAGGGTATGGCCACCGGCGATCAGGGCGACGATTTCCTCGTCGTTCATCGCCATGTTGCCGAAGGTCGCACGGATGGCCGGCGCGGCCGAGAGCGGGTCGCCGCTGGCGTTCGGGCCTTCCGGGTTCACGTAGATCAGGCCCATCTCGGTGGCGGCCAGGGGGTTCTTGGCCAGGGCCTCGGGGTCGCGGTGCACCAGCCAGGCTTTCTCGTCACCCCAGTTGACGTCGGTGTCCGGCTCCCAGACATCGTCACGGCCGGCACCGAAACCGAAGGTACGGAAACCCATGGTTTCCAGGGCCACGTTGCCGGCGAGCACCATCAGGTCGCCCCAGGAAATCTTCTGCCCATATTTCTGCTTGATCGGCCAGAGCAGGCGCCGCGCCTTGTCCAGGCTGACGTTGTCCGGCCAGGAGTTCAGCGGGGCGAAGCGTTGTTGCGCACGGCCGGCGCCGCCGCGGCCGTCGGCGATGCGGTAGGTCCCGGCGGCGTGCCAGGCCATGCGGATCATCAGGCCGCCGTAGTGGCCCCAGTCGGCCGGCCACCATTCCTGGGAGTCGGTCATCAGGTGTTTCAGGTCGGCCTTCAGGGCCGAGTAGTCGAGTTTCTTGAACTCGTCGCGATAGTTGAACTTCTCACCCAACGGGTTGGATCTTTCCGAATGCTGGTTCAGCACTTCCAGCTTCAGTTGATTCGGCCACCAGTCCTGGTTGGTGGTGCCGCCACCAGCAACATAATGGAACGGGCATTTCGCTTCATTCGACATTGCTTTCTCCTTTGTCCTCATCGGGTCGGTCTGATCGACAGCTTGCCGACGGTGGGTTAAGACTAGTACCGCTCCGCTGGAGGGACCAATTTATGAAAAGCAACGGCGCGATAGTTTTTATCTCTTACCAGAACCGCGCCTGATAGCGTCCCGAACAGCGGCAATACAGCACTGCAATCCTCCCGGCAGCGCGTAGTGGCAACAAAAAAGCCCCTGCGTCCGGCGGGCGCGAGGGGCTTCTTTCAGTGCGGGTGGAAGCTCATATCTGCGACTGCAGGTAGTTCTCCAGGCCTATCTTGGCGATCAGCCCGAGTTGCTGCTCCAGCCAGTAGGCATGGTCTTCCTCGGTGTCGGCCAGTTGGGTCTTGAGGATGTCGCGGCTGACGAAATCCTTGTGCTGCTCGCAAAGGGCGATGCCCTTGGCCAGGGCTGCGCGCACCTGGCGCTCCAGCTTGAGGTCGGCCTCGAGCATCTCCGGCACGGTACGGCCCGCGTGGATATCGTCGGGGCGCATGCGCGGCGTGCCCTCCAGCAGCAGGATGCGGCGGATCAGGGCATCGGCGTGCTGGGTTTCCTCTTCCATCTCGTGGTTGAGGCGCTCGTAGAGCTTGGCGAACCCCCAGTCCTCGTACATGCGCGAGTGGATGAAGTACTGGTCACGCGCGGCCAGCTCGCCAGTCAGCAGGGTATTGAGGTAGTCGATTACTTCAGCATGGCCTTGCATCAGTCAGCTCCATGAATCCGATGAGGAATTGAAGAGAATTGGCTCCTCGACGACCATGATCCGCGTCAAGTCGAGGATAGTCCCGACGGCGCGGCAGCGCCTCACCAGGCACGTGGACCATGGGGCCGAAGGGAACGAGATACATTTCCGGCGGGCAATAAAAAACCGGGCCTGGGCCCGGTTTTTCACGAGTGGCTTTCGCCTTACTCGGCAGCTTCAACCGCTTCGCCGCCTACAGCACGATCAACCAGCTCGACGTACGCCATGGGGGCGTTGTCGCCAGCGCGGAAACCGCACTTGAGGATGCGCAGGTAGCCGCCCGGACGGTTGGCGTAGCGCTTGCCCAGCTCGTTGAACAGCTTGCCTACGGCTTCTTTCGAACGAGTACGGTCGAAAGCCAGACGACGGTTGGCGACGCTGTCTTCCTTGGCCAGGGTGATCAGCGGCTCGGCAACGCGGCGCAGTTCCTTGGCTTTGGGCAGGGTGGTTTTGATCAGCTCGTGCTCGAACAGCGACACAGCCATGTTCTGGAACATGGCCTTGCGGTGCGAGCTGGTACGGCTCAGGTGACGACCACTTTTACGATGGCGCATGGTTCAATTCCTTTCCAAACTTTACGTTCGGTAGCTACGACGATCAGGCAGTAGCCTTGTCGTCTTTCTTAAGACTTGCCGGCGGCCAGTTGTCGAGGCGCATACCGAGGGACAGACCGCGAGAGGCCAGAACGTCCTTGATTTCGGTCAGGGACTTCTTGCCCAGGTTCGGAGTTTTCAGCAGCTCTACTTCGGTGCGCTGGATCAGGTCACCGATGTAGTAGATGTTCTCCGCCTTCAGGCAGTTGGCCGAACGAACGGTCAGCTCCAGGTCATCGACCGGACGCAGCAGGATCGGATCGATCTCGTCTTCCTGCTCTTCAACGACGGGCTCGCTGTCGCCCTTGAGGTCCACGAACGCTGCCAGCTGCTGTTGCAGGATGGTAGCGGCGCGACGGATAGCCTCTTCGGGGTCCAGGGTGCCGTTGGTTTCCAGATCGAGGACCAGCTTGTCCAGGTTGGTACGCTGTTCGACACGGGCGTTCTCGACCACGTAGGCAACACGACGTACGGGGCTGAACGAGGCGTCGAGCTGCAGACGGCCGATGCTGCGGCTTTCGTCTTCATCGCTCGAGCGGGCATCAGCCGGCTCGTAGCCACGGCCACGAGCGACTTTCAGCTTCATGTTCAGCGCGCCGTTATCGGCCAGGTGGGCGATAACATGGTCACCGTTGACGATCTCGACATCATGATCCAGCTGAATATCGGCAGCGGTCACCACACCCGAGCCCTTTTTCGCCAGGGTCAGCGTCACTTCGTCACGGCCGTGCAGCTTGATGGCCAGACCTTTCAGGTTGAGCAGGATCTCGATGACATCTTCCTGCACACCTTCGATCGCCGAGTACTCGTGGAGTACGCCGTCGATCTCGGCCTCGACCACTGCGCAGCCAGGCATGGAGGACAACAGGATGCGACGCAGCGCGTTGCCCAGGGTATGGCCGAAGCCACGCTCGAGAGGCTCGAGCGTGATCTTGGCGCGGGTTTGGCTGACCACCTGCACATCGATGTGGCGGGGGGTCAGGAACTCATTTACCGAACTCTGCATGGATGCACCTATTTTCTAGCCCTTACTTGGAGTAGAGCTCGACAATCAGGTTTTCGTTGATGTCGGCGGACAGATCGGCGCGAGCCGGAACACTCTTGAAGGTACCGGACTTCTTGTCGGCGTCCACTTCGACCCATTCAACGCGGCCGCGCTGGGCGCACAGGTCCAGGGCTTGGGCGATACGCAGCTGGTTCTTCGACTTCTCGCGAACAGCAACGACGTCACCGGCCTTGATCTGGTAGGACGGGATGTTGACGGTCTGACCGTTCACGCTGATGGTCTTGTGGGACACCAGCTGACGGGATTCCGAACGGGTGGAACCGAAGCCCATACGGTAGACGACGTTGTCCAGACGGCATTCCAGCAGTTGCAGCAGGTTCTCACCAGTGGAGCCCTTGCGGCGGGAAGCCTCTTGGTAGTAACCACGGAACTGACGCTCCAGAACACCATAGATGCGGCGAACTTTCTGCTTCTCACGCAGCTGCAGACCGTAGTCGGACAGACGGCCACGGCGAGCGCCGTGCTGGCCAGGAACCTGTTCGGCCTTGCACTTGGAGTCCAGAGCGCGAGCGCCGCTCTTCAGGAACAGGTCGGTGCCTTCACGGCGAGACAGTTTGCATTTGGGACCAATGTAACGAGCCATTTCTCACTGTCTCCTATTACACGCGACGCTTTTTCGGCGGGCGGCAGCCGTTGTGCGGGATCGGGGTTACGTCGGTAATGCTGGCGATCTTGTAACCGCAGGCATTCAGCGCACGAACAGCCGATTCGCGACCCGGGCCCGGGCCTTTGACGTTGACGTCAAGGTTCTTCAGACCGTATTCCAGAGCAGCCTGGCCGGCACGCTCGGCCGCTACCTGGGCAGCGAACGGGGTGCTCTTACGCGAGCCGCGGAAGCCCGAACCACCGGAAGTGGCCCAGGACAGGGCGTTGCCCTGACGGTCGGTGATGGTAACGATGGTGTTGTTGAAGGACGCGTGGATATGCGCGATCCCGTCAACCACCGTCTTTTTGACTTTCTTACGAGGACGAGCAGCAGGTTTTGCCATGACTATATTCCTAAGCGATTACTTGCGGATCGGCTTACGCGGGCCCTTGCGGGTGCGCGCGTTGGTCTTGGTACGCTGACCGCGAACCGGCAGACCGCGACGATGACGCAGACCGCGGTAGCAACCGAGGTCCATCAGACGCTTGATGTTCATGTTGATTTCGCGGCGCAGGTCACCTTCGGTGGTCAGCTTGGCCACCTCGTTGCGCAGCGAATCGATCTGCTCTTCGCTCAGTTCCTTGATCTTCACTACCGGGCTGATGCCGGTGGCAGCGCAGATGCTCTGTGCGGTGGTGCGACCGACACCATAGATGTAGGTCAGCGAGATAACAGTGTGCTTGTTATCCGGAATGTTTACGCCTGCAATACGGGCCATTCAGAAAAACTCCAATTGACAGCTACCCGGCGCCCAGGAAGCCAAGAAAGGGCGCGGATATTAGCGCTGTAATAACAAATAATCAACCCGGCAGCGCACTAGCTGCCGGGCTATAACGCGTGGTTCACACTCAGCCTTGGCGCTGCTTGTGACGCGGCTCCGCGCTGCAGATCACGCGAACGACGCCTTCGCGACGGATGATCTTGCAGTTGCGGCACAGCTTCTTAACCGATGCACGAACTTTCATCAGTGACTCCTACTAACCTTACGGGCCGGTCAGCGCAGCATGCTGCTGCCGCCATAACCCTTCAGGTTGGCTTTCTTCATGAGGGATTCGTACTGGTGAGAAACGAGGTGCGATTGTACTTGGGCCATAAAGTCCATCACAACCACGACCACGATCAGCAACGAGGTCCCGCCGAGGTAGAACGGAACGTGAGCAGCCACCACCAGGAACTGGGGCAACAGGCACACCGCCGTCATGTACAGGGCACCGAACATGGTCAAACGGGTCAGCACGCCATCGATGTAGCGAGCGGACTGTTCGCCCGGACGAATACCCGGAATAAATGCACCGGACTTCTTGAGGTTTTCCGCCACGTCCTTGGGATTGAACATCAGCGCTGTGTAGAAGAAGCAGAAGAAGATGATCCCTGCACTAAACAGCAGAATGTTCAGCGGCTGCCCCGGCGCGATCGCTTGCGCGACGTCCTGCAGCCAACCCAGGCCCTCCGACTGACCGAACCAGGCGCCCAGGGACGCCGGGAACAGCAGGATGCTGCTGGCGAAGATGGCCGGGATCACGCCCGCCATGTTCACTTTCAGCGGCAGATGGCTGGTTTGCGCGGCAAACACCTTGCGACCTTGCTGGCGCTTGGCGTAATGCACGGCGATGCGGCGCTGACCGCGCTCGATGAACACCACGAACGCGATGATCGCGACGGCCAGCAGGCCTACGGCGATCAGGGCGAAGATGTTGATGTCACCTTGGCGGGCGGACTCGAAGGACTGCCCGATAGCGCGCGGCAGGCCGGCGACGATCCCGGAGAAGATCAGCATGGAGATACCATTGCCGACGCCCCGCTCGGTGATCTGCTCGCCCAGCCACATCATGAACAGCGCACCCGCCACGAAGGTGGTGACTGCCACGAAGTAGAAGCCGAAGTCATTGGAGAAGGCCACGCCCTGGCTGCCCAGACCAACGGCCATGCCGATGGCCTGGACCAGTGCCAGGACGAGCGTTGCGTAGCGGGTGTACTGGCTGATCTTGCGACGCCCAGACTCACCCTCTTTCTTCAACTGCTCCAGCTGCGGGCTGATAGCGGTCATGAGCTGCATGATGATCGATGCCGAGATGTACGGCATGATCCCCAGTGCGAAGATGCTCATGCGCTCCAGCGCGCCGCCGGAAAACATGTTGAAGAGGCTAAGAATGGTCCCCTCGTTCTGCCGGAACAGTGCCGCCAAGCGATCGGGGTTGATGCCCGGAACCGGGATGTGCGCACCTATCCGATAGACGATGATCGCCAGGAACAGGAAACGCAGACGTGCCCAGAGCTCGGACAGACCGCCACCGTTGCTCAGCGCAGAGAGAGCACCTTGCTTAGCCATTTAGTCCTCGATTTTGCCGCCAGCTGCTTCGATAGCCGCACGAGCGCCCTTGGTGGCGCCGATGCCTTTCAGGGTGACCGCGCGGGCAACTTCACCGGACAGCACGACTTTGACGCGCTGTACGTTGCGGTTGATCACGTTGGCATCCTTCAGGGCCTGCACGGTGACGACTTCGCCTTCGACCTTGGCCAGCTCGGAGGTACGAACCTCAGCGCGATCCAGGGCTTTCAGGGACTTGAAGCCGAACTTCGGCAGACGGCGGTGCAGCGGCTGCTGGCCACCCTCGAAGCCCGGGGCGATGGTGCCGCCGGAGCGAGAGGTCTGACCTTTGTGACCACGGCCACCGGTCTTGCCCAGACCGCTACCGATGCCACGGCCCGGACGCAGCTTCTCGCGACGGGCACCCGGCGCGGAACGCAGATCGTTCAGTTGCATGGATTAACCCTCCACACGCAGCAGGTAGTAAGCCTTGTTGATCATGCCGCGGTTCTCAGGAGTGTCCTGAACTTCGACGGTATGATTGATGCGACGCAGGCCCAGGCCTTTGACGCAAGCCTTGTGATTGGCCAGACGGCCGTTCAGGCTTTTGATCAGGGTAACTTTGACAGTTGCCATGGTTAGAGAATCTCCTCGACGCTCTTGCCACGCTTGGCCGCTACCGACTCAGGGGACTGCATGTTCTTCAGGCCCTTGAAGGTGGCGTATACCACGTTGACCGGGTTGGTCGAACCGTAGCACTTGGCCAGAACGTTCTGCACACCGGCCACTTCCAGGACGGCACGCATGGCGCCGCCGGCGATGATGCCGGTACCTTCGGAAGCCGGCTGCATGTACACCTTGGAGGCGCCATGGGCGGACTTGGTCGGGTACTGCAGGGTGGTGCCGTTCAGATCCACCTGGATCATGTTGCGGCGAGCAGCTTCCATGGCCTTCTGGATGGCGGCCGGCACTTCACGCGCCTTGCCACGACCGAAGCCAACACGGCCTTTGCCATCGCCAACCACGGTCAGCGCGGTGAAGGCGAAGATACGGCCACCTTTTACGGTTTTGGCGACGCGGTTAACTTGAACCAGCTTCTCGATGTAGCCTTCGTCGCGCTTTTGATCGTTGTTTGCCATAACTTAGAACTCCAGACCGCCTTCGCGAGCGGCATCAGCCAGGGCCTTGATACGGCCGTGGTACTTGAAGCCAGAACGGTCGAACGCCACCTGAGTGACGCCGGCAGCCTTGGCGCGTTCGGCGACCAGTTGACCAACTTTCTTGGCTGCGTCGACGTTGCCGGTGGCACCTTCGCGCAGTTCCTTGTCCAGGGTCGAGGCGCTGGCCAGGACCTTGCCGCCGTCGGCCGCGATGACCTGGGCGTAAATGTGCTGGGAGGAGCGGTACACGCAAAGGCGTACGGTTTCCAGCTCGCGCATCTTCAGGCGTGCCTTGCGAGCGCGACGCAGACGGGTTTCTTTCTTGACGCTCATTTGCTATGCCCTACTTCTTCTTGGCTTCTTTACGAAGTACGACTTCGTCGGAATACCGCACACCCTTGCCTTTGTAAGGCTCCGGCGGACGGAAGTCGCGAATTTCCGCGGCGACCTGACCGACCAGCTGCTTGTCGATGCCCTTGATCAGGATATCGGTCTGGCTGGGGGTTTCAGCGATGATGCCGGCGGGCAGTTCGTAATCAACCGGGTGGGAGAAGCCGAGAGCCAGGGACAGCACTTGGCCTTTGGCCTGCGCTTTGTAACCAACGCCGACCAGCTGGAGCTTGCGCTCGAAGCCCTGGCTGACGCCGATCACCATGTTGTTGACCAGGGCGCGGGTGGTACCGGCCATGGCGCGGGTCTGCTGGTCGCCGTTACGGGCGGCGAAACGCAACTCACCGTTGTCCTGGATGACTTCTACGGACGGATGGACCTTCAGCTCGAGGGAGCCTTTGGAGCCCTTGACCGAGAGTTCCTGGCCAGCCAGCTTGATTTCGACACCGGCGGGCAGCTTGACGGGGTTCTTAGCAACGCGAGACATGCTGATTCCCCTTAGAACACAGTGCAGAGCACTTCGCCACCGACGCCTGCGGCACGGGCGGCACGGTCAGTCATCACACCCTTGTTGGTGGAGACGATCGATACACCCAGACCGCCGCGAACTTTCGGCAGCTGATCTACGGACTTGTACTGGCGGAGGCCAGGACGGCTGATGCGCTTCACTTCTTCGATGACAGGCTTGCCTTCGAAGTACTTCAGCTCGATGGAAAGCTGAGGCTTGGCCTCGGCGCTGACTTGGAAGTCCGCAATGTAACCTTCGTCCTTGAGGACTTTGGCTACAGCCGCCTTCAGCTTGGAAGACGGCATGCTCACGACGGTCTTTTCAGCCATCTGGGCATTACGGATGCGAGTTAGCATGTCTGCTAACGGGTCCTGCATACTCATGGGCTTAATGCTCCTGATACAAAAGATAAGCCTTAACGAAACTCACCCACAAAAGACCAGGCGAGATAAACCCCTGGCTCGGGGGAGCCGGGTATTCTAGAGATCGCTCAAAAACGAATCAAGCCCCACGAGGGGGCTTGATTCGTTAAGCGATCAACGGAGCCGTTGCCGGCTCCGCTTGCCGACTTACCAGCTGGCTTTCACCAGGCCCGGTACGTCGCCGCGCATGGCGGCTTCACGCAGCTTGTTACGGCTCAGGCCGAACTTGCGGTAGAAGCCGTGCGGACGACCGGTCAGGCGGCAACGGTTACGCAGGCGGCTGGCGCTCGCGTCACGCGGTTGCTTCTGCAGGGCGACCTGCGCATTCCAACGCTCTTCCTGGGAGGAGTTCGGATTAGCGATGATCGCTTTCAGCTCGGCACGCTTCTGGGCGTACTTGGCTACCGTGCGCTGACGCTTCAGCTCACGGTTTTTCATGCTCTCTTTGGCCATGGTCCTACTCCAATCAGTTGCGGAACGGGAAGTTGAAGGCGCGCAGCAGAGCGCGACCTTCATCATCCGTACGGGCGGTGGTGGTCAGAGTGATGTCCATGCCGCGCAGAGCATCGATCTTGTCGTAATCGATTTCCGGGAAGATGATCTGCTCTTTCACGCCCATGCTGTAGTTGCCGCGGCCATCGAAGGACTTGGCATTCAGGCCGCGGAAGTCACGCACGCGCGGCAGCGAGATGGCGAGCAGGCGGTCCAGGAATTCGTACATGCGGTCGCCACGCAGGGTGACCTTCACGCCGATCGGCCAGCCTTCACGGATCTTGAAGCCGGCGATGGACTTACGAGCGTAAGTCACGACCGGCTTTTGGCCTGCGATCTTTTCCAGATCGGCCACGGCGCTCTCGATGACTTTCTTGTCACCGACAGCTTCGCCAAGACCCATGTTCAGGGTGATTTTGGTAACGCGCGGAACTTCCATCACGTTCGCCAGCTGAAGCTCTTGCTTCAGCTTGGGCGCGATTTCCTTCCGGTACAGTTCTTTCAATCGTGCCATGGTATCTACCTACTCCCTCAAGCCTGGACCGGTTTCTGGGTCGACTTGAAGACACGAACCTTCTTACCGTCTTCTACCTTGAAGCCAACGCGGTCAGCCTTGCTGGTTTCCGGGTTGAAGATGGCGACGTTGGAGACGTGCAGAGGCGCCTCCTTCTCGACGATCCCGCCTTGCTGGTTGAGCATGGGGTTGGGCTTGGTGTGGCGCTTGATCAGGTTCACGCCGCCAACGACCAGACGGTCGTCAGCGAGAACTTTCAGCACCTTGCCACGCTTGCCCTTGTCCTTGCCGGCAATGACGATGACTTCGTCGTCACGACGAATTTTTTGCATGACGGCTACTCCTTACAGCACTTCAGGGGCGAGCGAGACGATCTTCATGAACTTCTCGGTACGAAGTTCACGAGTCACGGGCCCGAAGATACGGGTGCCGATCGGCTCCTGCTTGTTGTTCAGCAGGACGGCGGCGTTACCGTCGAAGCGGATGATGGAGCCGTCGGTGCGACGAACGCCGTGCTTGGTGCGAACGACCACGGCAGTCATGACCTGGCCTTTCTTCACCTTGCCGCGCGGAATCGCTTCCTTGACGGTGACTTTGATGATGTCGCCAATGCCGGCGTAGCGACGGTGGGAACCGCCGAGCACCTTGATGCACATTACGCGACGCGCGCCGCTGTTGTCAGCGACATCGAGCATGGATTGAGTCTGAATCATTATCTATCTCCGACCCTTAGACTTCCACCGCGCGCTCGACGATATCAACCAGGGTCCAGGCCTTGGTCTTGGCCAGCGGACGGGTTTCGCGAATGGTGACCAGGTCACCAATGCGGCACTGATTGGTTTCGTCGTGGGCGTGCAGCTTGGTCGAACGCTTCACGTATTTGCCGTAGATCGGGTGCTTGACGCGACGCTCGATCAGAACGGTGACGGTCTTGTCCATCTTGTCGCTGACGACGCGGCCGGTCAGCGTACGGACGGTTTTCTGAGCTTCAGCCATGTTCACTTACCTGCTTGCTGATTGAGCACAGTTTTGACGCGAGCGATGTCGCGCTTCACCTGCGAGAGCAGGTGGGACTGCGCCAACTGGCCAGTTGCCTTCTGCATGCGCAGATTGAACTGGTCGCGCAGCAGGCCGAGCAGTTGCTCGTTCAGCTGCTCCACGGATTTCTCACGAAGTTCATTCGCTTTCATCACATCACCGTCCGCTTAACAAAGGAGGTGGCGAGCGGCAGCTTTGCAGCAGCCAGGGCGAATGCCTCACGCGCCAGCTCTTCGGATACACCCTCGATCTCGTACAGGACCTTGCCCGGTTGAATCTGGGCTACCCAGTACTCGACGCCGCCCTTACCTTTACCCATACGTACTTCCAGGGGCTTCTTGGTAACCGGCTTGTCGGGGAATACGCGGATCCAGATCTTGCCGCCACGTTTTACGTGACGGGTCAGCGCACGACGTGCGGACTCGATCTGACGCGCGGTGAGACGGCCACGGCTGGTCGCCTTGAGAGCGAACTCGCCGAAGCTGACTTTGCTACCGCGATGAGCCAGGCCACGGTTGTGACCGGTCATTTGCTTGCGGAACTTCGTACGCTTAGGTTGCAGCATTTGCGTACTCCTTACTTAGCAGCTTTTTTACGAGGAGCGGGCGCTACCGGCTTGAGCTCTTCCTGGCGGCCACCAATGACCTCACCCTTGAAGATCCAAACCTTGACACCGATCACACCGTAGGTGGTGTGCGCTTCGTAGGTTGCATAGTCGATATCGGCGCGCAGGGTGTGCAGGGGCACACGACCTTCGCGATACCATTCGGTACGAGCAATTTCAGCGCCGCCCAAACGACCGCTCACCTGGATCTTGATGCCCTTGGCACCAATACGCATGGCGTTCTGTACGGCGCGCTTCATGGCGCGACGGAACATGACGCGGCGTTCCAGCTGCTGAGCTACGCTCTGCGCAACCAGCATGCTATCGAGTTCCGGCTTGCGGATTTCCTCGATGTTGATGTGCACGGGCACACCCATTTGCTTGGTCAGGTCCTGACGCAGCTTCTCGACATCCTCACCTTTCTTGCCGATCACGATACCGGGACGGGCGGTGTGGATGGTGATGCGTGCGGTTTGAGCCGGGCGATGGATATCGATACGGCTTACGGACGCGCTTTTTAGTTTGTCTTGGAGGTACTCACGAACCTTCAGGTCGGCGAACAGATAATCGGCGTAAGTGCGCTTATCTGCGTACCAAACGGAGGTGTGCTCCTTGACGATACCCAGGCGGATGCCATTGGGATGTACTTTCTGACCCATCTGATCGACTCCGTTACTTGTCCGCAACCTTGACAGTGATATGGCAAGACCGCTTGACGATGCGATCAGCACGGCCTTTGGCGCGCGGCATGATGCGCTTGAGCGAACGACCTTCGTTGACGAAGACGGTGGAGACCTTCAGGTCGTCCACATCAGCGCCTTCGTTGTGCTCAGCGTTGGCAACAGCCGACTCCAGCACTTTCTTCATGATCTCGGCGGCTTTCTTACTGCTGAAAGCCAGGAGGTTGAGCGCTTCGCCCACCTTCTTCCCGCGGATCTGGTCGGCGACCAAGCGGGCTTTCTGGGCGGAGATACGAGCGCCCGACAGCTTAGCGGCTACTTCCATCTTCCTTACCCCTTAACGCTTGGCTTTCTTGTCCGCAGCATGCCCACGATAAGTGCGGGTAGCAGCGAACTCGCCGAGTTTGTGACCGACCATGTCTTCGTTGACCAGGACCGGCACGTGTTGACGGCCGTTGTGGACAGCGATGGTCAGACCAACCATATGCGGCAGAATCATCGAACGACGCGACCAGGTCTTGATCGGCTTACGGTCGTTCTTTTCCACCGCCACTTCGACCTTCTTCAGCAGGTGAAGATCGATAAAAGGACCTTTTTTCAGAGAACGCGGCACTGTCGTATCCCTCTATTTACTTGCGGCGACGGACGATCATGTTATCGGTACGCTTGTTCGCGCGAGTCTTCTTACCCTTGGTCTGAAGACCCCACGGCGATACCGGATGACGACCAGCAGAGGTACGACCTTCACCACCACCATGCGGGTGGTCGACCGGGTTCATGGCGACACCACGAACGGTCGGGCGAATGCCGCGCCAGCGCTTGGCACCGGCCTTGCCCAGCGAACGCAGGCTGTGCTCGGAGTTCGAGACTTCACCCAGGGTCGCACGGCAGTCAGCCAGGACTTTGCGCATTTCACCGGAACGCAGACGCACGGTTACGTAAGCGCCTTCACGGGCTACCAGCTGGGCCGAGGCGCCAGCGGAGCGAACCAGCTGGGCGCCTTTGCCCGGCTTCAGCTCGATACCGTGGATGGTGCTACCAACCGGGATGTTGCGCAGCGGCATGTTGTTGCCAGCCCTGATCGGAGCGCCGATACCGGAGATCAGTTGATCGCCAGCCACCACGCCTTTGGGGGCGATGATGTAACGACGCTCGCCGTCCGCGTATTTCAGCAGAGCGATGTGAGCGGTACGGTTCGGATCGTATTCCACGCGCTCGACGATGGCAGGGATGCCATCCTTGTTGCGGCGGAAGTCGACCAGACGGTAGTGCTGCTTGTGACCACCGCCGATGTGGCGGGTGGTGATACGACCGTTGTTGTTACGGCCGCCCGACTTGGACTTCTTCTCGACCAGGCCAGCGAACGGAGCACCCTTGTGCAGGTTCTGGTTCACGACCTTGACGACGAAGCGACGACCAGCGGAAGTCGGTTTGCATTTAACGATTGCCATGATGCACCCCTTTACTCAGCGCCAGCTGCGAAATCGAGATCTTGGCCGGGCTGAAGGGCGATGTACGCCTTCTTCCAGTCGTTACGCTTGCCCAGGCCGCGAACGGTACGCTTGGTCTTGCCCTGAACGTTCAGGGTGGTGACGCGACGTACTTTCACGCCGAACAGGCTTTCGACGGCCTTCTTGATTTCCAGCTTGGTTGCATCAGTGGCAACCTTGAAAACGAATTGGCTCTTGCCGTCCGCAAGCCCGGTGGCTTTCTCGGAAACATGCGGGCCCAGCAGCACTTTGAATACGCGTTCCTGGTTCATGCCAGCAGCTCCTCGAACTTCTTCACGGCGGACACGGTGACGAGCACCTTGTCGTAGGCGATCAGGCTGACCGGGTCGGAACCCTGGACGTCGCGTACATCGACGTGCGCCAGGTTGCGCGCAGCCAGGTACAGGTTTTCATCAACGCCATCGGTGACGATCAGCACGTCTTTCAGGCCCAGGCCGTCCAGCTTGCTGACCAGACCCTTGGTTTTCGGTGCATCGACGGCGAAGTCGGCAACGACAACCAGGCGGTCCAGACGGACCAGCTCGGAGAGGATGGAGCGCAGGGCTGCGCGGTACATCTTCTTGTTGAGCTTCTGGGAGTGATCCTGCGGTTTGGCGGCGAAAGTGGTGCCGCCCCCACGCCAGATGGGGCTGCGGATGGTGCCAGCGCGAGCACGACCGGTGCCCTTCTGACGCCACGGCTTCTTGCCGCCACCAGAAACTTCGGAACGAGTCTTCTGAGCACGGGTGCCCTGACGACCGCCAGCCATGTAGGCGACGACAGCCTGGTGAACCAGAGTCTCGTTGAATTCGCTGCCAAAGGTACGCTCGGAGACTTCGATAGCCTGAGCGCCGTTCACATTAAGTTGCATCTCAGCTTCCCCTCTTAACCGCGAGCCTTGGCTGCCGGACGCACGAACACGTCACCACCGGTAGCGCCGGGAACGGCACCCTTGACCAGCAGCAGATTACGTTCGGCATCGACACGCACGACCTCAAGGGATTGAACGGTTACGCGCTCAGCACCCATGTGACCGGACATTTTCTTGCCCTTGAACACTCGACCAGGAGTCTGGCACTGGCCGATCGAACCCGGGACGCGGTGGGAAACGGAGTTACCGTGGGTATTGTCCTGACCACGGAAGTTCCAGCGCTTGATGGTACCGGCGTAGCCTTTACCCTTGGACTCGCCGGTAACGTCTACCAGCTGGCCCGCCTGGAACAGATCGACGGAGATGGAATCGCCTGCCTTGAACTCCTCTTCGCCCAGACGGAATTCCCACACGCCGCGACCGGCGGCGACATTCGCCTTGGCAAAGTGACCGGCCTGGGCCTTGGTCACGCGAGAAGCACGACGCTCGCCGGCAGTCACCTGCACAGCGCGATAGCCATCGGTCTCTTCGTTCTTGAACTGGGTGACGCGATTCGGCTCGACCTCAATGACCGTGACCGGAATGGAGACACCATCTTCGGTGAAAATGCGGGTCATGCCGCACTTACGACCGACAACACCAATTGTCATCTTAAGAACCTCTTTAGTGTACGGGGCTTTCACCCGCTATGGCCGCCCATTTCAGAGCGTTACACGACCAATGCCGAAGGCATTAGCCGAGGCTGATCTGTACTTCGACGCCAGCAGCAAGGTCGAGCTTCATCAGCGCGTCGACGGTCTTGTCGGTCGGCTGAACGATGTCGAGCACACGCTTGTGGGTACGAATTTCGTACTGGTCACGAGCGTCCTTGTTGACGTGCGGGGAAATCAGCACGGTGTAACGTTCCTTGCGGGTCGGCAGAGGAATCGGACCACGCACCTGAGCGCCAGTACGTTTCGCGGTTTCCACGATTTCCTGGGTAGATTGGTCGATCAGGCGATGGTCAAAAGCCTTCAACCGAATACGGATTTGTTGATTTTGCATTTGACCTCAGACTCCAAGTTGCCATTCCCAACGGGCGGACTCCGCCCGTTAAAAGGAGGCGCAATTGTACGGATGCCCCTGGAGGGTGTCAATATTTAACCAATCCAACGAAAAAGGGGCCCCGAAGGGCCCCTTTTCCTCATGCGCTAGATCAAGGATTACTCGATGATCTTGGCAACCACGCCGGCACCAACGGTACGGCCGCCTTCGCGGATCGCGAAGCGCAGGCCGTCTTCCATGGCGATCGGGGCGATCAGGGTGACGGTCATCTTGACGTTGTCACCCGGCATTACCATCTCGACGCCTTCCGGCAGCTCGCAGTTGCCGGTCACGTCGGTGGTACGGAAGTAGAACTGCGGACGGTAGCCCTTGAAGAACGGGGTGTGACGACCGCCTTCTTCCTTGGACAGCACGTACACTTCGCACTCGAACTTGGTGTGCGGCTTGATGGTGCCCGGCTTGGCCAGAACCTGACCACGCTCCACGTCTTCACGCTTGGTGCCGCGCAGCAGGACGCCGACGTTCTCGCCAGCACGACCTTCGTCGAGCAGCTTGCGGAACATTTCCACGCCGGTGCAGGTGGTCTTGGTGGTCGGACGGATGCCGACGATTTCCACTTCTTCCTGGACCTTGACGATGCCGCGCTCGACACGACCGGTCACCACGGTGCCACGGCCGGAGATCGAGAACACGTCTTCGATCGGCATCAGGAAGGGCTGGTCGATGGCACGAACCGGCTCGGGGATGTAGGAGTCCAGGGTTTCTACCAGCTTGCGCACGGCGGAAACGCCCATCTCGTTGTCGTCCTGACCGTTCAGGGCCATCAGCGCGGAGCCAACGACGATCGGGGTGTCATCGCCCGGGAAGTCGTAGGTGTTCAGCAGGTCGCG
>NZ_JAZAQP010000072.1:0-23605 GCF_036231725.1 Pseudomonas sp. JH-2 | reverse complement strand
TTTACGGCTCATGAATGACTCCTCTATTCAGTGGATTTTCCACCTATCGAGGTGTCCGAGGAAATTGAACCACCACACTTGCTCGCGAACAGAGCTCTGCCGGTTGAGCTCGGTACTCGACCTGGAGAGCACCCTCTCCCTAACCCTCTCCCTGAAGGGAGAGGGGACCGTTCGGAGTGCGTTGGTGTTTCGGCATTAACCGGCTAGCACAGAGTTGCCGGCTGAAACCAAGCCTCCTCTCGGCACGGACTAGCCCCCTCTCCCTTCAGGGCGGGGCGCGCAGCCGAGGGCTGGGGAGAGGGAAAGGAATACCACCGAAACATCGAAGCAGCCGGGAGCCCTGTTCGCGAGCAAGCTCGCTCCTACAAAAAAGAGGAGCCCTCCCGTCAGGCTATGCCCGCATCAACGCAACTTCGCGCAATGATCCTGCGGCGGCAGCGCCGGCGTGTACCAGGCGTAGTCGGCCTGTTGCGCGGTGACCGTCTTGCCCACCTCGGCCAGCATCAGCACCTGCGTGCCCTCCCCTGCCCCCAGGTCTTCCAGGTGCAGCGGCACGCCCAGGTCGCGGCGGACGTGGAAGCCGCCGGCGATCAGCACGGCGGGCGCGGGCGCCGCCTTCAGCCGCTCGGCCATGCGCCGGTCGCGTTGCTGCTGCACCGCCAGCATGGCCGGCATCTGGCTTTCCGGCAGCAGGCCGCAGTGGGATTCGCGGATGTCGTCGAGCAGCACCCGGCGCACGTCCTCGGCCGTCGAGCGGGTACCGGCGAGGGCCGGCTGTTCGCCGTAGATGCGCTTGATCTCGCTGCGGTCCAGGTTGGCCGCCAGCAATGCCGCCGGCTGCTTGACCAGCCAGGACACCAGCGGGCCGTAGAGCGACCAGTCCCAGCCCGGCTGCCAGGCCAGCGTGGCGTACAGGTCCTGCGGCGGCTTGCCGGCGGCGCTGGCCGCCTGGGCCGCCGTCGCCCGTTGCTGCTGGTTGGGGTTGAGCATTTCCAGCAGCACGCTGCCCTGCTCGCGGCGCTGGGCCAGGGCACGCACCAGCCACAGCTCCAGGGCGTGGTGGTCGGGGTTGTCGTGCTGCTCGCCGACCAGCACGCGCGGTGCGGCCTCCAGGCGTTCGAGCAGTTGTTCCGGAGTCAGCGCCTGGCCGCTGCGCAGGTCGCGGATCACGCCCAACTCGGCATTGTCGCGGCCTTCGGGGCTCTGCCAGGTCGGCAGGGGCGGTGCGGAAGGCAGGCTCTGGCAGGCCGCCAGCAGCGCCACCAGGGGAATCAGCAGGTATTTCACGTGAACTCCTTTCAACGGGCGACGATCAGCGGATGGCCGCGCTCGGGATGGCGCTGCACCAGCACGTCCAGGCCGAACACCTGGCGCAGCGGTTCCGCGCGCAGTACCTCGTCCGGCGTGCCGAACAGGTGCGGGCGGCCGTCGTGCAGCAGGAGCAGACGGTCACAGTAGCGCGCCGCGAGGTTGAGGTCATGCAGGATGACCAGCACCGCGGCGCCGCGGCCGGCGAACTCGCGCACGGCCTGCAGGGTGGTGTGCTGGTGCAGGGGGTCCAGCGCCGAGGTCGGCTCGTCCAGCAGCAGCACTTGCTCCGCGCCACCCGGCCACAACTGCGCCAGGACCCGCGCCAGGTGCACGCGCTGGCGCTCGCCACCAGACAGCGCCAGGTAGCTGCGCCCGGCGAGGTGCGAGGCGTCGGCCGCGGCCATGGCTTCGGCGATGATCTCGCGGTCGCGCTGGCGGCCACTGTCGTGGGGCAGGCGGCCGAAGCCCACCACGGACTCGACGCTGAAGGCGAAATTCAGCGACGAGGACTGCGGCAGCACCGCCAGGCGCCGTGCCCGTGCCGTGCCCTGCCATTGGTCCAGCGCGCGGCCGTCGAGGCTCACGCCCCCACTGGCCAGCGGCAGCTCACCGTTCAAAGCCCCCAGCAGCGTACTCTTGCCCGCGCCGTTGGGCCCCAGCACGCCGAGCACTTCGCCCGGCTGCAGCGCCAGGCTCACACCCTGCAGCACGACCTGCTGGCCGCGCTTCACCGTCAGGTTTTCCGCCGCCAGCATCAGGAACGCCCCCGGATCAGCAGGTAAAGGAAGAAGGGCGCGCCGATCAGCGCCGTGACGATGCCGATCGGCAGCTCCGCCGGCGCCAGCGCCAGGCGCGCCACCAGGTCGGCGAGCAGCAGCAGGATGGCGCCGCCGAACATCGAGGCCGGCAGCAGCAGGCGGTGGTCGGGGCCGACGATCAGGCGCAGCAGGTGCGGCACCACCAGGCCGATGAAGCCGATCAGCCCCGCCGCGGCCACCGCGGCGCCGACACCCAGGGCGGTGCAGAGGATCAGTTCGACCTTCAGCCGCTCGACGTCGAAGCCCAGGTGGCGCGCCTCGGACTCGCCCAGCAGCAGCGCGTTGAGCGCGTCCACCCGGCGCGGCAGCCAGCAGGCCACCAGCAGCGTGACCAGCAGCAGCGGCCACAGCCGCGGGTAGCTGGCGCCATTGAGGCTGCCGAGGTTCCAGAAGGTCAGGGTGCGCAGCGTCGCGTCGTCGGCCAGGTAGGTGAACAGGCCGATCAGCGCGCCGGCCAGCGCGGTGAGGGCGATGCCGGCGAGCAGCATGGTGGCCACGCTGGTCTGGCCGTTGTGGCGGCCGAGGCGGTAGACCAGCGCGGTCACCAGCAGGCCGCCGACGAAGGCGCAGGCCGACAGCAGGTAGGGGGCGAAGGCCTCCGGCAGGCCACCGATGGAGGCGCCGAAGACGATGGCGATGGCGGCGCCCAGCGCGGCGCCGCTGGACACGCCGATCAGCCCGGGGTCGGCCAGCGGGTTGCGGAACAGCCCCTGCATGGCCACCCCGGCCAGCGCCAGCACCCCGCCAGTGGCGACGCCCAGCAGGGTGCGCGGCAGGCGGATCTGCCCGACGATCAGTTCGGCCTGGCCGAGATCGTCGGCGGACACCGGCAGCCCGGCCAGGCGCGCCAGCGCCCGTAGCGTGTCGCCCAGCGGCAGGCTGACCGGCCCCAGGGCCAGGGACAGCCAGAGGACCAGCAGCAGGAGGAAACCAAGGAGCAGGAACAGCGGTCGGGCAGCGTGCTTCGCAGTCAAGGACGACCTTCCGGGTTCAGGGCCTGCGCGGAAGGATAAAAGGCTTGGGAGAGGCTGGCCAATGCGTCCGGAATACGCGGGCCGAGGCCGCCGACCAGCAGCGTCGGGTCGAGCAGCAGCACATGGGCCTCACGCGCCGCCCGGGTGGCGGCCAGCCCGGGGTTCTGGCGAATCAGCGCCTCGCGCGCCTTGTCGCCGTCCAGGCTGCGGTCGGCCAGCACCACCACCTGCGGGTCGAGGGCGGTCAGGGCCTCGCCGGAGAGTGCCTTGTAGCCCTTGTGGCTGGCCAGGTTGCGCCCGCCGGCGTGCTGGATCATCCAGTCGCCGGCGGTGTCCTGCCCGGCCACCAGCAGGCTGCCGCCGGCGTTGCCGATCAGCAGCAGCACGCCCGGCGCGGCCTGGCCGGCCTGGGCCTTGCTGACCCAGGCCTGCTGCGCCGCCAGGCGCGCCTGGAAGTCCGCCGCCACCTTCCCGGCCTGCTCGGGCGTACCCAGCAGTTCGCCCAGGCGCAGCAGGTTGTCGTGCACGGTCTGCTCATCGGCCTTGGCCGACAGGGTCTCGATCCGCACCCCGGCGGCGCGTAGTTGTTGCAGCACCGGCGGCGGCCCCATCTCCTCGCTGCCGAGGAGGATGTCCGGCTTCAGCGCCAGGATGCCCTCGGCCGCCAGCTGGCGCTGGTAGCCGATCTTCGGCAGCGCCTTGAGGCTGGCCGGGTGCAGGCTGGTGGTGTCGACGCCGACCAGGCGGGGCTCGCCGCCCAGGGCCACCACCCACTCGCTCAGCGAGCCGCCGGCGCTCACCCAGCGCTTGGGCAGGGTGTCGCCGATGGCGCTGGTGGCGGCGAGGCAAAGCCCGGCGAACAGCCCGGCCAGCAGGGGACGCGCAGTCATGGTTGCCTCCTCAGATAGCCGTGAAGGATTCGGCGAGGCTACGCCATTCTTCCAGTTCCGGCACACCCGGCTTGCGCGCGCCGAACACCTGCAGGACCAGCTCGCCATCGGCGTCGAAGGCCTCCCAGCTGGTGACGATGCCGTCGCTGCTCGGCTTGCGCACGCGCCACAGCTCGCGCACGCCGGAGGTCTTCAGGTGCAGGTTGAACTGCGCATCGAGCACGTTGAACCAGTCGTCCAGCCACTTCAGGTTGTCCACGGTGCCGGTGTGGATCTGGATGCAGTGGGCGTTGCCGACGAAGATCATGATCGGCAAGCGGGATGCGCTGGCCGCCTCCAGCAGGCGCGGCAGCTCGGCCACGTCCAGCGGCTCGGCCCACTCGCGGCCGGCCAGGCGCAGCGCCTGGGTGCGCGCGGCCTTGTGCTTCTTCAGCAGGGCGAAGAAGTGGTGGGTGTCCTTCAGCGCCGCCCAGCCCTCGCGCAGGGAAGCGACGTCGATCGCTTCATCGGCCAGCGGCGCGGCCTTGGCCTCGGCCGGGCGCAGCTCCAGGCGCCCGCTCTGCTCCTCGGCGCGGAAGCGTTCCAGTAGCGGCGCCCAGGCGGCGACCTCGCTGTGCTCGGTGAGGAACACCTTGTGCACCGCGGTGCCCTGGCGGTCGAACACCTGGATGCTGCGCTGGGTGCCGTGGGCGGTTTCCTCGCTGACGGCGAACACGCTGTCCCAGCCGCCGAGGAACAGGCGCAGGTCGATGTCCGGGGACACCACCAGGCCCATCTGCCCGTTGGCCGATACGGTGACTTCCTGGTACGGCCCCTTGCGCTCGTGCACGCAGTGCTCGTTGCGCGTCAGCGCCATGATCGGGCCCAGCTCGCCGAGGGCCGGCAGCAGCGCGGCCCATTCCGGGCGCAGGCGCACGGCATCGACGCCGAGGCGGCTGGCGGTCAGCTCGGCCTCGCTCACATCCAGGTGTTGCGCCGCATCGCGGGCGCGCAGGCGCGGTTTCTCGGCGCGCAGCGCCTGCCAGGCGCGGTACAGCTCGGAAGCCGGCGCGGAAAGAGTGGTCATCGCAGAAGTCCTCGTTCACAGGGAGACCTGCCGCATCGCGGCGGCACCGACGAACTGTGCCACAACGAATTCAATAAATCTATTTGATAATAATTTGCATTTAGATTTGAGAAGAATTATGGTCTGCGCCGCCTTCTGCCAACGGCCATTTGCCATCTGCCACTTCCAAGAAGAATACAGGTATCCCATGTCGATCACGCCTCCGTTCGCCCGCCGCCACTGGCTGGCCCTGTTGCTGCTGAGCCCCTCACTCGCCCTCGCGAACAATGCGGTTTCCCTCGGCGAGACCACGGTCACCGCGACACGCAGCGAGCAACCCGTGGATGCGGTACCCAGCACCGTGAGCGTGCAGACCGAGCAGGACATCGATCGCAACAACGCCAACGACATCAAGCAGCTGGTGCGCTACGAGCCCGGCGTGTCGGTGAGCGGCAGCGGCAGCCGCTTCGGCCTGTCGGGCTTCACCATCCGCGGCATCGGCGGCAACCGCGTGCTGACCCAGGTGGACGGCGTCGGCGTGCCCGGCGCCTTCGCCTTCGGCCCCTTCATGGACGCGCGGCGCAACTACATCGACCTGGATACCGTGAAACGCGTCGAGATACTCCGCGGCCCGGCCAGCTCGCTGTACGGCAGCGACGCCCTGGGCGGCGCGGTGAGCTTCCTGACCAAGGACGCCGCGGACTACCTGGAGGACGGCAAGGACTTCTACGCCCGCTTCAAGACCGGCTACGACGGCTCCGACGACAGCTGGCTGGGCAGCGCTACCTTCGCCGGGCGCCAGGGGCCGGTGGACGGCCTGCTGACCATCAGCCGCCGCGACGGCCACGACACCGAGACCTTCGGCGGCCAGGGCGGCATCGGCGCCACCCGCGGCGAGGCCAACCCGGTGGACTTCGGCACCGACAACCTGCTGGCCAAGGTCGGCTGGGACTACGCCGAAGGCAGCCGCCTGCAGCTGGCCTACGAACGCTACGCCGACGACGCCGACACCCGCCTGCTCAACGAGTACAGCGCCACCGGCGCCACCCGCACCTCCGATGCCACCGACAGCACCGACCGCGAGCGCATCAGCCTGCAGCACCGCTTCCAGCTCGACAGCGCGCTGGCCGACCAGGTGCAATGGCAGCTCAACTACCAGGACAGCCAGATCCGCCAGCAGACCTACCAGGAACGCTTCAGCGGCGGCAGCCTGCGCGATCGCGTGCGGGATTCGAAATACCAGGAAACACTCTGGGGCCTGAACAGCCAGCTGGACAAGCGCTTCGCCCTGGCCGACACCCAGCACCACCTGATCTACGGCTTCGACCTCAAGCGCCTGGAAAGCAGCGACCTGCGCAAGGGCGGCGAGACCTTCCAGAGCAACGGCCAACCGGTGCCGCCGGCCTTCGGCAGCGAGACCTTCCCGCTCAGCGACTTCCCCGATCCGGTCACCCACGAATACGCGGCGTTCATCCAGGACAGCATCGACATCGGCCGCTGGACCCTGCTGCCGGGCCTGCGCTATGACTACTACGAGATGCGCCCGGAGGTCAGCCAGCGCTATCTCAACAGCCACCCGCTGGACACCGCCCCGTCCAACTTCAGCGATCACGCGTTGTCGCCCAAGTTCGGCGTGACCTACCGCATCGACGACCACCACAGCGTCTACGGCCAGTACGCCGCCGGCTTCCGCGCGCCCGAGCCGGTGGACATCTTCGGCGAGTTCGTCAACACCGCCATCGGCTACCAGACCATCGCCAACACCGACCTCAAGCCGGAAACCAGCGACAGTTATGAACTCGGCCTGCGCGGCAAGTACGCCATGGGCAGCTTCGGCATCGCCCTCTTCTATAACCGCTACGACGACTTCATCGAGCAGGTCACCCTGCCCAACGACCCCACCGGCAACGGCCGCCTGACCTACCAGTACACCAACCTGGACAAGGTCACCATCCGCGGCGCCGAGGCCCGCGGCGACCTCGACCTGCACCTGGCCGCCGGCCTGCCCGAGGGGACCCGCCTGCGTGGCGCCGTGTCCTATGCACGGGGCAAGGACGAGGAAACCGGCGAGCCGATCAACAGCGTCGACCCGCTCAAGGGCGTGTTCGGTTTGGGGTATGATGCGCCCGGCGGACGTTTCGGCAGCGAGCTGACCTGGACCCTGGTGCAGGCCAAGCAGCGCATCGACGACAACGAAGTCCCCAGCCAATTCAAGCCCGGCGGCTACGGTCTGCTCGACCTCAGCGGCTGGGTGCGGATCACCGACGGCGTGACCCTCAACGCCGGCCTGTTCAACCTCACCGACAAGAAGTACTGGCAATGGGGCGACGTACGCGGCCTCACCGAGAACAGCCCCAGCCTGGATCGCTACACCCAGCCCGGCCGCTATGCGGCGGCCAACCTGATCTGGGAGATCTGACCGACTTCAGCACAAGGACGTGCACCCTATCCCGACGCCAGGGGGCGCCACGCGCCCTGCTGTCGGCGCCGGGAGCGCCGCGGTGATCCTGCTCTGCCATCCGGGCGAACTGGCCGAGGGCCGCAGCCGCGGCTTCCAGGTGGAAGGCCTGAAGGTCTTCGCCGTGCGCCGCCAGGGCCGCGTGTACGCCTACCGCAACCGCTGCCCGCACCGCGGCGTGCCCCTGGAGTGGGAGGCCGACCGCTTCCTCGACGCCAGCGGCGGCCTGCTGCAGTGCGCCCATCACGGCGCGCTCTTCCTCGTCGAATCCGGCGAATGCATCCAGGGCCCCTGCCTGGGCGAGGTGCTCGACAGCCTGCCTTGCCGCGAGGACGAGCGGGGCCTGTGGATAGGCCTGCCCGAGGATGACTGAAAGACCTACAACTCGATGCGCAGCGGCCGGCTCAGGCGGATTTCGCTGACGTCGATATCGGCACCATAGGCCAGCATCTCCACGCCGGCGTCGCGCGCCTCGCGCAGCGCGGCGGCATAGGCCGGGTCGATCTCCTCCGCCGGGCGCACCGCCTCGATGCCGGACAGGTTCACGCAATACAGCAGCACCGCGCGGGTACCCGCACGGGCCAGGGTCGCCAGCTCGCGCAGGTGCTTGGCCCCGCGGGTGGTCACGGCGTCGGGGAAGGCCGCCACCGGCGTGGCGTCGAAGCCCAGGGTGACGCTCTTCACCTCGACGAACGCCGACCCGCCGGCGAAGTCCAGGCGGAAGTCCGCGCGGCTGTTCTCCACGCCATAGGCGACCTCCCGGCGCAGCCCGGTGAAACCGGCCAGTTCGGCGACGCTGCCGGCCAGCAGGGCCTCCTCCACCAGGCGGTTGGCCCGCCCGGTGTTTACGCAGGCCAGGCGCCCCTGGGGCGTCTCGCTCAGCTCCCAGGTGCCGGGCAGCTTGCGCTTGGGGTCGGAGGAACGGCTGAACCACACCCGGCAGCCCTCGCTCATGCAGTTGAGCATGGAGCCGGTGTTCGGGCAGTGGATGGTCAACTGCTCATCGGTGGGCGTCTCGATATCGGCGAGGAAGCGCTTGTAGCGGCGCAGCAGGCGCGCCTCCTCCAGTTCCGGAGCGAAGCGCATCAGGGCCGCCAGCTCTTCAGGCCGCGGGCGATCCGCTCCACCGCCTGCTCCAGGCGTTCCAGGCTCTGGGTATAGGCGAAGCGCACGTGGTGGTCGGCCTGGTAGCGGCCGAAGTCCACGCCCGGGGTGAAGGCCACGTGCTCGGTCTCGATGAAGTGCTGGCAGAAGCGGTAGGCGTCGCCGCCGAAGGCGCTGATGTCGGCGTACAGGTAGAAGGCCCCTTCCGGCTCCACGGCGATGCCGAAGCCCAGCTCGCGCAGGGCCGGCAGCAGGTAGTCGCGGCGGCGGGCGAACTCGGCGCGGCGTTCCTCGAGAATGGCCAGGGTGCCCTCCTCGAAGCAGGCCAGCGCGGCATACTGGGCCATGCTCGGGGCGCTGATGTAGAGGTTCTGCGCCAGCTTCTCCAACTCGCCCACCGCCGCCGGCGGCGCCACCAGCCAGCCGAGGCGCCAGCCGGTCATGCCGAAATATTTGGAGAAACTGTTGAGGACGTAGGCCTCGTCGTCCACTTCCAGCACGCTGCTGGCATCCACGCCGTAGGTCAGGCCGTGGTAGATCTCGTCCACCACCAGGTGCCCGCCACGGGCCTTGAGGGCCTGCGACAACGCGGCCAGTTCATCCTTGTGCAGCAAAGTGCCCGTAGGATTCGCCGGCGATGCCAGCAAAGCGCCTACACTGTCCTGATTCCAGTGCGCATCCACCAGTTCCGGGGTGAGCTGGTAACGGCTCTGCGGGCCCACCGGCACCAGTTGCGCGGCGCCCTCCACCAGGCGCAGGAAGTGACGGTTGCACGGGTAGCCGGGGTCGGCCAGCAGCCAGTGGCGGCCCGGGTCGACCAGCAGGCTGCTGGCCAGCAGCAGGGCGCCGGAACCGCCCGGGGTGACCAGGATGCGCTCGGGGTCGATGGCCAGGCGGTAGCGCGAGGCGTAGACGCCGGCGATGGCCTCGCGCAGCTGCGGCAGGCCGCGGGCCGCGGTGTAGCGGGTATGGCCGGCGGCCAGTGCGGCCTGGCCGGCGGCGACTATGGGCGCGGCGGTGCTGAAGTCCGGCTCGCCGATCTCCAGGTGGATGACGTCGTGGCCAGCGGCCTGCAGCTCGTTGGCTCGCGCCAGCAACGCCATGACGTGGAAAGGTTCGATGGCGCGGCTGCGGGCACTGAAGGAAGAAACCATGGGAAATACCGAACTTTGCGACGAAGAGGCGATTCTAACCAAGCCATCAGCGGGTGGCAGCAAGCTCGACAACCGGGAGTAGCATCGCGATTATCGATCTGGTAAGTTCGCCCGCTTGCGAGCGCGGGGCCGGCGGTGCCGGAGAGGGACCATCCGCGACAGGATTAGCGAGAGTGAGAGGCGGCCACACATGCCCACCAATGCAAAACAGCAGAGCAGCCAACTGATTCGTGGCTTCGAACCCTACAAGGAAACCAAGGGCGAGGAGTACATGAGCGAGCGCATGCGCGCCCACTTCACCTCCATCCTCAACAAGTGGAAAGTTGAGCTGATGGAAGAAGTCGACCGCACCGTGCACCACATGCAGGACGAAGCGGCCAACTTCCCGGACCCGGCCGACCGCGCCAGCCAGGAAGAGGAGTTCAGCCTCGAACTGCGCGCCCGCGACCGCGAACGCAAACTGATCAAGAAGATCGACGAGACACTGCAGTTGATCGAAGACAACGACTACGGCTGGTGCGACTCCTGCGGCGTGGAGATCGGTATCCGCCGCCTGGAAGCCCGCCCCACCGCGACCCTCTGCATCGATTGCAAGACCCTCGCGGAAATCAAGGAAAAGCAGCTCGGCTCCTGACGCCTGCGGCTTTTCGCGAACGGGGCGCCTAGGCGCCCCGTCGCGTTTGTGCGGCGCCCCGCCTCCCGACCCCCAGCCTGCGCCATGTCCGACTCCCGCTACATCGGCCGTTTCGCCCCCACCCCCAGCGGCTACCTGCACTTCGGCTCGCTGGTCGCCGCCGTCGCCTCCTACCTGGACGCCCGTGCCGCCGGCGGCCGCTGGCTGGTGCGCATGGAAGACCTCGACCCGCCGCGGGAAATGCCCGGGGCCCAGGCCGCCATCCTGCAGACACTGGAACGCTACGGCTTCGAGTGGGATGGCCCGGTCGTACGCCAGAGCGAGCGTGGCGATGCCTACGCGGCGGTGGTCCAGCAGTGGCTGCGCAGCGGCCTGGCCTATGCCTGCACCTGCTCGCGCAAGCAGCTCGAAGGCAGCGGCGGCATCTACCCCGGCACCTGCCGCAACGCCGGGCACGACTGGCACGGCGACGTCGCCATCCGCATCCGCGTGCCGGAACTGGAATACGCCTTCGTCGACCGCGTCCAGGGCGAGTTCCGCCAGCACCTGGGCCGCGAGGTCGGCGACTTCGTCATCCGCCGCCGCGACGGCCTCTACGCCTACCAGCTGGCGGTGGTGCTGGACGACGCCTGGCAGGGCATGACCGACATCGTCCGCGGCGCCGACCTGCTGGACAACACCCCGCGCCAGCTGTACCTGCAGGAGCTGCTCGGGGTGGCCCACCCGCGCTACCTGCACGTGCCGCTGATCGTCCAGCCCGACGGCCACAAGCTGGGCAAGTCCTACCGCTCGCCGCCGCTGGCCGCCGAGCAGGCCGCACCGCTGCTGCTGCGCGCCCTCAGGGCCCTGGGCCACGCCGCGCCGGCGGAGCTGGCCGGCGCCACCCCGGCCGAGGTGCTGGCCTGGGGCGTGGCGCACTGGGACGCCACGCGCATACCCCGCGTGCTGACGCTGGAAGACGCCCGGCTCTAAGATGGAGGGTGGGGCCATGCGCCCCGGCTTGCAGGCGCCCATCGGCTGCCTGTAGCCTGCCGTCCGCACAACGAGAGGCATGACATGTACATCTACCGACTGGTGCTGCTCCTGGTCGTGGGCATCTACCTGTTCTCGCCCGCCATCATGGACTGGTGGATCGACCCCAACGGCGCCTGGTATCGCCCTTACCTGCTGTGGCTGATTCTCATAGTCGTGACCTTCATCCTGCAGAGCCAGCGCGATGCTGACGAGCTTTAGCCTCACCCAGCTGATCCTGATCAGCGCCGTCTACCTGACCACCCTGTTCGGTGTCGCCTGGATCACCGAGCGCGGCTACGTGCCGCGCCGCCTGGTGCGCCATCCGCTGGTGTACACCCTGTCGCTGGGCGTCTATGCCAGCGCCTGGGCCTTCTACGGTACCGTCGGCCTGGCCTACCAGTACGGCTACGGCTTCCTGGCCATCTACCTGGGGGTGTCCGGGGCCTTCCTGCTGGCCCCGGTGCTGCTCTACCCGATCCTGCGCATCACCCGCGCCTACCAGCTGTCGTCGCTGGCCGACCTGTTCGCCTTCCGCTTCCGCAGCACCTGGGCCGGCGCGCTGACCACGCTGTTCATGCTGATCGGCGTGCTGCCGATGCTGGCCCTGCAGATCGAGGCGGTGACCAACTCGATCAGCCTGCTGACCCACGGCGCCGACGCCAACAGCGCGGCGCTGGCGTTCTGCGCGCTGATCACCCTGTTCGCCATCCTCTTCGGCGCCCGCCACATCGCCACCCGCGAGCGCCACGAGGGGCTGGTGATGGCCATCGCCTTCGAGTCGCTGGTCAAGCTGGTCGCCCTGGGCTCCATCGGCCTGTTCGCCCTCTACGGCGTGTTCGGCGGCCCCGACGGCCTGGAGGTCTGGCTGCTGCAGAACCAGGAGGCCCTGAGCACCCTGCACACGCCGCTGGCCGAGGGCCCCTGGCGCACCCTGCTGCTGGTGTTCTTCGCCTCGGCCATCGTCATGCCGCACATGTACCACATGACCTTCACCGAGAACCTCAACCCGCGCGCCCTGCTCAGCGCCAGCTGGGGCCTGCCGCTGTTCCTGCTGCCGATGAGCCTGGCGGTGCCGCCGATCCTCTGGGCCGGCCTGCACCTGGGCGCCTCGACCAACCCGGAATACTTCACCCTCGGCCTGGGCATGGCGGTGGACAGCCCGGCCCTGGCGCTGGCCGCCTTCATCGGCGGCATCTCGGCGGCCAGCGGGCTGATCATCGTGATGACCCTGGCGCTGTCGGGCATGGTCCTCAACCACCTGGTGCTGCCGCTGTACCAGCCGCCGGCCGAGGGCAACATCTACCGCTGGCTGAAATGGACGCGGCGGGCGCTGATCGCCACCATCATCCTGCTGGGCTACGGCTTCTACCTGCTGCTGGGCTCCGAGCAGGAACTGTCGAACCTGGGCATCGTCTCCTTCGTCGCCACCCTGCAGTTCCTCCCCGGCGCGCTCTCGGTGCTCTACTGGCCGGCCGCCAACCGCCGCGGCTTCATCGCCGGCCTGGTCGCCGGCATGCTGGTGTGGGGCGCCACCATGCTGGTGCCGCTGATGGGCAACGTGCAGAGCCTGCACATCCCGCTGTTCGACTCGCTGTACGTGCTCGACGAGGCCAGCTGGCACCTGGCCGCCCTCGCCTCGCTGGCGGCCAACGTGCTGGTGTTCACCCTGGTATCGCTGTTCAGCGAGCCCAGCGACGAGGAGAAGGGCGCCGCCGAAGCCTGCGCGGTGGACAACGTGCGCCGCCCGCAGCGCCGCGAACTGCTCGCCGTCTCGCCCCAGGAGTTCGCCAGCCAGCTGGCCAGGCCGCTGGGCGCCAAGACCGCGCAGAAGGAAGTGGAACAGGCCCTGCGTGACCTGCACCTGCCCTTCGACGAGCGCCGCCCCTACGCCCTGCGCCGCCTGCGCGACCGCATCGAGGCCAACCTCTCCGGGTTGATGGGCCCAAGCGTGGCCCAGGACATGGTCGAGACCTTCCTGCCCTACAAGGCCAACAGCGAGAGCTACGTCACCGAGGACATCCACTTCATCGAGAGCCGCCTGGAGGACTACCACTCGCGGCTCACCGGCCTGGCCGCCGAGCTGGACGCCCTGCGCCGCTACCACCGCCAGACCCTGCAGGACCTGCCGATGGGCGTGTGCTCGCTGGCCAAGGACCAGGAAGTGCTGATGTGGAACCGCGCCATCGAGGAACTCACCGGGGTGCCCGCGCAGCGCGTGGTGGGCTCGCGCCTGTCGGCCCTGCCGGAACCCTGGAAGGGCCTGCTGGAAGGCTTCATCGAGGCCCCCGACCAGCACCTGCACAAGCAGCGCCTGGCGATCGACGGCCAGACGCGCTGGCTGAACCTGCACAAGGCAGCCATCGAGGAACCCCTGGCGCCGGGCAACAGCGGCCTGGTCCTGCTGGTCGAGGACCTCACCGAGACGCAGTCCCTGGAAGACAAGCTGATCCACTCCGAGCGCCTGGCCTCCATCGGCCGCCTGGCCGCCGGCGTGGCCCACGAGATCGGCAACCCCATCACCGGCATCGCCTGCCTTGCGCAGAACCTGCGCGAGGAACGCGAGGGCGACGGCGAGCTGACCGAGATCAGCGGGCAGATCCTCGAGCAGACCAAGCGCGTCTCGCGCATCGTCCAGTCGCTGATGAGCTTCGCCCACGCCGGCGGCAAGCAGGTGGCCGCCGAGCCGGTGTGCCTGGCCGACGTCGCCCGCGAAGCCATCAGTTTGCTATCGTTGAACCGGCGCAGCGTCGAAGTGCAGTTCTTCAACCTGTGCGACCCGGACCACTGGGTGGAAGGCGATGCCCAGCGCCTCGCCCAGGTACTCATCAACCTGCTGTCCAACGCCCGCGACGCCTCCCCCCCCGGTGGCGCCATACGGGTGCGCAGCGAAGCCTCGGAGAACACCGTCGATCTCATCGTCGAAGATGAAGGCAGCGGCATTCCCAAGTCCATCATCGACCGCCTGTTCGAGCCCTTCTTCACCACCAAGGACCCCGGCAAGGGGACTGGCCTGGGCCTCGCACTGGTCTATTCGATCGTGGAAGAGCATTATGGGCAGATCACCATCGACAGCCCGGCCGATCCGGAACGCGAATGCGGCACCCGCATCCGCGTGACCTTGCCGCGGCATCCTGGCCCGACGGCCGAGCAGTAGACGAGCACGTCGAGAGAGCTGAATACATGGCACATATCCTCATCGTCGAAGACGAAACCATCATCCGTTCCGCCCTGCGACGGTTGCTCGAGCGCAACCAGTACCAGGTCAGCGAGGCCGGCTCGGTCCAGGAGGCCCAGGAGCGCTACAGCATCCCGTCCTTCGACATGATCGTCAGCGACCTGCGCCTGCCCGGCGCCCCCGGCACCGAACTGATCAAGCTGGCCCAGGGCACCCCGGTGCTGATCATGACCAGCTACGCCAGCCTGCGCTCGGCGGTCGACTCGATGAAGATGGGCGCGGTGGACTACATCGCCAAGCCCTTCGACCACGACGAGATGCTCCAGGCCGTGGCGCGTATCCTCAAGGACCGCCAGGAAGGCCGCGGCGCCACTGCCGAGGCACGCGGTAACGCCCGCCCCGCGGGCGAGCGCGGTAACGGTAACGCCGCCCCGGCCGACGGCGAGATCGGCATCATCGGCTCCTGCCCGCCGATGCTCGAGCTCTATTCGAAGATCCGCAAGGTCGCCCCCACCGACTCCAACGTCCTCATCCAGGGCGAGTCGGGCACCGGCAAGGAACTGGTGGCGCGCGCCCTGCACAACCTGTCCAAGCGCACCAAGGCGCCGCTGATCTCGGTGAACTGCGCGGCCATCCCGGAAACCCTGATCGAATCCGAACTGTTCGGCCACGAGAAGGGCGCCTTCACCGGCGCCAGCGCCGGCCGCGCCGGCCTGGTGGAAGCCGCCGACGGCGGCACCCTGTTCCTCGACGAGATCGGCGAACTGCCGCTGGAGGCCCAGGCCCGCCTGCTGCGCGTGCTGCAGGAAGGCGAGATCCGCCGCGTCGGCTCGGTGCAGTCGCAGAAGGTCGACGTGCGCCTGATCGCCGCCACCCACCGCGACCTGAAGATGCTGGCCAAGACCGGCCAGTTCCGCGAAGACCTCTATTACCGCCTGCACGTCATCTCGCTGAAACTGCCGCCGCTGCGTGAGCGCGGTACCGACGTGATGGAGATCGCCCGCGCCTTCCTGGCGCGTCAGTGCTCGCAGATGGGGCGCGCCCCGCTGAGCTTCTCCCACGAGGCCGAGCAGGCCATCCGCCACTACCCGTGGCCGGGTAACGTGCGCGAGCTGGAGAATGCCATCGAGCGCGCGGTGATCCTCAGCGAGGGCCAGGAAATCCCCGCCGACCTGCTGGGCATCGACATCGAGCTGGACGACCTGGAGGACGACTTCGTCGACGAGGCGGAGATGCGCAGCGCCGTGGCGGCCAACAACCACGAGCCCACCGAGGACCTGTCGCTGGAGGACTACTTCCAGCATTTCGTCCTCGAGCACCAGGACCACATGACCGAGACCGAACTGGCCCGCAAGCTGGGCATCAGCCGCAAATGCCTGTGGGAACGGCGCCAGCGCCTGGGCATTCCGCGGCGCAAATCGGGGGCCTCGGCCGACTCCTGAGTGGGGCGCGGCTGTTACCGCGGACATCCCGCGTAACAAAAGCCGGGTTCATCGGTAACGATAACCCGGCTTTTTTGTGCCTGCCCGAAACCCCTTCCTACAGCTAAACCCTTGAAAAATAAGGATTCTAAAAAGTTGGCACGGCATCTGCTTTGTTATTGGTACAACAACAATAACAAGCACGAAACCACAGAACAAAAACAACACGTAACGACTCCAGCACAACAAAAACAAAATCGCGGAGGCGCAGCTAACTGATTCTTTTGGAGGAGAGTAGCTGGTGGGAGAAATCCCGCAACCGATCGAAGAACAATAAAACTGCCTCGAGGCAGCGGCGGAATCGGTTGGATCGAAAGATCACTGCTCACTCAGCGACCAAAGCAATCCGTTTGCTCTTGTCGATCCCGAATGGGAATACCTCGAAGCGACTGGCCTCGAGGACGGGTCTACAAACAAAAACAACAAGCCCGGCATCATAACAAGAACAAAGCACGCACCTACTTGGGGGGGAGCTTCGGCTCCCCCAGTAGCTTTCCTCGCTCTCCCCTGCTCCCTTCGCTGTTCCCCGCTCCCTATCTCCCGCCCCCCGATGCTAGAATCCGAGCCCATTCGGACACACAACGCATCAGATTTACTGACGATTGTTTCCGCTGACCATGCTTTTCAAGCATGATGGGCTGCCCGCCGACTGCGATCGCCGGCCAGGGCACGCTGCGTTGCGCGACGCAATCCACCCCAACCGGTTAATAGTGCCTCCATGCTGAAAAAGCTGATCTCCTCCCTTCGCTCTCCCTTGCGCCGCAAGCGCGCAGTCCGCACCACCCCAGAAATCGTCGGCAGCAACCAGCATCCGCTGCGTCGCGAGCAGTTCAGCCGGCATGCGGTGAGCGTGGTGGACCGGCTGCAGAAGGCGGGATACCAGGCCTACATCGTCGGCGGCGGCGTGCGTGACCAACTGCTGGGCATCACCCCCAAGGACTTCGACGTGGCCACCAGCGCCACCCCCGAGCAGGTCCGTGCCGAATTCCGCAACGCGCGGGTCATCGGCCGGCGCTTCAAGCTGGTGCACGTGCATTTCGGCCGCGAGATCATCGAGGTGGCCACCTTCCGTGCCCACCACCCGCAGGAAGAAGGCGAAGGCGACAGCAACCAGGCCTCGCGCAACGAGGCCGGGCGCATCCTGCGCGACAACGTCTACGGCACCCTGGAAGACGACGCCCAGCGCCGCGACTTCACCATCAACGCCCTGTACTTCGACTGCAGCGACGAGCGCATCCTCGACTACGCCCACGGCGTGCACGACATCCGCAACCGCCTGGTGCGCCTGATCGGCGACCCCGAGCAGCGCTACCTCGAGGACCCGGTGCGCATGCTGCGCGCAGTGCGCTTCGCCGCCAAGCTGGACTTCGAGATCGAGAAACACAGCGCCGCGCCCATCCGCAAGCTGGCGCCGGCGCTGCGCGAGATTCCCTCGGCGCGGCTGTTCGACGAAGTGCTCAAGCTGTTCCTCAGCGGCCGCGGCGAGCGCACCTTCGAGCTGCTGCTCGAATACGAGCTGTTCGCCCCGCTGTTCCCGGCCAGCGCCAAGGCCCTGGCCCGCGACCCGGACTACACCGGCAAGCTGATCCGCCAGGCCCTGGCCAACACCGATGCGCGCATCCACCAGGGCAAGCCGGTCACCCCCGCCTTCCTCTTCGCCGCCCTGCTCTGGCCGGCCCTGCCGGCGCGCGTGGCGCAACTGCAGGAGCGCGGCATGCCGCCGATCCCGGCGATGCAGGAAGCCGCCCACGAACTGATCAGCGAGCAGTGCCAGCGCACCGCCGTGCCCAAGCGCTTCACCATCCCGATCCGCGAGATCTGGGACATGCAGGAACGCCTGCCGCGACGCCAGGGCAAGCGCGCCGACCTGCTGCTGGAAAACCCGCGCTTCCGCGCCGGCTACGACTTCCTGCTGCTGCGCGAGAGCGCCGGCGAGGAAACCGGCGGCCTCGGCGACTGGTGGACGGACTACCAGGACGCCAGCGACGGCGAACGCCGCGGCATGATCCGCAACCTGGCGGCCAGCCAGGACGATGGCGGCGCCGCCCCGCGCAAGCGGCGCCGCGGCGGTGGCAACCGCCGGCGCCGTGGCCCGCGCAGCGAGGGGGCTGGCAACGAGTGAGCGAGCGCGTCTACCTCGGCCTGGGCAGCAACCTCTCCGATCCCCTGGGCCAGCTGCGCGCCGCCATCGAGGCCCTGCGGGCCATCCCGCAGACCACGGTGGCCGCGGTCTCGCCCTTCTACATCAGCGACCCGCTGGGCCCGCCGGACCAACCGCGCTACGTCAACGCCGTCGCCGCGCTGGACACCGACCTCGCCCCCCTCGCCCTGCTCGACGCCCTGCAGGCCATCGAGCTGGAACAGGGCCGCGAGCGCAAGGACGAGCGCTGGGGCCCACGCACCCTCGACCTGGACATCCTGCTGTTCGGCGAGCGCCAGCTCGACGAACCGCGCCTGACCGTGCCGCACTACCACATGCACGCCCGCGCCTTCGTCCTCTACCCCCTGGCGGACCTGGCGCCGCAGCTGCGCCTGCCCGGCGGCCGCAGCCTGTCGGAACTACTGGCGGATTGCCCATTCGCGGGCCTCGAACGGCTATCCTGATCGTCACCCCAGTTGGCGGTAACGCCGTAACAGTCCGGTAACACCTGCGATTGACTTCGCTTCCCCCCATACGGACTATAGGTGCCCCGCGCCGGCGCCAGCCGGCCCAACGAGGACCGTTTTCATGCCTGATGTCACCCTGACCACCCTGCAAGGCCTGAAGCAAAGCGGCGAGAAGATCGCGATGCTCACAGCCTACGATGCCACCTTCGCCCAGGCGGCCAGCGCCGCGGGAGCGGAGATGCTGCTGATCGGCGACTCCCTCGGCATGGTGCTGCAAGGCCACGACAGCACGCTGCCGGTCACGGTCGAGGAAATGGCCTACCACACCGCCTGCGTGAAACGCGGCAACCAGGGCGCGATGATCGTCACCGACCTGCCCTTCGCCTCCGGCACCTCGCTGCAGCGCCTGCTGGACGACGCGGTCAAGGTCATGCAGGCCGGCGCCCACATGGTCAAGCTCGAAGGCGGCGCCTGGCTGGCCGAGCCCATCGTGCGCCTGGCGCAGATGGGCGTGCCGGTGTGCGCGCACCTGGGCCTCACCCCGCAGTCGGTCAACCTGTTCGGCGGCTTCAAGGTCCAGGGCCGCCAGGAAACCCAGGCCCGCCAGCTGCGCGCCGACGCCATCGCCCTGGAGCAGGCCGGCGCCGCCATGCTGCTGCTGGAATGCGTGCCCAGCGCCCTGGGCCAGGAAATCAGCGAGGCGGTGAAGATCCCGGTGATCGGCATAGGCGCAGGCCCCGGCACCGACGGCCAGGTACTGGTGATGCACGACATGCTCGGCCTGTCGCTGTCCGGCCGCGCGCCCAAGTTCGTAAAGAACTTCATGCAGGGCCAGGACAGCATCCAGGGCGCCTTCGCCGCCTACGTCAAGGCCGTGAAAGACGGCTCCTTCCCCGGCCCCGAACACGGATTCTCCGCATGAACACCGTCAAGACCGTCCGCGAACTGCGCGCCGCCGTCGCCCGTGCCCGCGGCGAAGGCAAGCGCATCGCCCTGGTGCCGACCATGGGCAACCTGCACGCCGGCCACGCCGCCCTGGTGGCCAAGGCCGGCCAGCGTGCCGACTTCGTGGTCGCCAGCATCTTCGTCAACCCGCTGCAGTTCGGCCCCAGCGAGGACCTGGACAAGTACCCGCGCACCCTCGCCGCCGACCAGGCCAAGCTGCTGGAAGCCGGCTGCCACCTGCTGTTCGCCCCGGGCGTGGAAGAAATGTACCCCGACGGCATGGAAGGCCAGACCAAGGTCAGCGTGCCCGGCGTTTCCGAGGGGCTGTGCGGCGGCAGCCGCCCGGGCCACTTCGACGGCGTCGCCACCGTGGTCTGCAAGCTGCTGAACATGGTGCAGCCAGACATGGCGCTGTTCGGCGAGAAGGACTTCCAGCAACTGGCGGTGATCCGCAAGCTGGTGCGCGACCTGAACATCCCCGTGCAGATCTTCGGCGAACCCACCGTGCGCGCCGAGGACGGCCTGGCGCTGTCCTCGCGCAACGGCTACCTGAACGAGGACGAGCGCGCCCGCGCGCCGGTCATCCAGCGCACCCTCCGGCAGCTCGCCGACGCCCTGCGCGGCGGCTCGCGCGATTTCCCGGCGCTGATCGACGAAGCCCGCCGGCAGATCGAGGCCGCCGGCCTGCGCGTGGACTACCTGGAAATCCGCGAGGCCCTGGGCCTGCGCCCGGCCAATGCCGGCGACAAGCAGGTGGTGCTCCTGGCCGCCGCCTTCCTCGGCAACACCCGCCTGATCGACAACCTGCCGCTGCAGCTCGACTGACCCGCCGCTGCCCGCCCAGGCCGCGCCGCGCGCGGCTTGAGGCCGGGTAACAGGTTGGGCATACTCTGCCGCCGTTCGCGCCAAGCCCCACCACAACAGGAGCGCCCGCCATGCACAGCATCATGCTCAAGGCCAAGCTGCACCGCGCCGAAGTCACCCACGCCGTCCTCGACTACGAAGGCTCCTGCGCCATCGATGGCGAGTGGCTGGACCTTGCCGGTATCCGCGAGTACGAACAGATCCAGATCTACAACGTCGACAACGGCGAGCGCTTCACCACCTACGCCATCCGCGGCGAGGAAGGCTCGCGGATGATCTCGGTCAACGGCGCCGCCGCGCACAAGGCCAAGGTGGGTGACCGGGTGATCATCTGCGCTTATGCTCAATACAGCGACGCCGAGCTCGCCAACTACCAGCCGCGCATGCTCTACATGGCCCCGGGCAACCAGCTCAGCCACACCAGCAACGCCATCCCGGTGCAGCTCGCCTGACCCGTCAAAGCCCGGAACCCCCGGGCTTTTTCACGCTCCAACGCACGTCACACCCCCGAAGGTAAAGCATGGAACACCACCTCACCCCGCTGGATGCCACCCGCCTGCAGAGCTGGCAGGCACTGGCCGAGCACCGCAAGGATCTGCAGAACTTCAGCATGCGCCAGGCATTCGCCAGCGATCCGAAGCGTTTCGAGCGCTTCTCCCTGAGCGCCTGCGGCCTGTTCCTCGACTTCTCGAAGAACCTGATCCGCGAGGACACCCTCGGCCTGCTGGTCAAGCTGGCGGAAGAGGCGCAGCTGGGCGAAGCCATCCAGTCGATGTTCCGCGGCGAGGTGATCAACGCCTCCGAGCGCCGCCCGGTGCTGCACACCGCGCTGCGCCGGCCGATCGGCGACAAGGTGCTGGTGGACGGCGTGGACGTGATGCCGGAAGTGCACCGCGTGCTGCACCAGATGACCGAGCTGGTCGCCTACGTGCACAACGGGCTGTGGCGCGGCTACACCGAGAAGCCCATCACCGACGTGGTGAACATCGGCATCGGCGGCTCCTTCCTCGGCCCGCAACTGGTCTCCGAGGCTCTGCTGCCCTTCGCCCAGAAGGGCGTGCGCTGCCACTACCTGGCGAACATCGACGGCAGCGAGTTCCGCGAGCTGACCAGCAAGCTGAACGCCGAGACCACCCTGTTCATCGTCTCCTCCAAGTCCTTCGGTACCCTGGAGACGCTGAAGAACGCCCAGGCCGCGCGCGCCTGGTACCTGGCCCAGGGCGGCAACGAGGCGGAGCTGTACCGCCACTTCATCGCGGTTTCCAGCAACAAGGAAGCGGCGGTGGCCTTCGGCATCCGCGAAGAGAATGTCTTCCCCATGTGGGACTGGGTCGGCGGGCGCTACTCGCTGTGGTCGGCCATCGGCCTGCCGATCGCCATGTCGGTGGGCATCAACAACTTCAAGGAACTGCTGTCCGGCGCCCACAGCATGGACCAGCACTTCCAGAGCGCGCCCTTCGCCCGCAACATCCCGGTGCTGCTGGGCCTGCTCGGCGTCTGGTACGGCGACTTCTGGGGCTCCCACAGCCACGCCATCCTGCCCTACGACTACTACCTGCGGAACATCACCGACCACCTGCAGCAGCTGGACATGGAGTCCAACGGCAAGAGCGTGCGCCAGGACGGCACCCCGGTCAGCGCCGGCACCGGCCCGGTGATCTGGGGCGGCGTCGGCTGCAACGGCCAGCACGCCTACCACCAGTTGCTGCACCAGGGCACCCAGCTGATCCCGGCGGACTTCATCGTCCCGGTGTCCAGCTACAACCCGGTGGCCGACCACCACCAGTGGCTGTACGCCAACTGCCTGTCGCAGAGCCAGGCGCTGATGCAGGGCAAGACCCGCGCCGAGGCCGAGGCCGAGCTGCGCGCCAAGGGCCTGGACGAGGCAGAGGTGCAGCGCCTGGCGCCGCACAAGGTGATCCCCGGCAACCGCCCGAGCAACACCCTGGTGCTGGAACGCATCAGCGCCCGCCGCCTGGGCGCGCTGATCGCCATGTACGAGCACAAGGTCTACGTGCAGAGCATCCTCTGGGGCATCAACGCCTTCGACCAGTGGGGCGTGGAGCTGGGCAAGGAGCTGGGCAAGGCCGTCTACGGGCGCCTGGTCGGCAGCGAGGAGAGCCCCGCCGAGGACGCCTCCACCCAGGGCCTGATCGACTACTTCCGCGGCCGTCACCGCGGCTGAGTTCCCGCCTTGGGAAAAGCGCCGTTTCCTCCGCAAGGGGAAACGGCGTTTTCATTTCCGCCGCGGATCGCGGACGGAGTCCGCTCCTACGCCCGTGCCTCCTGGAACCGTAGGAGCGGACCTTGTCCGCGATCATGGCGGATAACGCCATAGGCGTTATCCGCCCTACGGGGAGCCCGGGAGCTTCGCGGTTTTGCATCACGCCGGACGGTTCCCTCTCCCGCTTGCGGGGGAGGGTTAGGGAGGGGGGCGGCGTCAGGGTTGGCAGAGGTGCGTGGGCGAAGTCCGCTCCCTCTCCCCAACCCTCGCCTACGCGGCCCGCCCTGAAGGGAGAGGGGGCTGTCCCGAGCAAGCGGATAACACAGCGTCAGCCGGCATACTCGTAGGGCGAATAACCGTTCGCGGTTATCCGCCGTTAGCCCAAACACCGATGCCCTACGGGTTTCCAGAGAAATATCCGAGCGCACCGGAACGCCCCTTCAGAAGGCCGAGCGAAACCGGCGCTCAGGAGGTCATGCGACATGGATGTCGCGAGAGCCCCGATCAGCACAGGGACGTGTTGTCGGGGCGGGCCTCCGTGGCGGGGGAATTCGTGAGGGTAGCCCGGCTCCATCGGGCCCGTATGTCGGGGCAAGCGTTTTGGTTACTTTGGGCGGGGGTGGCCTTCCACCGATTGCCAAAGTGACTCGCCCGAGGGGGCGAAACAAGAGATATCCGAACACTCGGAGCGGCGCGCTACACCCAAACCCGACATCATTGGGTTATTCCCCTTCGGGCCAGCGCAAGCGCTGTTCGCGATGGAGCCGCGTCCCGCGTTCGCGGGAATGGCAAGGTTAAGGGAGGAGCGAGAGGCCAGAGTTCGCGAGCAAGCTGAGCTGGCCTAATGATCTTGGACACCTTCATCGGGCGCTATCATGGCGCCCAACTGGAGGCGAAAATAGTGCGA
>NZ_JAZAQP010000071.1:0-24752 GCF_036231725.1 Pseudomonas sp. JH-2 | reverse complement strand
GCCCGTATGCGGGGCAAGCCTTTTTGGTTCCTTTTGTGGCGTTTGACAAAAGGGACTCGCCCGAGGGGGCGAAACAAAAAATCTCCGCAGACTCGGAGCGGCGCGCTACACCAAACCCCAAGCCACTGGCTTCCCGCGTTCGCGGGAATGACAAGGTTCAAGGGAGGAGCAGGAGGCCAAGCCGCGAGCAAGAACTAGGCGTCCCCCTCGATCCTACGAAGAGCACCTCGGCGCGGCCTGCAAGACAGTTGCCCCTACGGGTTGCCAGGAGGCACGCCCTCGTAGGAGCGGACTCCGTCCGCGATTACCGGCCGTTCCGGCGCGATTCGCGGATAGGATCCGCTCCGAAGAACCGGCCCTCTATATCTCCCCCCGCAATGACAACGGACCAGCGGTCGCCCACCGCCTGCGAGCGGTAGCGAATGTATCGCCCATGAAAAATTAAGGACACATGCCGCCGCTAACGCCGGCCCGACAATAGGCCATCGCATCCCGGCCCCGGCCGGGGTTTCATGCAACTGTCGTTCGAGCGGTTCGGGCCATGAGTGTTTCTGTCCACCCGCGCAGGCCGGTGCCCATGGAGGGGGCCGAGGGTCAGCGCGCTTTTACCCTGATCGAGCTGATGGTGGTGGTCGCCCTGGTGGCGATCTTCGCCAGCATCGCCGTGCCGGCCTTCGGCTCGCTGATCGAGTCCAGCCGGGTGAAGTCTTCCGCCTCGGCGCTCTACCGCCTGCTCCAGGGCGCCCGCGCCGACGCCGTGAGCACGCGCACCGCCATGAGCCTGTGCCAGAACGGCAGCGCCTACGAGTGGCTGCTGGTGCGTGCCGGCAGCTGCGCTTCGCTCGACGCCAGCCTGGTGGCGCAGCGCCTGAGCCTGCCCAGCAGCATCGGCGTCAGCAGCAGCGTCAGCGGCCTGACCTTCCGTGCCGACGGCAGCGCCGCGGTGGCCAGCCTGAGCCTTAGCGGCAGCAAGAGCGGCAGCAGCTACAGCATCAAGGTCGCCGCGTCCGGCTACATGAGCCTGGGCTCGGGGAGCAGCCAATGAAACGTAACCTGGCCGGCTTCAGCCTGATCGAAGTGCTGGTGGCGTTGCTGGTGATCTGCGTCGGCGTGCTGGGCATGCTCGCCATGCAGGGCAGGGCGATCGCCTATTCCCAGGACATGGCGGTGCGCGGCACGGCGGCGGCGCTGGCCGACGAGCTGATGGAAACCATCCGCACCGACCTCTATTCCGCCCAGGACGGCGGCACGCCGCTGACGCCGCCGGCCAGCTCCGACTACTACAAGGCCAGCGGCAGCGCCTTCCCCGCGGCGCCGGACAGCTGCGCCTCGCTGGCCGCGCTGAGCGCCTCGCAACGCCTGGGCTGCTGGGCGCAGCGGGTGCGCCAGGCGCTGCCCGACGCCGCCAGCCTGATGAGCAGCGATTTCCATGTCTGCCGCAGCAATGGCGCCAGCGCCTGCAGCGGCAGCGGCTCGGCCATCGAGATCCAGCTGGCCTGGCGGGTGAAGTCCGGCGAGTGCCTGGACGCGAATGCCGGCAGCGACCCGACCATCTGCCACTACGTGCTGCGCGAGGAGCCCTGAATGCCCGCCCATCCCCGCCGCCAGGCCGGCCTCTCGCTGGTCGAGCTGATGGTGGCCATGACCCTCGGCCTGTTCCTGATACTGGGCGTCACCCAGATGTACCTCGACGGCAGCACCCGCACCCGCTACTTCACCGGCCAGTCCGAGAACCTCGACAACGCCCGCTACCTGCAGCGGGTGCTGGACGCGCGCCTGTCCCGGGCCGGCTACCGGCGCCAGCCATCGACGCGCATGAGCACCGCTTTCCCGGCGCAGAGCAAGAACGGCTGCAGCTTCGCCGCCGGCCAGGCGCTGGTGCGGGTGGATGCCAACACCCTGTGCCTGCGCTACCAGCCGCGCGACGCCGACGACATCGACTGCACCGGCGCCTCCCTGGGCAGCCTGCCGGGGTTGACCACGCCCTACGCGACCTTCAGCCCGAGCAACGACGTGGTGGAGAAGATCGGCCTCGCCAACGGCCAGCTCAGCTGCAACGGCAGCGTGCTGGCCGACAACGTGGCGGCGGTGCACTTCGACTACGGCGTGGACACCGGCACCGACGAGAACGCCCGCCAGGTCGCCAAGTACGTCGCCAGCCCGACCAGCGCCCAGATCGTGCGCAGCCTGCGCTACACGCTGCTGCTGGCCAGCAGCGGCAGCAACCTGACCGGCGGCATGAGCACCACCAGTTGCACCGACTGGGCGACCCTCAGCGGCGGCAGCGCCTGCACCGACGGCGACGGCACCCTGCGGCGCATCGTCAGCGGCAGCAGCATGTTGAGGAACCTGATGCCATGAGGAGTACCCCGATGCACGGGCGCCAGCGCGGCGCCGTGCTGTTCGTCGCCCTGGTGATGCTGCTGGTGCTGACCCTGCTGGCGGTCGGCGGCATGCGCGAGATGCAGCTGGAAGGGCGGATGACCGGCAACCGCCTGGAGCTGCAGCGGTTGACCAGCGCGGCCGAATCGGCCCTGCGCGAAGGCGAGGGCAGGGTGAGCGAGAGCAGCCGCGCGCTGGAGGCCTGTTCGTCGTCCAGCCCCTGCTACACCGGCCTGGCCAGCAGCTATGCCGTGGACTTCTCCAGCGCCACGGCCTACACCGGGCTGGACGGCGCCACCAGCCTGCCGCGCAACGCGCGCTGGTACCTGCGCTACATCGGCAACAGCTGCAAGGGCGGCTCCGGCGGCAGCGCCAACGCCTACCTGTCCAAGGGCCAGGCCGGCTGCACCTACTACTACGAAGTCAACGCCCAGGCCTACAAGGACAGCGCCAGCACTGGCTGCGCCGCGAACACCCTGTGCCTGCGCTCCAGCACCGCGCTGGTGATCCCATGAGGCCCGCGAGGAGGCTCCCCACCATGAAACCGCTGCGCGCGCTGGCGCTGCTCCTGCTGTCCTGCCTGCTGTGCGCCGGCGCCCGGGCCTCGGTGCTGGCGCAGACGCCGCTGTTCGTCAGCAACATCGCGCCGCCGATGAACATGCTGGTGGTCGGCCGCGACCAGAAGCTCTACTTCCCGGCCTACAACGACGCCTCGGACATCGACGGCGACGGCCAGCTGGACATCTACTACAAGCCGAGCATCGACTACACCGGCTACTTCGACTCGTACAAGTGCTACAGCTACGACAGCAGCAACAACGTCTTCGTCCCGAAGAGCGTCACCAGCACCAAGAAGTGCAGCAGCCAGTGGAGCGGCGACTTCCTCAACTACCTGACCATGTCGCGCCTGGACGTGCTGCGCAAGGTGCTCTACGGCGGCTACCGCTCCACCGACAGCGCCACCGCCACGGTGCTGGAGCGCGCCTTCATCCCCAACGACGCCCACAGCTGGGGCAAGGAATACAAGAGCGTCGCCCGCGATGGCTACAACATCGCCGACTACGCGCCGCTGAGCGTCCCGGACAGCGGCAAGTACATCCTCTTCGCCAACACCTCGCGGCCGGCCAGCGGCACGTCCACGCTCACCGGCTACAGCAGCAGTGCCGTGCCCAAGCTGCGGGTGATCAGCAACACCAGCTACCGCATCTGGAACTGGGTCTCGCGGGAGGACCCGCAGGCCACCAACACCATTTCCTCCAGCACCAGCGTCACCCCCAGCCCGGACATGACGGTGCGCGTGCAGGCCTGCGTCAGTGGCCTGCTGGAAAGCAATTGCGTGCAGTACGGCAGCGTCTACAAGCCCACCGGGGTGCTGCACGACTACGGTGCCTCGAACAAGATGTACTTCGGCCTGATGACCGGCACCTACACCAACAACCTGCGTGGCGGCGTGCTGCGCAAGGCGCCGGCCAGCTTCGGCGACGAATACACCGCCAGCACCGGGCGCTTCCTCACCGATTCCACCAGCGGCACCGGCTGCCTGAATTCGCGCTGCTACGTGAACAACAGCGGCATCGTCGCCAACCTCGACCGCCTGGTGTACTACCAGCGCTGCAGCACCGGCACCCTGCTCAACCCGCTGACCAACGGCAGCTGCCCGGACTGGGGCAACCCGCTGGGCGAGATGGCCTACGAGGCGCTGCGCTACTACGCCGGCAAGGCGCTCAACGGCAACTACGCCGCCGGCACCATCGACACCGGCCTCGGGCTGTCCAGCGTATCCACCTGGAGCAACCCCTACTCGACCTATCCGTCGTGCACCCGGCCGTTCATGACGCTGATGAGCGACATCAACCCCAGCTACGACTCGGACGTCCCGGGCAGCACCCTGGGCAGCGACGTCAAGCCCACCGACGACATCGGCTTCGACTTCGCCAGCATCGGCGCCACCCTGTGGAGCAAGGAGGTGGGCGCCAGCGCCAAGGTCAACATCGGCGAATCCTCCGGCACCACCAACGACTCGGCGCCCACCGCCAAGTCCGCCAGCAGCTTCGCCAGCATCCGCGGCCTGGCCGAGGAGCCCACGCGCCAGGGCAGCTACAGCACCGCCGCGGTGAGCTACTTCGGCAGCCAGACGGTACTGACCAGCGCCGGCTCGAACAAGGTACAGAGCTTCTCCATCGCACTGTCCTCGACCTTGCCCAACATCAGGATCACCACCAGCAAGGGCACCCTCAAACTGGTGCCCTTCAGCATGGACGTGACCCAGGGCGTGGTCAGCCAGATCACCGGCTTCTACATCGACACCCTGACCAAGGACAGCAGCGGCAACATCAGCACCATCACCTTCCGCGTGGTCTACGACGACTCGGCCCAGGGCAGCGACTACGACATGGACGCCATCGTGCTCTACACGGTGACGGCCAACAGCGACGGCACCGTGTCGGTCACCTCCAAGACCGAATATTCGGTGGCGTCCTACGAGTCGCACATGGGCTACACCATGTCCGGCACCACCAAGGACGGCGTCTACCTGGAGGTCACCGGCGGCGGCAGCGGAACCACGCGCTACAAGCTCGACACCCCGGACGGCAAGTACCCCGGCGACTGCTCGGCGACCAACGCCAACTGCAGCTACCTGCCGGGCCTGGCGAACAACAGCGCGAGCATCAGCGGGCGTTCCGACTCGCACACCCGCACCTTCACGCCCTCCACCTCCACCGCCGTCACCACCCTGCAGGACCCCCTGTGGTACGCCGCCAAGTACGGCAAGAGCGACCTCAGCACCTGGGACACCGACGGCGACGGCACCCCGGACAACTACTTCCTGGTGAGCAACCCGAGCAAGCTGGCCAGCCAGCTGAAGTCGGCCTTCGACGACATCCTCCAGCTCAACACCTCGGTCACCGCGGTGGCGGTGGACTCGCAGTCGCTGGACGACGGCGACTACGTCTACAGCACCAACTTCAGCTCCAGCGACTGGACCGGCGACCTGATCAAGAAGCAGAAGGTCAAGACCACCTCCAGCAGCGGCGCCACCAGCACGACCACCACCACCCTGTGGAAGGCCTCGGCGCAACTGCCCAGCAGCCGCAACATCTACTTCGCCAAGAGCGGCAGCCTGACCTCGTTCACCTGGGCCAACCTCAGCACCGCCCAGCAGACCGCGCTCAACCGCACCGCCGCCGGCGTGGTCGACAGCAAGGGCTCCACCCGCGTGGACTTCCTGCGCGGCAGCAACACCAGCTTCCGCAGCCGCTCCTCGCTGCTCGGCGACATCGTCAACTCCTCGCCGGTGCTGGTCAGCGGCGCCGACTACATCACCGCGCGGGCCGACGCCCTGGAGGGCAGCACCAGCTATGCAACCTACGCCAGCGGCCAGGCCGCCAAGCCGTCGGCGGTCTACGTCGGCGCCAACGACGGCATGCTGCATGCCTTCAACGCCAGCACCGGGGCCGAGCTGTTCGCCTTCATCCCCAGCGCGGTGATCGCCAACCTGAACATCCTCACCGCCAGTGACTACGGCCAGGACGAAGGCACCGAGCACCGCTACTTCGTCGACGGCACCCCGGTGGTGGCCGACGTCTACTACGGCTCGGCCTGGCACAAGGTGCTGGTCGGCAGCCTCGGCGCCGGCGGCCGCGAGGTGTTCGCCCTGGACATCACCGACCCGGCCTCGCCGAGCCTGCTCTGGGAGTTCACCAGCGACAGCGACTCCAGCCTCGGCTACACCGCCGCCAAGCCCAGCATCGCCCGCCTGCACGACGGCAAGTGGGTGGCCCTGGTGCCCAACGGCTACGAGAGCGGCAGCAACAGCGCCTCGCTGCTGATCATCGACATCCAGAGCGGCACCCTGCTGAAAAAGATCACTGCTACCCCCAGCCTGACCACCACCGACACTGGAGCGATCGACAGCCTGGCCAACGGCCTGTCGCGGCTCTACGTGGCCGACGTGAACAGCGACGGCATCGCCGACTACGTCTACGCCGGCGACCTGCTGGGCGACCTCTGGCGCTTCGACCTGATCGACACCAGCGCCAGCAGCCCGCTCACCGCCAGCGCCGCCGACGCCAAGTTCGCCGTGGCCTTCGGCGGCAACCCGCTGTACGTGGCGCGCAACGCCAGCAACGTGCGCCAGCCGATCACCGCGGCGCCGAGCCTGGTGGAACACCCCAGCGGCACCGGCTACATCGTCGCCTTCGGCAGCGGCCGCTACCTGACCACCTCGGACAAGACCGCCACCGCCACCCAGAGCATCTACGGCATCTGGGACCGCAAGACCGCCGGCGAGGCCACCAGCGCCTCGCTGACCGCGGCCAAGACGCGCAGCGACCTGCAACAGCAGACGCTGACCGCCGGCACCACCGACGGCACCACCACCTATACCCTGAGCGAGAGCGACGTCGCCTGGTACGACAGCAGCGGCGACACCGCCGACGCCAACGTCGCCACCTGGGGCTGGTACTTCGACTTCCCGCGCACTGGCGAGCGGCTGATCTACGACATGACGCTGTACGGTTCCAGCCTGATCTTCGCCAGCTCCACGCCGCAGACCGGCACCTGCGCCGCGGGGTTGTCCGGCACCGTCTACGCGGTGGACCCGGAGAGCGGCGGCAAGACCGACTACAACGTCTTCGACCTGAACAGCGACGGCATTTACGAGTCGATGTCCGGCTTCGTCACCGACGGCGGCGACATCACGCTGTCCGGTGGCTACACCTGGGGCGGTGGGGACGTCTACCTCCCCGATGGCGTACCCACCAACACCGGCACGGTCAGCGGCCGGCGCAGCTGGCAGGTGTTGCCGAGCGATTCCAACTGATGGGGCGAACGATGAAACCCGTACAACGAAGCCGCGGCTTCACCCTGATAGAAATGATGATCGTCGTGGTCATCCTGGCGATACTCGCGGCCATCGCGCTGCCCAGCTACCAGAAATACGTGCTGCGCAGCCACCGCGCCGAAGGCCAGGCGCTGCTGAGCGAGGCGGCGGCGCGGCAGGAGCGCTACTTCGCGCAGAACAACACCTACGCCAGCACCAGCACCGCGCTGAACCTGGCCAGCTACCTGGCGGGCGTGCAGTACTACAGCCTGGCCATCTCCAACGTCACGGCCTCGACCTACACCCTGACCGCCACGGCCACCGGCAGCCAGGCCAGGGACAGCGAATGCCTGACGCTCACCCTCGACCAGGCCGGCACCCGCGGCGCCAGCGGCACCGGCACGGCCAGCACCTGCTGGCAATGAGCCAGGGCGAAAGCGTGCGATAGGCGAACACTCCGCCACAGGTCGAATTGCGCCGCCGGCCATCCCACCTTAGGGTGGCCGGACGGTATGCGGGCCAGCCGTCCCCGGATCGGGGTGGCCGCGCGACCGTCCGTCCTCTGCCGGGCCCTGCCGTCCCGGCCACGGCATAGACTGGACGGGCACGAGCCGCGACGAAGAGCGCGGACGACTACAACAAGAGTGAGTGCCTGTATGCAGAACCTGCTGAGCGAGCGCAGCCGGATCTTCGAACGCGCCGACCCCTACGCGGTGTCCGGCTACGTCAACCAGCACGTCGGCAGCCACGCCCTGCGCATGCCCGCCCACGGCCGCCCCGAAGCCAGCCTCAACCACCGCAAGTTCGCCAGCCTCGACCTCTGCCGCATCAGCTACGGCGCCGCGGTGCGCGTCACCTCGCCGGCGCTGGAGACCATCTACCACCTGCAGGTGCTGCTGCACGGCCACTGCCTGTGGCGCGGCCAGGGCCGGGAACACTACCTGGAGCCCGGCGAGCTGCTGCTGATCAACCCGGACGACCCGGTCGACCTGACCTACTCGGACGACTGCGAGAAATTCATCATCAAGATCCCCACCGCGGTGCTCGAAGGCGTCTGCGCCGAACAGCGCTGGGCCCACCCGCGCCAGGGCCCGCGCTTCACCGAGAGCCGCTACCGCCTGGGCGAGCTGGAAGGCTTCGTCAACCTGCTGGGCATGGTCTGCATGGAAGCCGAGGCCGGCGAGCGCCTGCCGCGCATCGAGGAGCACTACCAGCAGATCGTCGCCAGCAAGCTGCTGACCCTGCTGCAGACCAACGTCAGCCGCGAATGCCTGGCCGCGCCCATGGCCTCGTTCGAGCGCATCGACGACTACATCGAGCGCAACCTCAAGCAGGACATCGACATCGAGGAACTGGCCCGCCAGGCCAAGATGAGCCTGCGCTCGCTCTACGCCCTGTTCGAACGCCACGCCAGCAGCACCCCGCGCCAGTACATCCGCCAGCGCAAGCTCGAACGCATCCGTGCAAGCCTTGCCGACCCCAGCTGCAACGTGCGCAACGTCACCGAGCTGGCGCTGGACTACGGCTTCCTGCACCTGGGGCGCTTCTCCGAGAGCTACCGCCAGCAGTTCGGCGAGCTGCCCTCGGAAACCTTCAAGCGCCGCGGCTGATACCGGGCGGCATTCGCGGTTATCCACCGTTGGCCATGCCACCGGGGCGCCCGGCGTGGCCGGTGAATCCAATCGCGGACGGAGTCCGCTCCTACGCCCGAGCCATGCCATTCCCCTGTAGGAGCGCGCCCTGCGCGCGAATCGCGGGCAGGGCCCGCTCCTACGTCCGTGCTTCCTGGAACCGTAGGAGCGGACTCTGTCCGCGATTCGGCGGATAACGCCGTAGGCGTTATGCGCCCTACGGGTTTCCAGAGAAATATCCGAGCGCACCGGAACGCCCCTTCAGAAGGCCGAGCGAAACCGGCGCTCAGGAGGTCATGCGACATGGATGTCGCGAGAGCCCCGATGGGCTACAGGGACGTACCCTCGGGGCGGGCCTCCGTGGCGGGGGAATTCGCGAGGGTAGCCCGGCTCCATCGGGCCCGTATGCGGGGCAAGCCTTTTTGGTTACTTTTGTGGCGTTTGACAAAAGTGACTCGCCCGAGGGGGCGAAACAAAAAACATCCGAGCACTCGGAGCGGCGCGCTACACCAAGCCCCCAAGCCCCCAAGCCCCCAAGCCCCCAAGCCATTGAGCTCCCGCGTTCGCGGGAATAACGAGGGTGGGGCCAGAGCACGAACCCGACCCCGCACCCCCTCAATCCCCACCCCCCTGAAACACCCCGCAACCCCGCCTGCAAAAACCGGATAACGCTCTGCACAAAGCGGATATTGCCCCCGCCCACCCAGCCCTAACCTGAGCCTGCCTGAACAATAACAACGGAGGCCCCGGCCATGACCCTGGGTATCGACTACTTGCGTTCCCTGCTCGAAGAAGACCCCGTCAAGGGCGTCTACCGCTGCAAGCGCGAAATGTTCACCGACCCGCGCCTGTTCGAACTGGAGATGAAGCACATCTTCGAAGGCAACTGGGTCTACCTCGCCCACGAAAGCCAGATTCCCGAGAAGAACGACTTCCTGACCACCCTGATCGGTCGCCAGTCGATCTTCATCGCGCGCAACAAGGATGGCGTGCTCAATGCCTTCCTCAATGCCTGCAGCCACAAGGGCGCCATGCTCTGCCGGCACAAGTCGGGCAACCGTTCCAGCTACACCTGCCCGTTCCACGGCTGGACCTTCAACAACTCCGGCAAGCTGCTCAAGGTCAAGGACCCGGCCGAGGCCGGCTACCCGTCGAGCTTCAACTGCGAAGGCTCGCACGACCTCACCAAGGTCGCCCGCTTCGAGTCCTACCGCGGCTTCCTCTTCGGCAGCCTCAACCCCGACGTGCGCCCGCTGGTGGAGCACCTGGGCGAGTCGGCGAAGATCATCGACATGATCGTCGACCAGTCCCCCGAGGGCCTGGAAGTGCTGCGCGGCTCCTCCACCTACATCTACGAGGGCAACTGGAAGCTCACTGCCGAGAACGGCGCCGACGGCTACCACGTCAGCTCCGTGCACTGGAACTACGCCGCCACCCAGAACCAGCGCAAGCAGCGCGAGGCCGGCGAGGAAGTGAAGACCATGAGCGCCGGCGGCTGGGCCAAGCACGGCGGCGGCTTCTACTCCTTCGAGCATGGCCACATGCTGCTCTGGACGCGCTGGGCCAACCCCGAGGACCGCCCGGCCTACGAGCGCCGCGAACAGCTCGCCGCCGACTTCGGCCAGGCCCGCGCCGACTGGATGATCCAGAACTCGCGCAACCTCTGCCTGTACCCCAACGTCTACTTGATGGACCAGTTCAGCTCGCAGATCCGCATCGCCCGGCCCATCGACGTCAACCGCACCGAGATCACCATCTACTGCATCGCGCCGAAAGGCGAGAGCGCCGAGGCCCGCGCCCAGCGCATCCGCCAGTACGAGGACTTCTTCAACGTCAGCGGCATGGCCACCCCGGACGACCTGGAGGAGTTCCGCTCCTGCCAGCAGGCCTACCAGGGCAGCGCCGAGGGCTGGAACGACATGTCCCGTGGCGCCGCCCACTGGATCGAGGGCGCCGACGAAGCCGCGCAGGAAATCGAACTGCACCCGCAACTGTCCGGCGTGCGCACCGAGGACGAAGGCCTGTTCGTGCTGCAGCACAAGTACTGGCTGCAGGCGATGAGCGAAGCCCTGGCCGCCGAAGAAGCCAAGCGCATTCCGCTCGAGGAGGCCGTGTGATGAGCCGCTACGAAACCGTCCGCGACTTCCTCTACCGCGAAGCCCGCTACCTCGACGACAAGGACTGGGACGCCTGGCTGGAGCTGTACGCCAGCGACGCCAGCTTCTGGATGCCGGCCTGGGACGACCGCGACGAGCTGACCCAGGACCCGCAGCGGGAAATCTCGCTGATCTGGTACGGCAACCGCGGCGGCCTGGAAGACCGCGTGTTCCGCATCAAGACCGAGCGCTCCAGCGCGACCATGCCGGACACCCGCACCTCGCACAACATCAGCAACATCGAGGTGCTGGGCGAGGAGGACGGCATCTGCCAGGTGCGCTTCAACTGGCACACCCTGAGCTTCCGCTACAAGACCACCGACAGCTACTTCGGCACCAGCTTCTACGCCATCGACCTGCGCGGCGAGAACCCGCTGATCAAGGCCAAGAAGGTGGTCCTGAAGAACGACTACGTCCGCCAGGTCATCGACATCTACCACATCTGAGGTGGCCGCCATGAGCTATTCGATCGCACTGAACTTCGAAGACGGCGTCACCCGCTTCATCGACGCCAACCCCGGCGAGACCGTGGCCGACGCGGCCTACCGCCAGGGCGTGAACATCCCCCTGGATTGCCGCGACGGCGCCTGCGGCACCTGCAAGTGCTTCGCCGAGGCCGGCCGCTACGACCTGGGCCAGGAATACATCGAGGATGCGCTGAGCGAAGAGGAAGCCGAGCAGGGCTACGTGCTGACCTGCCAGATGCGCGCCGAAAGCGACTGCGTGGTGCGCGTGCCAGCCTCCTCGGACGTCTGCAAGACCCAGCAGGCCAGCTACCAGGCGGCCATCAGCGAGGTGCGCCAGCTGTCCGAGAGCACCATCGCGCTGTCGGTCAAGGGCGAATCCCTGAGCAAGCTGGCCTTCCTGCCGGGGCAGTACGTCAACCTGCAGGTGCCGGGCAGCGACCAGAGCCGCGCCTATTCCTTCAGCTCGCTGCAGAAGGGCGGCGAGGTCAGCTTCCTGATCCGCAACGTGCCGGGCGGGCTGATGAGCAGCTTCCTCACCAGCCTGGCCAAGGCCGGCGACAGCCTGGAACTGGCCGGCCCCCTGGGCAGCTTCTACCTGCGCGACATCAAGCGCCCGCTGTTGCTGCTGGCCGGTGGGACGGGCCTGGCGCCCTTCACGGCGATGCTGGAGAAGATCGCCGAGCAGGGCAGCGAGCACCCGCTGCACCTGATCTACGGGGTGACCAACGACTTCGACCTGGTGGAGCTGGACAGGCTCGAGGCCCTCGCCGCGCGCATCCCCAACTTCAGCTTCAGCGCCTGCGTGGCCAACCCCGAGAGCAGCTACCCGCACAAGGGCTACGTCACCCAGCACATCGAACCCAGGCACCTCAACGAAGGCGAGGTGGACATCTACCTGTGCGGCCCGCCGCCGATGGTCGAGGCGGTCAGCGCCTACATCCGCGAGCAGGGCATCACGCCGGCCAACTTCTACTACGAGAAGTTCGCGGCCAGTGCGGCGTGATGGGGGCGCTGTAAGAACCCCTCTCCCTAACCCTCTCCCTGAAGGGAGAGGGGACCGTCCTGAGCTGCTGGCCTGCATGGCTTCAGCCGGAGGTTTCGGCACATACGGAGCTGCCGGTTGAAGCCTTGGATGACGCAGGCACGGACAAGCCCCCTCTCCCTTCAGGGAGAGGGCGGGGGGAGAGGGCAGCCGGATACCGCACCCACCTCCCAGGACGCAACCATTGCCGAGGTAACCATGAACAGATTCACCAACAAGGTCGCCATCGTCACCGGCGCCGCCCAGGGCATCGGCCGCCGCGTCGCCGAGCGCCTGGCCGAGGAGGGCGCCCGCCTGGTGGCGGTGGACCGCTCCGAGCTGGTCCACGAACTGCAGGACGAACTCGGCCAGCGCGCCGAGGTCCTGACCCTCACCGCCGACCTGGAGCAATTCGCCGAGGCCCAGCGCGTGGTCAATGAGGCCGTGCAGCGCTTCGGCCGCCTGGACGTGCTGGTCAACAACGTCGGCGGCACCATCTGGGCCAAGCCCTACGAGCACTACGCCGAGCACGAGATCGAGGCCGAGGTGCGCCGCTCGCTGTTCCCCACCCTGTGGTGCTGCCGCGCCGCGCTGGCGCCGATGCTGGAGCAGGGCGGCGGGGCCATCGTCAACGTCTCCTCCATCGCCACCCGCGGCGTCAACCGCGTGCCCTACGGCGCGGCCAAGGGCGGAGTGAACGCGCTGACCGCCTGCCTGGCCTTCGAGACCGCCGAGCGCGGCATCCGCGTCAACGCCACCGCGCCCGGCGGCACCGAGGCGCCGCCGCGGCGCATCCCGCGCAACGCCGCCGAGCAGAGCACGCAGGAGAAGGCCTGGTACCAGCAGATCGTCGACCAGACCGTGCAGAGCAGCCTGATGAAGCGCTACGGCAGCATCGACGAACAGGTCGGCGCCATCCTCTTCCTGGCCTCCGACGAAGCCTCCTACATCACCGGCGTGACCCTGCCGGTAGGCGGTGGCGACCTGGGTTGAACCACACACATTCGTAGGATGGGTTGAGCCGAAGGCGATACCCATCGCCCGGAGTTGATGGGTATCGCTGCGCTCAACGCCATCCTACGTAAAGACGGACCGCCCACGACGCGGCCCGAACGGCTTCTCGCACAACAACAAAAAAGAGAGTGACGCCATGCGGAAAATCGACGTACACGAGGTCATCGACAACGCGCGCTTCGGCCGCTTCCATTGGCGCGTGATGGCCTGGTGCGCCCTGCTGCTGATCTTCGACGGCTACGACCTGTTCATCTACGGCGTGGTATTGCCGGTGCTGATGAAGGAATGGAGCCTGAGCCCGCTGCAGGCCGGCGCCCTGGGCAGCTACGCGCTGTTCGGGATGATGGCCGGGGCGCTGTTCTTCGGCCCGCTGGCCGACAAGGTCGGGCGCAAGAAGGGCATCGCCATCTGCTTCGTGCTCTTCTCCGGCTTCACCGTGCTCAACGGCTTCGCCACCAACCCCACGCAGTTCGGCATCTGCCGCTTCATGGCCGGCCTGGGCATCGGCGGGCTGATGCCCAACGTGGTGGCGCTGATGAACGAATACGCGCCGAAGAAACTGCGCAGCACCCTGGTGGCGGTGATGTTCAGCGGCTACTCCCTGGGCGGCATGCTCTCCGCCGGCGTGGGCATCTACATGCTGCCGCGCTTCGGTTGGGAGGCGATGTTCTTCGCCGCGCTGCTGCCGCTGTTGCTGCTGCCGCTGATCCTCTGGCAACTGCCCGAATCGGTGGGCTTCCTGCTGCGCCAGGGCCGCACCGGCCAGGCCCGCGCCATCCTGCGCCGCGTCAGCCCGGAAAGCGCGCTGGACGACACCAGCGAACTGCACCTGGACGAGGGCAAGCCCCGGGGCGCGCCGGTGCTGGAACTGTTCCGCGAGGGCCGGGCGTTGCGCACCCTGATGCTCTGGGTGGCGTTCTTCTGCTGCCTGCTGATGGTCTACGCGCTCAGCTCCTGGCTGCCGAAGCTGATGGCCAACGCCGGCTACAGCCTGGGTTCGAGCCTGTCGTTCCTGCTGGCGCTGAACTTCGGCGGCATGTTCGGGGCGATCTTCGGCGGCTGGCTGGGCGACCGCTTCAACCTGCCCAGGGTGGTGGCGCTGTTCTTCGTCGCCGCTGCCGTTTCCATCACGCTGCTGGGCTTCAACAGCCCGATGCCGGTGCTCTACCTGCTGATCGGCATCGCCGGGGCCACCACCATCGGCACGCAGATCCTGCTCTACGCCACCGCCGCGCAGTTCTACGGCCTGGCCATCCGCTCCACGGGCCTGGGCTGGGCCTCGGGCATCGGCCGCAACGGCGCCATCGTCGGCCCGCTGCTGGGCGGCTCGCTGCTGGCCATCGAGCTGCCGCTGCACCTGAACTTCATGGCCTTCGCCATCCCCGGCGCGGTGGCCGCACTGGCCATGTACCTGGTCAGCCGGCGCAGCCTGGCGGTCGCCCCCCTGGCCGGAGCCCAGGCGTGAAGCGCCGCGCCGGCCTAGCGGTTGACCTGCTCGATCAGCGTCAGGCAGCGCTGCACCATGGCGCTGACGTCGCCGGCGCGGCGGCTGAGGATGATCGGCGACACCGCCTCGGGTTCCTCCAGGCTGGCGTAGCCGATGTCCGGGCGGTGCTGCTGCTGCACCGAGGCCGGCACCAGGGCCACGCCCAGGCCGGCGGCGACCAGGCCGATGGCGGTCTGCAGCTCGTTGGCCCACTGCGCCACGCGGATGCCCAGGCCGTGGTTGGCGAACAGCGCCAGCACGTGGTCGGCATAGCTCGGCCGCGGGTTGGCCGGGTACAGCACGAAGGGCTCGCGGGACAGGCGCCGCAGGCTCACCGGCGCCCCCAGCAGGGGGTGCCTGGTGGGCAGCACGGCCACCAGCGGGTCCTCGCGCAGCACCTGCTGGTGGATGGCCGGGTCGTCGAAGCGCATGCGCCCGAAGCCGATGTCGATGCGCCCGCTCTTGAGCGCCTCGACCTGCTGCAGGGTGGTCATCTCCTGCAGGCCCAGCTCCAGCTCGGTGTCGGCGCGCAGCTCGCGGATCAGCTCCGGCAGCACCGCGTAGAGGGTCGAGGGGGCGAAGCCGATGCCCAGCCACTGGCGCTGGCCCAGGCCGATGCGGCGGGTGTTGTCGCAGATGTTCTGCAGCTGTTCGAGCAGGGTGCCGCTCTGCTCGTAGAAGAAGCGCCCGGCCTCGGTCAGGCGCAGCGGCCGGCCGCGTTCCAGCAGCTCGACGCCGAGCAGTTCCTCCAGCTGCTGGATCTGCCGGCTCAGCGGCGGCTGGGCGATGTGCAGGCGCTCCGCGGCGCGGGTGAAGTTGAGGGTTTCGGCCACCGCCTGGAAGTACCGCAGGTGTCGAAGCTCCATGATACCTCCAGGGTATGGAACGAGAGGGCAATGATATTGGACTGCCTGCCACTGCTGGCGCAATCCTTCGACGTGCAAGACAAGACCTGGAAGGTATCGGCCGCGACAGACGGCCGGGCCTCGACAAGAGCCTAGCGTGATATGGAACCTGACATGACCCAAGCCCTGATCGAACGCCTCGAGGCGATCATCGTCGACCTGCCGACCATCCGCCCGCACAAGCTGGCGATGCACACCATGCAGCGGCAGACCCTGGTGATCCTGCGCCTGCGCTGCAGCGACGGCATCGAAGGCCTCGGCGAGGCCACCACCATCGGTGGCCTGGCCTACGGCAACGAAAGCCCCGAGAGCATCAAGGCCAACCTGGAGGCGCATTTCGCGCCCCTGCTGGTCGGCCAGGACGCCTGCAACGTCAACGCCGCCATGCAGCGCCTGGACAAGGCCATCAAGGGCAACACCTTCGCCCGCTCGGCGGTGGAGACCGCGCTGCTCGACGCCCAGGGCAAGCGCCTGGGCCTGGCCGTCAGCGAACTGCTCGGCGGCCGCGTGCGCGACGGCCTGGAAGTGGCCTGGACGCTGGCCAGCGGCGACACCGCCCGCGACATCGAGGAAGCCGAGCGCATGCTCGACCTGCGCCGCCACCGCATCTTCAAGCTGAAGATCGGCGCCAACGCGCTGGAGCAGGACCTCAAGCACGTGGTGGCGATCAAGCGGGCCCTGGGCGAGCGCGCCAGCGTGCGCGTGGACGTCAACCAGTACTGGGACGAGTCCCAGGCCATCCGCGGCTGCCAGGTGCTCGGCGAGAACGGCATCGACCTGATCGAGCAGCCCATCTCGCGCATCAACCGCGCCGGCCAGGTGCGCCTGAACCAGCGCAGCCCGGCCCCCATCATGGCCGACGAATCCATCGAGAGCGTCGAGGACGCCTTCAGCCTGGCCGCCGACGGCGCCGCCAGCATCTTCGCCCTGAAGATCGCCAAGAACGGCGGCCCGCGCGCCGTGCTGCGCACCGCGCAGATCGCCGAGGCGGCCGGCATCGCCCTGTACGGCGGGACCATGCTCGAAGGCGCCATCGGCACCCTGGCCTCGGCCCACGCCTTCCTCACCCTCAGGCAGCTGACCTGGCACACCGAACTGTTCGGCCCGCTGCTGCTGACCGAGGAAATCGTCACCGAGCCGCCGGTGTACCGCGACTTCCAGCTGATGGTACCGAACGCCCCGGGCCTCGGCCTGAGCCTGGACGAGGAGCGCCTCAAGCGCTTCCGCCGCCCCTGAACCCGCGCCTGAATTCTGCGATAGAGGAGAAGCCCCCATGCTGTTCCACGTGAAGATGACGGTGAAGCTGCCCGTCGACATGGACCCGGCCAAGGCCGCCCAACTCAAGGCCGACGAGAAGGAACTGGCCCAGCGCCTGCAGCGCGAGGGCAAGTGGCGCCACCTGTGGCGCATCGCCGGGCACTACGCCAACTACAGCGTCTTCGACCTCGCCAGCGTCGAAGAGCTGCACGACACCCTGATGCAGCTGCCGCTGTTCCCCTACATGGACATCGAGGTCGACGGGCTCTGCCGCCATCCGTCCTCCATCCATGCCGACGACCGCTGAGCCCGGACCCGCAATCCCGACCGACGAAACCCCTGTATAAGAACAAGACGAGGTGAACACCATGACCGTGAAGATTTCCCAGACTGCCGAGATCCAGAAGTTCTTCGAAGAAGCCGCCGGCTACGGCAACGACGCCGGCAGCCCGCGCCTGAAGCGCATCATGCTGCGCGTGCTGCAGGACACCGCGAAGCTCATCGAGGACCTGGAAGTCACCGACGACGAGTTCTGGACCGCCGTGGACTACCTGAACCGCCTGGGCGGCCGCGGCGAAGCCGGCCTGCTGGTGGCGGGCCTGGGCATCGAGCACTTCCTCGACCTGCTCAACGACGCCAAGGACGCGCAGATCGGCAAGACCGGCGGCACCCCGCGCACCATCGAAGGCCCGCTGTACGTGGCCGGCGCGCCCATCGCCCAGGGCGAAACCCGCATGGACGACGGCAGCGAGGACGGCGTGGCCACCGTGATGTTCCTCGAAGGCCGCGTGCTGGACCTGGACGGCAAGCCCATCGCCGGCGCCACCGTCGACCTGTGGCACGCCAACACCAAGGGCAACTACTCCTACTTCGACCAGAGCCAGAGCGAGTACAACCTGCGCCGCCGCATCGTCACCGACGCCGAGGGCCGCTACCGCGCCCGCAGCATCGTGCCCAGCGGCTATGGTTGCGACCCGCAGGGCCCGACCCAGGAGTGCCTGAACCAGCTCGGCCGCCACGGCCAGCGCCCGGCGCACATCCACTTCTTCATCTCGGCGCCCGGCTACCGCCACCTGACCACCCAGATCAACCTGTCCGGCGACCAGTACCTGTGGGACGACTTCGCCTACGCCACCCGCGACGGCCTGGTCGGCGAAGTGAACTTCGTCGAGAACGCCCACGGCATCGAAGGCCGCGTCGCCGAGCTGGAATTCAGCTTCCAGCTGCAGAAGGCCACCAGCACCGATGACGAACAGCGCAGCCACCGCCCGCGCGCGCTGCAGGTGCAGGGCGCCTGAGGCGCTGTCCCGGCAAACAGCGTAGGAGCGGACCTTGTCCGCGATAGCCGGAACCACCGGCGCGAATCGCGGATGAATCCGCTCCTACGGTGTGCTCCCCCTGAGCATCGTTCCCAGCCGGCTTGCCGGCAGGGCGAAGCCTTGCGTGCAGAACAAGAAAAAAGTGAGGCGCCATGAAAGACCTCATCCGCGACTTCTCGTTGTCCGCCCTGGTGGCCGGGTTGATCGCCACCCTGATTTCCTACGCCGGCCCCCTGGTGATCATCTTCCAGGCGGCCAAGAGCGCCGGCCTGCCCGGCGCCGCGGTGTCGTCCTGGGTCTGGGCGATCTCCATCGGCAGCGGCGTGCTCGGCATCCTCCTCAGCCTGCGCTACAAGGTGCCGCTGGTGATCGCCTGGTCGGCGCCCGGCTCGGCGCTGCTGGTGGCGCTGCTGCCGGGCATCGGCCTGAACGAGGCGGTCGGCGCCTACCTGGTGTCGAGCCTGATCATCTTCCTGGTGGGCATCTCCGGCGCCTTCGACCGCGTGGTCGGCAAGCTGCCGCCGGCCATCTCCGCGGCCATGCTGGCGGGCATCCTGTTCAGCTTCGGCACCCAGCTGTTCGTCTCGCTGCAGGCCAAGCCGGCGCTGGTGCTGGCCATGTTCGTCGCCTACCTGCTGGGCAAGCGCCTGGCGCCGCGCTACGCCGTGGCCCTGGTGCTGCTGGTGGGCTGCGCCATGGCCATCGGCGGCGGCGAGCTGAACGCCTCGGCGCTGGTGATCGGCCTGGCCACGCCGCAGTGGATCACCCCTGAGTTCAGCGTCCACGCGCTGCTCAACATCGCCCTGCCGCTGGTGGTGGTGGCGCTCACCGGGCAGTTCGTGCCGGGCATCGCCGTGCTGCGCAACGACGGCTACCAGACCCCGGCGCGCCCGCTGATCGCCAGCAGCGCCCTGGGCACCCTGCTGCTGGCGCCCTTCGGCTGCCACGGCCTGAACCTCGCCGCCATCACCGCGGCCATCTGCACCGGCCGCGAGGCCCACGAGGATCCGGCGCGGCGCTACGTCGCCGGAGTGGTGGGCGGCGTCGCCTACCTGCTGCTGGGGCTGTTCGGCGCCACCCTGGTGTCGCTGTTCAGCGCCTTCCCCCGCGAACTGATCGCCGCCCTGGCCGGCCTTGCGCTGTTCGGCGCCATCGGCGGGGCGCTGGCCGGCGCCATGGGCGTGCCAGAGGACCGCGAGGCGGCGCTGATCACCTTCCTGGTGACCGTCTCGGGCATGTCCTTCCTCGGCCTGTCGGCGGCCTTCTGGGGCCTGATCTTCGGCCTGGCCGCGCACCTGCTGCTGGTGCGCCGCCGCGCCGGCCAACCCGAGACGCGCGCCGTGCGCGCCTGACCACGGAGCAACCGCAAGCGGGCGCCCGGCCGGGGTGCCCGCCCCAGGCAAGACGGCAGCGGAAGCAGGGCAGGGCGGCTGACGAAGCGGACAGCCCCATGCCCCCGCGGGCCGACACACAGCTCCCCGCCCAGCGCTTGGCCGCGGCCCTCCGGTCGCTAGGCAGGGGATCGTACAACCATAAGAACAAGAGAAAATCATGAGCAATCGCGTATGCGTGACCGCCGTCGCGCTGGGTATCGGCGTGGCCGCCGCCCAGCCGGCGGCCGCGGCCGAAGGGCTGATCGAAGGTGCCAGCGCCACCCTGCAGGCGCGCAACTACTACTTCAGCCGCGACTTCTCCGACATCGTCGGGCCCAACCGGCAGTCCAGGGCGGAGGAGTGGGCCCAGGGCTTCATCCTCAACTTCAGCTCCGGCTACACCCCGGGCCCCGTCGGCTTCGGCCTGGATGCCATCGGCGTGCTCGGCCTGAAGCTGGACAGCAGCCCCGACCGCACCAACACAGGCCTGCTGCCGGTGGGCGGCGACGGCCGCGCGCCGGACGACTACAGCCGCCTGGGCCTGGCCGGCAAGGTGAAGTTGTCGAAGACCGAGCTGAAGGTCGGCGAGCTGCAACCCAACCTGCCGGTTCTGGTGTTCAGCGACATCCGCCTGCTACCGCCCAGCTACCAGGGCACCTCGCTGAGCTCCAGCGAAATCCCCGGGCTGACCCTGCAGGCCGGGCACCTCACCTCCACCCACCTGCGCAACGAGGGCGGCGACGAGAAGATGATCGCCATGCTCAGCTACCAGCCGCAGCGCCAGGCCGAGAGCGACGCCTTCAACTACGCAGGCGGCGACTACGACTTCAATGGCAAGCGCACCCGCGTCAGCGCCTGGTATGGCCAGCTGGAGGACATCTACAAGCAGCGCTTCCTCGGCCTCAAGCACGCCCAGCCGGTGGGCGACTGGGTGCTGGGCGCCAACCTCGGCTACTTCGACGCCAGCGAGGACGGCAAGCACCTGCTCGGCGACATCGACAACCGCGCGGTTTTCTCGCTGTTCTCGGCCAAGCGCGGCGGGCACACCTTCTACCTCGGCTACCAGGGCATGTTCGGCGACAGCGCCTTCCCCCGGGTGTTCGCCAACGTCTCGCCGCTGGGCAACGAGGTGCCGACCTACGAGTTCGCCTCCACCGACGAGCGCTCCTGGCAGGTGCGCTACGACTACGACTTCGTCGCCCTCGGCGTGCCCGGCCTGACCACCACGGTTCGCTACATCAGCGGCGACAACGTCGACACCGGCATGGGCTTCGAGGGCAAGGACCGCGAGCGCGACCTGGACATCGGCTACACCGTGCAGAGCGGCCCGGTGGCCGGGCTCAACGTGCGCGTGCGCAACGTCATGGCGCGCTCCAACTACCGCAGCGACATCGACGAGAACCGGCTGATCCTCAGCTACACCTGGAAGCTGTTCTGAGCCCACCCGGGGGGCCATACGGCCCCCCCTTCGCCAAGGAGACCCCATGACGCGCAAGACCACCGCCGCCACGCTGCTCGGCCTGGCCGCGCTCTGCGCCCTCTGCCTGCCCTGGCTGCCCTCGGCCCAGGGCGCGCTGCTGGCGCCGCTGCTGGCCTGCCTGCTGGGCGCCGGGCTGCTCTACCACCGCCTGCCGGCGCAACGCATCGAGGTGCCGGTGCCCGTGGCCGTCGCGGCGCAGCCCCCGCCGCCGCCCTCGCTGCCGGAGCCCGCCCCCGGCGTGGCCGACCCGCTGGCCGGGCGCCTGCGTCCGCCCCTGGGCGACCTGCGCCAGGCGCTGCAGCAGACCGAGGACGACATGCGCTACGCCGACGACCTGGCGCGCAACGCCGGCGACCGGGTGGCGCAGAGCGCCAGCAGCATCCAGGCCGCCGCCGGCGCCCTGGGCGAGCTGGAAGGCTACATGGCGCACATGACCCAGGTGTTCGACGAACTGGGCCGCGAGTCCCTGCGCATCGGCGCCATCGTCGGCAGCATCCAGGACATCGCCCGGCAGACCAACCTGCTGGCGCTCAACGCCGCCATCGAGGCGGCCCGCGCCGGCGAGCACGGCCGCGGCTTCGCCGTGGTGGCCGACGAGGTGCGCAACCTGTCGCACCGGGTCAACGGCTCCAGCGAGCAGATCCGCGGGATTTCCGACAGCCTGCGGCACTCCGCCGAGGAGGCCCAGGCCGGCGTGCAGCGCCTGGGCGACTCGACGCGCCAGGGCTTGGCCCGCGCCGACGAGGCACTGCAGGCCATGCAGGAGATGCGCGAAGGCGCGGTGATGCGCGTGCAGATCGTCCAGCGCATCCTCCAGCGCCTGGGCACCCAGCAGGTACTGGCCGGCGAGCTGCAGGTGCTGGTGGAAGGCGCCGAGGCAAACGCCTGAAGGCGCGTTCAGGTATTCCTGCAGGGGATACCTGAGAGCGCTTTTTTGATTATCCGCTTATAGGGAGCCTCCCTAGACTCGGCGAAAAACACCCTACAAGGGAGGTCGCCGTGTCTCATCACTTGCTCCGCCACTACATCGCGGGCGCCTTCGTCGGCAGCAGCCGCACTTTCGACAACGTCTCGCCGGTGGACGGCCGGCTGCTCGGCCAGGTCTGCGAGGCCGGCCAGGCCGAGGTGAACGCCGCCGTGGAAGCCGCGGCGGCGGCGCAGAACGGCCCCTGGGCACGTTTCAGCGCGGCCCAGCGCGCCGACCTGCTGGAGCGCATCGCCGACGGCATCGAGCGGCGCTTCGAGGACTTCGTCGCCGCCGAAGTGGCCGACACCGGCCGCCCCGTGCACCAGGCGCGCAGCCTCGACGTGGCCCGCGGCGTACAGAACTTCCGCAGCTTCGCCGGCCAGGTGCGGCAGGGCGGCGGCGAGTTCTTCGAGATGCGCAGCGGCGACGGCAGCGACGTGTTCAGCTACACGGTGCGCAAGCCCCATGGCGTGGTGGCGATCATCTCGCCGTGGAACCTGCCGTTGCTGCTGCTCACCTGGAAGGTCGCGCCGGCCCTGGCCTGCGGCAACTCGGTGGTGGTCAAGCCCTCGGAAGACACGCCCTCCAGCGCCACCCTGCTGGCCGAGGTGATGCACGAGGTGGGCGTGCCCGCCGGGGCGTTCAACCTGGTCCACGGCTTCGGGCCGAACTCCGCCGGCGAGTTCCTCACCCGCCATCCGCGGGTGGACGCCATCACCTTCACCGGCGAGTCGCGCACCGGCTCGACCATCATGCGCGCCGCCGCCGAAGGCGTGCGCGAAGTCTCCTTCGAACTGGGCGGCAAGAACGCCGCGGTGGTCTTCGCCGACTGCGACTTCGACGCCGCAGTGGCCGGGGTGCTGCGCTCCAGCTTCACCAATTCCGGGCAGGTCTGCCTGTGCTCCGAGCGCGTCTACGTCGAGCGGCCGATCTACGAACGCTTCGTCGCCGCGCTCAAGGCCGGCGCCGAAAAGCTGAAGATCGGCTACCCCGACGAGGACGGCGTGAACATGGGCTCGCTGATCTCCCACAAGCACCGCGACAAGGTGCTGGGCTACTTCCAACTGGCCGTGGAGGAGGGCGCCAGCGTGGTCACGGGGGGCGGCGTGCCGCGCTTCGGCGATGCCCGCGACAAGGGCGCGTTCGTCCAGCCGACCATCTGGACCGGCCTTGCCGACGACGCCCGCTGCATGCGCGAGGAGGTGTTCGGCCCGGTCTGCCACATCGCGCCCTTCGACAGCGACGAGGAAGTGCTGCGCCGCGTCAACGACTCCGCCTACGGCCTGGCCGCCTCGCTGTGGACCCGCGACCTGGGCCGCGCGCACCGTGTCTCGCGGCGCATCCACGTGGGCATGGTGTGGGTCAACACCTGGTTCCTCCGCGACCTGCGCACCCCCTTCGGCGGCGCCCGGCTGTCCGGCCTGGGCCGCGAGGGCGGCCGCCACTCGCTGGACTTCTATTCCGAACTCACCACCGTCTGCGTCAACCCCTGAGGCCAGGAGAAACCCATGCATCCAGCACTCATCGAAGCCGCCGCGCGCCTGCGCCAGGCCCGTGACAGCGGCCAGCCCTGCGCCCCGGTACGCGACCTGATCCAGCAGGCCGGCCAGCAAGGCAACGCCGCTGCGCTCGACCTGGCCTATGCCGTGCAACAGCGCAACAACGCCGCGGACATCGCCGCCGGCTGGCGCCCGGTGGGCCACAAGATCGGCCTGACCTCCCGTGCCGTGCAGCGCCAGCTGGGCGTGGACCAGCCGGACTTCGGCCGCCTGTTCGCGCAGATGGCCCGCGGCGACGGCCAGCCCATCGCCTGGAGCGACTGCCAGCAGCCCAAGGTGGAGGCGGAAATCGCCCTGGTGCTGGAACACGACCTGTGCCACGAGCGCCACACCCTGGCGGACATCCTCCGCGCCACCGCCTTCGCCCTGCCGGCCATCGAGATCGTCGGCAGCCGCATCGCCAACTGGGACATCAGCCTGCTCGACACCGTGGCCGACAACGCCTCGTCCGGGCTCTTCGTGCTCGGCAGCCGCCCGGTGCGCCTGGAGCGGCTGGACCTGGTGAACTGCGGCATGAGCCTGAGCCTGCGCGGCGAACCGGTATCGGTCGGCGCCGGCGCCGCCTGCCTGGACAACCCGCTGAACGCAGCGCTCTGGCTGGCCGACACCATGGCCCGCCTGGGCGAACCGCTGCGCGCCGGCGACGTCATCCTCACCGGCGCCCTGGGGCCGATGGTCCCGGTACGCCCGGGCGACGTCTTCAGCGCCGACATCCAGGGCCTGGGCCGCGTCAGCGCGGCCTTCGCCGAAGCCCAGTGAGGAGGCCCGCATGAGCCAGAAACGCAAAGTCGCCATCATCGGCTCCGGCAACATCGGCACCGACCTGATGATCAAGATCCTGCGCAACGCGCAGCACCTGGAAATGGCCGCGATGGTCGGCATCGACCCGGCCTCCGACGGTCTGGCCCGCGCA
>NZ_JAZAQP010000070.1:0-25309 GCF_036231725.1 Pseudomonas sp. JH-2 | reverse complement strand
CCCCGGTAGCCATGGAGGAAAAGCTCAAGGCAGCAGCATGAACCTAAAGCGGTGTCCAAAATTTCTTGACCGGTTCACCTCTCCCTAACCCTCGGCTGCGCGCCCCGCCCTGAAGGGAGAGGGGACCGTTGGGCAGAGTTGGGTGTTCTGGAGTTAGCCGGTAGCACTGAAGGTTTCCGGCTGAAACCATTCTTTCTCTCGGCACGAACAAGCCCCCTCTCCCTTCAGGGAGAGGGCTGGGGAGAGGGGACGGTCTCCACCACAAACACAGCAGCTACCGGCAAGCCCCCTTCGCGAGCAAGCTCGCTCCTACGAAAAGCGGCCCCGTGGTGCCTGTAGGTGAACCAGGCCGGCGGCGCTGTCCGGGGCGCCGACAATCCCCCGGACAACGCCGCCGGCTTGGCTGCTCAGTGCCCGGCCGGTCTTGCGGCGGCGCGGCTGGCCAGCATGCGGCCGAGCAGGGCGATGAGGGTGAGGGCGATCAGCAGCACCGAGATGGCCGCCACCGCCGGGTCGATGTTGTCGCGCAGGCCGGACCAGATCTGCCGCGGCAGGGTGTTGACCTCGGTGCTGGTGACGAACAGGGTCACGGCGATCTCTTCCCAGCTCAGCGCGAAGCACAGCAGCGCGGTGCTGGCCACGCCCAGCTTGAGGTTCGGCAGCACCACCAGGAAGGTGGTCTGCGCCAGGCTGGCGCCGAGGTTGCGCGCGGCCAGTTCGATACGCCGGTCCAGTTGGCTCAGCGCCACCAGCATGGTCACCACGCCGTAGGGCACCACCATCACGATGTGGGCGATGGTCAGGCCGAACAGGGTGTCGTAGCCCAGGCCCGGGGCGAACTTGCTGACGGTGGTTTCCATGAAGTACAGGACCATCGCCGAGATCATCGGTGGGATCGCCATGGGCAGCAGCACCAGGCCGATCAGCAGGGTCGCCCAGCGCGAGCGCAGGTACCAGATGCCCAGGGCGAAGCTCACCGCCAGGGCGGTGGCGACCACGCAGGTGGCGCTGGCCACCACCAGGCTCTGGCCCACCGCCGAGAGCCACTCGGGGCTGTCCAGCAGCGCCTTGTAGTGGCGCAGCGACCAGTTGCCGTCGGGCATCGAGAGGAAGCGCTTGCCGGTGAAGGACACCGGGATCACCGCCAGCAGCGGGAACAGCATGAAGATCATCGCCATCGCGGCGAGCAGGCGGCTTGGCGCCTTGCTTTCGTGTGCGTTCATCTCGTCAGCCCACCAGTTTATCGACGCGGGTCATGCGCAGCAGCGCCCAGATCAGCCCGGCCACCAGGGCCAGGAGCACCACGCTGAGCGCCGCGCCCAGGCCCCAGTTGCTGGTCTGGAACATCTGCAGGTAGACGTACTCGGCCACCATCACCGTCTGCCCGCCGCCGAGGATCGCCGGGGTGATGAAGAAGCCCAGGCAGAACACGAAGACGATGATGAAGGCGCCGAGGATGCCGGGCACCGTCTGCGGCACGAAGATGCTCCAGAAGGTACGCAGCTGCCCGGCGCCCAGGCCGCGGGCGGCCAGCAGCACGCGCGGGTCGAGGCGGCGCATGGTGGACACCAGCGGGAAGAGCGCGAAGGGCACCATGAAGTGGACCATGCCGATCACCACGCCCAGTTCGTTGCGCGTCAGCTGCAGCGGCTCGCTGGTGATCCCCAGCGCCTGCAACCAGCCGTTGAGCAGGCCGTTGCTGCGCAGCGCGATCAGCCAGCCGAAGGCGCGCACCAGCACCGACAGCCAGAACGGGATGAACACGCAGATTTCCACCATGCGCTGCCAGAACGGCGAGCTGTACACCCAGTAGTAGGCCATCAGGTAGGCGATCAGCAGCGACACCACGCTCACCGTGGTGCACAGGCGGAAGGTGCGCCAGAGCACGTCGTGGATCGCCGGGTCGCTGGCGATGCGCTGGTACTGCTCGATGCCCGGAGTGGGCAGGCTGAAGCTCCAGCCCACCACCCCGGCGAAGGGCAGCACGTAGAACAGCAGCAGCACCAGCGGCAGCGGCGCCAGCAGGAAGGCCAGCTTCAGCCGCGAGGGGTTCTCGGCCATTGGCTTATCTCACTTGGACACGTGGGTCAGGTACTGCTCCAGGGCCACCGCATAGTGGTCGGTGTACCACTCGTGGCTGAGCATGATCTGCCGTGGCAGGTTGTCCGGATCGGTGCAGTTCAGGTGCCTGCGGTCGGCCGGGATGAGCGAGGCGGCGGCGGGGTTGGCCGGGCCGTTGCCGAACAGCTTGAACAGCTCCACCTGCGATTGCGGGTCCTGGGCGTAGGCGATGAAGCGCATGGCCGCGTCCTTGCCCGCCGGGTTGCCCTTGAGCACGCCCCAGTTGCTGCAACCGAGCAGGGCGTTGTCGAAGGTCCACTTGATGCGCCCTTCGCTGTCCTCGGTGATCACCTGGGCGCGGGTGTTCCAGATCGCGCCCATGCTCACTTCGCCCTCGATCAGCAGCTGCTGGGTCTCGGCGCCCGAGCCCCAGAAGGCCAGGATGTGCGGCTTGAGTTCGTCGATCTTCTTCAGCGCGCGCGGCACGTCCAGCGGGTAGAGCTGGTTCGCCGGCACGCCGTCGGCCAGCAGCGCGGCTTCCAGCATGCCGTTCATCCACTTGTACAGGGTGCGCTTGCCGGGGAAGGCCTCCACGTCCCAGAAGTCCTTCCAGGTCTTCGGCGCCTTGTCGCCGAAGCGCTCGCTGTCGTAGGCGATCACGTAGCTGAGCATGTAGTCGGCGATGCCGTATTCGTAGGCGAAGCCGGGCAGCACCTTGTCCTTCGACACGATGCTGTAGTCGATGGGCTCGACCAGGTTTTCCCTGCCCAGGTTCTGCAGGATGGAGCTTTCCGCGTCGACCACGTCCCAGCTCACCCGGCCGCTGCTCATCTGGGTGCGGATGGCGCCCTCGGTGGGGCCGCTGCCGTCGATCTTCACCGGGATGCCGGTGGCCTTGGAGAAGCCCTCGGTCCAGGCCTTGCCGAATGCCTTGATGGCGTCGCCGCCCCAGTTCACCACCACCAGCGGCTTGTCGCCGGCGGCGAAGCTGACGCCGCTGCGCAGCGCCAGGGGCAGGGCGGCCAGCAGGCCCATGCCCTTGAGGAAGGTGCGGCGGTCGACCTGGCCGCGACGGGCCTTTTCCATGAGGACTTCGATGCAGTCTTGCTGATGCGGGTTGAACATGTGGCGGCTCCCAGGCAGGGGAATAGCGAAAGGGGATGGGCGCGGGGCCCGGGTCAGGCGAGCAGCAGGCTCTTCTCGATCGGCCAGCTCAGCCAGACGCGGGAGCCCTGGTCCAGGCGCGCGGCCTGGTGGTCGGCATGCACCGCCAGGCTCATGGGCAAGGCGCCTTCGGCGGCGGTGGCCAGGCCCAGCTCTGTGCTGGCGCCCTGGTAGGTCTTGGCGGTGAGCACCGCCTGCACCACGTTGTGCCCTGCGACGCTGGGCAGCGTGCTGTGCAGCTGCATGTGCTCCGGGCGCACCGCTAGCAGCGGCGCGGCGGCGTCCAGTGCGGCCGAGGGTTCGGCGTGCAGCTCGGCGTCGCCGAAGCGCCCGCGGGCGAGGGCGCCGGCGCGGCCCACCTGGCTCAGCGGGAACAGGTTCATCTTGCCGAGGAATTCGGCGACGAAGCGGTTGCTGGGCTGGTTGTAGATGGTCTGCGGGGTGTCGATCTGGGCGATGCGGCCGCGGTTGAAGATGGCGATGCGGGTGGACAGGGCGAGGGCTTCGTTCTGGTCGTGGGTGACGAACACGAAGGTGGTGCCGACCTGGCGGTGGATGCGCTGCAGTTCCTGCTGCAGCTGCTCGCGCAGGTTCTTGTCCAGCGCCGAGAGCGGTTCGTCGAGCAGCAGCATGTCCGGCTCGAACACCAGGGCGCGGGCGATGGCCACGCGCTGCTGCTGGCCGCCGGACAGCTCGCCGGGGCGCTTGCCCAGGTGCTCGCCGAGGCCGACCACCTCGAGCATGCGCCGCACCCGGCGGTTGCGTTCCTCGGCCTTCACGCCGCGGATCTTCAGCGGGAAGGCGACGTTGTCCTCGATGCTCATGTGCGGGAACAGGGCGTAGCCCTGGAACACCATGCCGAAGTTGCGTTTTTCCGCCGGGCGCCGGGTGATGTCGCCGCCCTGGGCCTCGAGGCGCCCGCTGGACGGGTCCTGGAAGCCGGCGAGGATCATCAGGAAGGTGGTCTTGCCGGAACCGGAAGGGCCGAGCAGGGTGAGGAATTCGCCTTGCTGGATATCGATGGACACCTCGTCCAGGGCTCGGAAATCGCCGTAACGCTTGCCGATCTGGATGGCACGAAGCTGGGGCTGTCGCTCCACTGCGCTTTACCTCGTTTCTTGTTCTTGTACGAGTGGGCCGACTGGTCGGTCAGCGGCCCTTTTGCGCAGTATTGTCAAATCCTTCTTCGCTTCAATCGCGTTTTTTCGCCGTCATTGTTCAAATTCCTTCACCTGTTTCCTTCACCTATCACGCCACCGCGGCTGCCCTTGCGGAATTGCTCGGACAGCCGCAGCTCGGCTTTCATCCAGGCCTTGAAGGCCTGCACGTCGGGGCGTTCGGTCTTGGCCGCGTCGGTGACGAAGTAGTAGCGGTTCGGCGGCTCGATGGAGACGTTGAACAGCCGCACCAGTTGCCCCTTGGCCATGGCGTCGCCGCTGACCAGGGCGTCGCCCATGGCCACGCCCTGGCCGGCGATGGCCGCCGACTGCACCAGGTGCGCGTCGGAGAAGACGATGCCGTTGCGCACGTTGAGGTCGCGCACCCCGGCGGCCGCTGCCCACAGCAGCCAGTCGGAGTGGTCGACCATGTGCAGCAGCGGCAGGTTGGCCAGGTCCTCGGGCGAGTCCAGGCCGCCGGCGGCGTTGAGCAGCGAGGGGCTGCACACCGGGAAGGTGTCGAGGGTGGCGATCAGCTCCACGTGCAGGTCCGGCCAGTCGCCCACGCCGTAGGCGATGAACAGGTCGACGTCGCGGTTGCTGACGTCGTCGGGGATGCGCGGCGCCACCAGGTTCAGCTCCACCTGCGGGTGGGCGCGCTGGAACTGGCCGATCTGGTGGCACAGCCAGTAGGTGGCGAAGCCCGGGGTGCAGCTCACGCACAGGCGCCCGGCGATCTCCTGGGCGTCGGTGAAGCGCCGCGCCTCGTTGAGGATGGCCAGGGCGCGCTGGGTCTCGCGGGCGAAGTATTCGCCGCGGTAGGTCAGCACGATGCCGCGCCCGGCCTTCTCGATCAGCGCGGTGCCCAGGCAGTCCTCCAGGCTGTGCAACTGGTGGCTCACCGCGCTGCGGGTGAGGCTCAGCTCGCTGGCCGCGGCGGACAGGCTGCCCAGGCGGGCGACGGCGTCGAGCACGCGCAGGGCGGTCATCGAGGGGAAACGCATGGGGTCACTCCTGGCGCGCTTGCGCGCGCCGCTGGCGGAAGCCTTCCGGGGTGGTCCCGGCATGGCGCAGGAAGGCACGGTGGAAGCTGGTGACGTGTTCGTAGCCGAGCAGGAAGGCGATCTCCTGCAGGCTCATGTGGCTGGCCAGCAGGTAGCGCTCGGCCAGGGCCATGCGCACCTCGTAGACCACGCCCTTGAAGGTCAGGCCGTGGGCGCGCAGGCGCCGCTGCAGGGTGTGCGGCGGCAGGCGGAAGTGCGCGGCGGCCTGCTCCAGGTCCGGCAGCGGCACGCGGGCGTTCTGCAGCAGGTAGAAGCGCAGGTCGTCGGGCAGCGCCTCGCCGCTCTCGAAACTGGCCAGGGTGGCCGCGCCCTGGGCCTGGCACAGGCGCAGCACCGAGGGGTTGGAGGTGGAGAAGGGGCGGTCGTGGAAGGCCCTGGGGATGCGCAGTTCGGCGCGGCTGGTGGCGAATTCCACGCGGCCGGGGAAGATTTCGCCATAGAGCGCGGCATGGGCCGGCGCGGCGAACGGCAGGCGCACCTGCATGCCGTCGCACTCGGCCAGCTCCGGCAGGCGCTGGCACAGCCAGCGCCAGGTGCTGCTGAACCATTCCTCCAGCAGCGCCTGGCTTTCCATCGGGCTGTAGGGCGGCGCCTGCAGGGCCAGCACCAGGTGCTCGCCGTGTTCCTCGCGGGCCACGTGGATGGGGTGGGGCAGCAGGCTGGAGGGCTGGCCCAGGGAGATGTCCCAGGAGCGTCGCAGGTTGGCCGCGCTGATCAGCGCGTAGCCGATCACCCCGAGGTCGAACAGGTTGTAGCGCTGGCCCAGGCGCAGGAAGAAGTCGCTGGCGCCGAGCAGCCCGGCGGCCTGGCGCAGCAGGCGGTAGTAGCGGGCGAAGGTCATGCCGGCGGCGGCCTCGGCGGCCGGCACGCCCAGGCCGGCGAGCAGCGGCGCCAGGGGCGGCAGGTGCGGGCGGGCCTGCCATTCCTCGAGGAAGCGCTGGTACAGCTGGCGCGCGGCGTAGTCGATCTCGGACTGCTGGTCGGGCATGGATGTTGTTGTTATCTGAGGCTAGCGAGTTGTCATCTTATGCTAGTCCGTGGTCGCTGGCAGCTCCCTATACTCGGCGCAAAACAACAAGGGAGCACCGAGATGACGGCGCCCGATACTTTCCGTTCGTCCCATTCGCCTGCCAACCGCCACGCCGACCTGCTGCTGCGCAACGGCCGCTTCTACACCCTCGACCCGGCGCAGCCCTGGGCCGAGGCCGTGGCCATCCGCGACGGCCGCTTCCTCGCCGTCGGCCGTGCCGAGGCGCTGGAGCACCTGGTGGGGCCGCGGACCCTGCAGCACGACCTCGGCGGGGCCTTCTGCATGCCCGGCCTGCACGACATGCACACCCACCCGGACCTGGCCCTGGCGCCGCGCTACGCCGACGACCTCGACGTCGGCATCGAGGACCCGAGCCCCGAGCAGCTGGCCGCGGCCATCCGCGCCTACGCCGACAGTCACCCCGGCGACGGCTGGGTCTATGGCCAGTACTGGGTGCGCTACACCTTCCGCGAGGCCGGGCTGAAGCCGGGCCGCGAGTGGCTCGACAGCGTGCTGCCGGACCGCCCGGTGGCGCTGCTCGACCGCATGTGGGGGACCATGATGGCCAACTCCCGCGCCCTGGCGCTGGCCGGCATCGACGCCAGCACCCCCGACCCGCGCAACGGCTACCTGGAGCGCGACGAGCTGACCGGCGAGCCCAACGGCCTGCTGATCGACGGCGCCTACGCGCTGATCCACGCCGCCATGCCGCCGACGCCCATCGAGGTGCTGCGCCGCGCCTACCGCGACGGCGTGCATTTCCAGAGCGCCCGCGGCGTGACCGCCAGCAAGTACGTGCACGTCTGCGAGCGCCGCCTGCAGGCGCTCAAGGAACTGGACGACGCCGGCCAGCTGACCCTGCGGGTGGAAGCGGCCATCAGCTGGCAGGACGACATCTTCCCGGTGCGCCGGCGCTGGGAACTGCTCGGCGGCGAGCGCCACTACTACCGCAGTGCGCGGCTGTCGGCCAACGCGGTGAAGTTCCACTTCGACGGCACCGTGGAACCGCGCTCGTCCTTCCTCATCAGCCCCTGGCCGGGCGAGGACAGCTGGCGCGGCAAGCTCAACCTGACCCCCGAGCACATCACCGACATGGTGGTGGACATGGACCGCCGCGGCATCCGCGTCATCGCCCACTGCACCGGCGACGGCGCCTCCGACGTGTTCCTCGACGCCGTGGCCGAGGCGCGCCGGCGCAACGGCTTCAGCGGCATCCGCCACCAGTGCGCGCACAGCACTATCCTGCATCCGGGCAACCTCAGGCGCTTCCGCGAGCTGGAGGTGATCGCCGAGTTCTCCCCGGCGGCCTGGTACCCCACGCCCTTCGCCAGCGGCGCGCGCTCCGGCTACGGCGCCGAGCGGCTGAAGCGCATCTACGACTACAAGGGCGTGCTGGCCGCCGGCGGCATCGCGGTGATGGGCACCGACTGGCCGGTGGCCTCCATCGACCCCTGGCTGGCCCTGGAGACCATGGTCACCCGGCAGAACCCCTGGAACGACGACCCTGCCTGCTTCGGCGAGCCCATCGGCCTGGAGCAGGCGCTGAAGGTGGCGACCCTCAACGGCGCCCACGCCATGGGCCTGGAGGCGCTGACCGGGAGCATCGAGGCCGGCAAGTCGGCGGACTTCATCGTCCTCGACCGCGACCTTTTCGCCCAGCCGCCGCGCGGCTACATCCACCGCACCCAGGTCGAGCAGACCTTCGTCGAGGGCCGCCCGGTGTACGACCGCCAGGGCACCTTCGCCAACGGCCCGCTGCAGGCGGTCTGGCAGGGCGAGGTGCCGCAGGTGATGGGGGACGACCGATGAGCATCCCGGTGACCGTGGTCGCCGGCTTCCTCGGCGCCGGCAAGACCACCCTGCTGCGCCGCCTGGTGCGGCAATGCGCCGGGCAGCGCCTGGCGCTGATCGTCAACGACTTCGGCGAGCTGAACGTGGACGCCGAGATGATCGCCGAGCAGAGCGACGCGGTGTACGCCCTGCAGAACGGCTGCCTGTGCTGCACCATGCAGGACGACCTGCTGGCCCAGCTCGGCCGCCTGGCCCAGGTCCAGCCGCCGGTGGAACGCATCGTCATCGAATGCAGCGGCGTGGCCGACCCGCAGCCGATCGTCCAGGCCCTGGGCTACCCGCAACTGCGCAGGCACATGCACCTGGATGCGCTGGTCACCCTGGTGGACGCCGCCCGCAGCCAGCCGCTGGAAGGCGAATACGCGCAACTGGAAAGGCGCCAGGCGGCCGCGGCCGACCTGCTGCTGCTGAACAAGGCCGACATCGCCACGCCGGAACAACTGCAGGCCCTGCGCCAGCGCTTCGGCGAGCCGCGGCGGATGCTGCAGACGGTGCAGGCGCAGATTCCCGACGAGCTGCTCTACGGCGAACGCCCGGACGCACGCCCGCAGCGCCTGCAGGCGGTGGGCAGGCAGAACCACGGCGAGCTGTTCGACAGCTGGACCTGGCGCCACGCCGGACAGCTCGATCCGCAGCGCCTGCGCGCCTGGCTCGAGCAGTTGCCGGAGGGCCTGTTCCGCCTCAAGGGCCGCGTCCAGGTCCGCGGCCGCGAACAGCCGTTGTGGCTGCAGTACGTGGGCGGCCGCAGCCAGTTCCTGGCGGCGCAGGCGCAGGAGGGGGAGAACTGCCTGGTGTTCATCGCCAGCGCCGATGTCGGGCTGCGCGAAAGGCTGGAGGCCGGCCTGGAGCAGTGCCTGGCGGCCTGAGCCGTTGCGGGCCCTGGGGGGGCGGCGGATAACGCCGTAGGCGTTATGCGCCCTACGCGGTGATTGGCCGACGGGGAAGATGGATAGTGTCACCCTGTAGGAGCGGACTCCGTCCGCGATAACCGGACGTTCCGGCGCGATTCGCGGATGAGATCCGCTCCTACAGTTGCCGTGAGACACGGCTTTCCCACCCCATAGGAGCGGGGCGGCTCAGCACACCGCGATATGCGAATCCGCCCGTGGTTCGGTGCCGCCGCAGAGCACGCCGGTGACGGGGTCGCGGACGATGATCTGGCCGCGGCCGTAGTCGGTCAGGTCGCAGGCCACCTGCACCTCGTGGCCGCGGCGGGCGAGGGCGAAGGCCAGGTCGCGCGGGGCGGTCTGCTCGATGCCCACCTTCATACCGCCCAGCCATTGCCAGCGCGGGGCGTCCAGCGCCGCTTGCGGGTTGAGGCCGAAGTCCACCAGGTTCATCACCATCTGCACATGGCCTTGCGGCTGCATGTAGCCGCCCATCACGCCGAAGGGGCCGACCGCCACGCCGTCCTTGCTGAGGAAGCCGGGGATGATGGTGTGGAAGGTCTGCTTGCCCGGGGCCAGGGCGTTGGCGTGGTCGGGGTCGAGGCTGAATTCCGAGCCGCGGTTCTGCAGGGCGATGCCGCTGTCCGGCAGCACCACGCCGGAGCCGAAGCCGTGGTAGGCGCTCTGGATGAAGGAGACCATGTTGCCTTCGCCGTCGGCGGCGGCGATGTACACCGTGCCGCTGGCGTGCGGGTCGCCGTGGCGCGGTGGCTGCGCGCGCTCGCCGATCTCCTGGCGGCGGCGGGCGGCGTAGTCGGCGCCGAGCAGGTCGGCGCAGGCCACGCGCATGTGCTCGGGGTCGGTGATGTAGTGCAGGCCGTCGGCGTAGGCCTTCTTCATCGCTTCCAGCTGGCGGTGCCAGGTGAGCTGGCTGTCGCGCTGGTCGAAGTCGAAGCCCTGGAGGATGTTCAGCGTCATCAGGGCGATCAGGCCCTGGCCGCTGGGCGGGATTTCCCAGACGTCGTAGCCGCGGTAGTTGGTCTTGATCGGCTCGACCCACTTCGGCCGGTAGCCGGCCAGGTCCGCCGCGCCCAGGTGGCCGCCGCTGGCGGCGGCATGGGCGGCCAGGCGCCGGGCGATGGCGCCGCGGTAGAAGCTTTCGCACTTCGTCTCGGCCAGTTCGGCGAGGGTCCGCGCCTGGGCCGGGTTGCGGAACAGCTGGCCGGCCCGCGGCGCCTCGCCGTCGACCAGGAAGGTGGTGAACCAGGCTTCCAGGGCCGGTTCGCGCTCGCGGCTGGCCTGGTATTCGCGGCGGGCGATTTCCCACTGGTGGGCCACCACCGGCGACACCGGGAAGCCGTCGCGGGCCAGGGCGATGGCCGGTTGCAGCAGGTCGGCGAAGGGCAGCTTGCCGAAGCGCTCGGACAGCGCGGCCCAGGCCGAGGGAATGCCCGGCACCGTGACCGGCAGCCAGCCGTGCACCGGCATCTTCGCGTGGCCGGCGGCCTTCACCGCGTCGATGCTCAGCGAGGCCGGGGCATGGCCGCTGGCGTCCAGGCCGTGCAGCTTGTCCTTGACCCAGACCAGGGCGAAGGCATCGCCGCCGATGGCGCAGCCGGTGGGCTCGACCACCGTCAGCGCCGCCGCGGTGGCGATGGCAGCGTCGATGGCGTTGCCGCCGGCGCGCAGCATGGCGATGCCGGCCTCGGCGGCCAGCGGCTGCGAGGCGGCGACCATGCCGTTGCGGGCGAAGACGCTCTGGCGCTGGGAGGCATAGGGGTATTCGTGGGCGGAGAAACGCAGCATGGAGGGCGTCCTTGAATCAGAGTACGCGGCTGAGGAATTCCCGCGTGCGCGGGTGGTGGGGGTTGCCGAACACCTGGGCCGGCGGGCCTTCTTCGATCAGCTCGCCCTGGTGCAGCACCACCACGCGGTCGGCCACTTCGCGGGCGAAGCCCATCTCGTGGGTGACCACCACCATGGTCATGCCTTCCTCGGCCAGCTCCTTCATCACCTGCAGCACCTCGCCCACGGTTTCCGGGTCCAGCGCGCTGGTGGGTTCGTCGAACAGCATCGCCTGGGGCTTCATCGCCAGGGCGCGGGCGATGGCCACGCGCTGCTGCTGGCCGCCTGAGAGCTGCGCCGGGTAGTGCTCGGCCTTGTCCGCCAGGCGCACCCGGGCGAGCAGCCGGCGGGCCAGTTCGATGGCTTCGCCGCGGGGGAGGCCGAGCACCTGGGTCGGCGCCTCGATGATGTTCTCCAGCACGGTCATGTGCGGGAACAGGTTGAAGCGCTGGAACACCATGCCGATGTCGCGGCGGCGGCGGGCGATGTTGCTCTCCGAGTCGCGCACCAGCTTGCCGTCGGCGCGCTCGCGGTAGCCCATCAGCGCGCCGTTGACGCGGATGCTGCCGCCCTGGATGTCCTCCAGCAGGTTGATACAGCGGATGAAGGTGGTCTTGCCCGAGCCGGAGGCGCCGATCAGCACCACCACCTCGCCCCGGTGCACGTCCAGCGACACGCCCTTGAGGATTTCCAGCGGGCCGAAGGCCTTGTGCACGTCGCGGGCCTGGATCACCACGTCTTTCGCGGTCGGGATCATCTCAACGCCCCCTCAGCAGTTTCATGGCCTGCTGGCCGAACATCCGGCTCGGCGCCGGGGCGTGGCCCTCGGACCGCCCGAAGCGCTTCTCCAGCCAGCGCTGGAAGAAGCCCCAGAGGGTGGTCAGCAGCAGGAAGTAGATGGCCACCACCAGGTACAGCTCGAACACCCGGAAGGTCGCCGAGGTGACCATCTGGGTGCTCAGCAGCAGTTCCTGCACGCCGATCACGCTGACCAGGGTGGTGTTCTTCAGCATCACGTTGAACTCGTTGCCCAGCGGCGGAACGATGACGCGGAAGGCCTGGGGCAGGACGATGCGCCGCATCAGCTTGGCGAAGGTCATGCCCAGCGAGCGCCCGGCCTCGTACTGGCCCTTGTCCACCGCGCCGATGCCGGCGCGGATGATCTCGGCCATGTAGGCGCCTTCGTTGAGGCCCAGGGCGATGATCGCCGCCTGGATGTTGCCGGGCAGGATGAACAGCCCCAGGTCGATGTCCTCGAAGCGGAACAGCCCGCCGGCGGCCAGCGCGGTGTAGAGGAAGACGATCTGCACCAGCAGCGGCGTGCCGCGCATCAGCCACACGTAGAAGCGCACCGGGTATTGCAGCAGCGGGTTGGACGACAGCCGCAGCAGCGCCGCCAGCAGGCCCAGCACGCAGCCCAGGAGCATGGCGCTGACGGCGATCACGCAGGTCAGCCAGAGGCCGTACAGGTAGATGTCGCTCGGCTTGAGCAGGTATTGCCAGAACACGTCCCAACTGAAATTCATGGTCGCTTACCTCGGCTCAGTCGAGCTTGTCGCCTTCGATGTGCCACTTGGCGAGCAGCGCCTGGTAGCTGCCGTCGGCCTGCATGTCGTCGATGATCTGCTGCACCGCTGCGCTCAACTGCTGGTCGTCCTTGCGGATGCCCAGCCCGGTGAGGATGCGGGCGAAGGCCGGCACGCCGATCTCGAACAGGTCCGGGGCCATGCCCTGGTAGTAGCCGGCGGTTTCCACGGTCGTGCCGTAGGCGTCGGCCTGCTGGATACGCAGGGCCTGGAAGGCGTCGGTGTCGGTGTTGTAGACGATGACCTTCAGCGGCGCCTTGCCGGCCTGCTTCAGCTTCTCGTTATGGGCATCGAGCAGGGTGCGGATGGTCGAGCCGTTGAGCACCGCCACCTTCTTCCCGGACAGGTCGTCCAGGGTATGGATGCCCTTGGGGTTGCCCTTGGCGACCACCACGGCCTGGCTGGAGTACATGTAGTTGACCATGTCGATCACTTCGCGCCGCTCGGGCTTGTCGAACAGCTGGTCCACCAGCATGTCGCACTGCCTGGCCAGCAGCGCCGGGATCAGCCCGGAGAAGGGCGTCACCCGCCATTCGATGCGCTTGTCGCCCAGGCGCTTGGCGATGGCCTCGCCGAGGTCGACGGTCACCCCGGTGAGCTTCTGCGAGGCGTCGTAGAAGCCCATGGGCGGGGAGTCCATGCCACCGCAGAACACCACCTTGTCGGCGGCCTGCAGGCGGTCGGGGATCTTCACCGCGTCGGCGTGGGCCAGCGGGGCGGTGAGGCAGAGGGCGAGAAGGCACTGCGGAATCCTGCGTACGAACATGTTCAGCTCCAGTGGGTGGGGTTGCCGTGGCAGTTCAACGGGACAGGCGAAGGCCGGGTCTCAGGCGCCCGTCGCTTCGAGGAACTTCAGCAGCGAGGGCACCGTGCCCTCGATGTGCTCGCAGAGCACGCGCTCGGCTTCGCGGGCGTCGCCGCTGCGCAGGGCGTCGAGGATCACCGCGTGCTCCTCGCGGGCGCTCATCGGCTTGTCGACGTGCTGCAGCCACAGGCGCATGTGTGGCTCGATCACCGAGTACAGCGCGTTTATCTGGCGCAGCAGGCGCGGGCGCTCGGCCAGGCTGCAGAGGTATTCGTGGAAGACGCGGTGGCGGCTCACCCACTCGGCGCTGTCGTCGCGGTAGTCGTCCATCTCGTCCAGCAGGCGTTCCAGGCGCGCCAGCTGGCGTTCGCCCAGCTTCGGCACCGCGAGGCGGATGGCCAGGCCTTCCAGGGCGCTGCGCATCTCGAAGACTTCGCGCATTTCCTCGATGTTCAGCCCGCTGACGATGGCCCCGCGGTTTGGCCGCAGCGTTACCAGGCCTTCGGCGGCCAGGCGGCGGAAGGCCTCGCGCACCGGCATGCGGCTCATGCCGATGTCGTTGGCGATGTCTTCGGCGATCAGCCGGTCGCCGGTGCGGTACTGGCCCTTGCAGATGGCGTCCAGCAGGTAGCTGTAGGCCTCTTCCTCGGCGGTGACGGGTTGGCGGTCGTAGTTGGGTACCAGGCGCATGGGGCGCTCCTTTTGGATTTCTGTATCCAATTATCCATGCATGCAATCAAGCAGATGCCGTGCCAGGACGGCTGTTCGAGGTGCAAGTATTTGATCTGCCGGGAATTCGGGGGGAATGGGGGAGGGCGGCAGGCTGCCGGTGGAGCATCGAAAGGTAACTTCCTGGCCGCGGCGTGCGTCATGCTGGTGCGTGGCGGGCACTTTTGGTAACGCGGCGGGGACGTTCGTCGGGGCGGGGCCCGGGCGGTCGTGTCGCGGCGGTATCGGCGGGCGTCGATGCATGGCCCACGGCCTTCGCGCCGTCGCATACCCGCGACCGTCGGTCTCAGCCGAAAGAATGGCCGTGATGCCCACCCTTGACGCTTCGCTGGCGGCCTGGTGAGCTTGGCGCGGGCGCCCAGGGGGCGTTCGCTGGTTCGCTGGCGCTTGCAATTTGACGGCTGTGTTCCAAGCTAGGTCAGGGCATCGCTTTCTGTTAAGGTTCGCGGATTCGATGGCGCTCGCACAGCGCCCGGTTCCACTCTTTATGCATGAGGTGCTGTGTGATCAAGGTGCTGGTGGTCGATGACCACGATCTGGTGCGCACCGGAATTACCCGCATGCTGGCCGACATCGAGGGCCTGCAGGTGGTGGGGCAGGCGGAGTCCGGCGAGGACGCCCTGCGGCTGGCCCGCGAGCTCAAGCCCGACGTCGTCCTGATGGACGTGAAGATGCCCGGCATCGGCGGCCTCGAAGCCACCCGCAAGCTGATGCGCAGCCAGCCGGACGTGCGCGTCCTGGCCGTGACCGTCTGCGAGGAAGACCCGTTCCCCACGCGCCTCATGCAGGCCGGCGCCTCCGGCTACCTGACCAAGGGCGCGGCCCTGGAGGAGATGGTCCAGGCCATCCGCCAGGTCTTCGCCGGGCAGCGCTACATCAGCCCGCAGATCGCCCAGAGCCTGGCGCTGAAGTCCTTCGAGCCGGAGAAGGGCGGCTCGCCGTTCGACTCGCTGTCCGAGCGCGAGATCCAGATCGCCCTGATGATCGCCAACTGCCACAAGGTGCAGAGCATCTCCGACAAGCTCTGCCTGTCGCCCAAGACGGTGAACACCTACCGCTACCGCATCTACGAGAAGCTCTCCATCACCAGCGACGTCGAGCTGGCGCTGCTGGCGGTGCGCCACGGCATGGTGGATGCCAGCAACTAGATGAGCGCGGTGTTCGATTCGGCAGCCTACCTCGCCACCTGCAGCGGCCGCCCCGGCGTCTACCGCATGTTCGATGCGGACGCCAAGCTGCTCTACGTCGGCAAGGCGAAGAACCTCAAGAAGCGCCTGGCCAGCTATTTCCGCAAGACCGGCCTGGCGCCCAAGACCGCCGCCCTGGTGGCGCGCATCGCCCAGGTCGAGACCACCATCACCGCCAACGAGACCGAGGCGCTGCTGCTGGAGCAGACGCTGATCAAGGAGTGGCGGCCGCCGTACAACATCCTCCTGCGCGACGACAAGTCCTACCCCTACGTCTACCTGTCGAGCGAGGACGAATACCCGCGCCTGGCCCTGCACCGCGGCGCCAAGAAGGCCAAGGGCCGCTACTTCGGGCCCTACCCGAGCGCCGGCGCCATCCGCGAGAGCCTGGCCCTGCTGCAGAAGGCCTTCCTGGTGCGGCAGTGCGAGGACAGTTACTTCCGCAACCGCACCCGGCCCTGCCTGCAGTACCAGATCAAGCGCTGCAAGGGTCCCTGCGTCGGCCTGGTCAGCCCCGAGGAGTACGCCGAGGACGTGCGCCACTCGGTGATGTTCCTCGAAGGCCGCAGCAACCAGCTGGCCGACGAGCTGAGCAGCGACATGGAGCAGGCGGCGATGCGCCTGGACTTCGAGCGCGCCGCCGAGCTGCGCGACCAGGTCGCCATCCTGCGCCGCGTGCAGGACCAGCAGAGCATGGAGGGCGGCAACGGCGACGTCGACGTCATCGCCGCCATGGTCAACCCCGGCGGCGCCTGCGTGCACCTGATCAGCGTGCGCGGCGGGCGGGTGCTGGGCAGCAAGAACTTCTTCCCCCAGGTGGGCATCGAGGAAGACCTGAGCGAGGTGCTGCTGGCCTTCCTCGGCCAGTACTACCTGAGCCACCACGAGCGCGAGCTGCCGGCCGAGCTGATCGTCAACGCCGTGCACGAGGACTTCCCGGTGCTGGTAGAGGCCATCGCCAGCGCCCGCGGCCGCGAACTGGAGATCAGCCACCGGGTGCGCGGCACCCGCGCGCGCTGGCAGCAACTGGCGATCACCAACGCCGAACAGGCCCTGGCCGCGCGCCTGGCCAACCGCCAGCACGTCGCCGCGCGCTTCGAGGCCCTGGCCGAAGCGCTGGACCTGGACGAGCCGCCGCAACGCCTGGAGTGCTTCGACATCAGCCATTCCAGCGGCGAGGCCACGGTGGCCTCCTGCGTGGTGTTCGGCCCCGAGGGCCCGCTGAAGTCCGACTACCGGCGCTTCAACATCGAGGGCATCACCGGCGGCGACGACTACGCCGCCATGCACCAGGCCCTGACGCGGCGCTTCAGCCGCCTGAAGGAGGGGGAGGGCAAGATGCCCGACATTCTCCTGGTGGACGGCGGCAAGGGCCAGTTGGCCATGGCCCGGGAAGTGCTCCAGGAGCTGGCGGTGAGCGGGCTGATCCTGCTCGGCGTGGCCAAGGGCGTGACGCGCAAGCCGGGCCTGGAGACCCTCTACCTCAACGATGCCGAGCACGAATTCACCCTGCCGGCGAATTCCCCGGCGCTGCACCTGATCCAGCAGATCCGCGACGAATCGCACCGCTTCGCCATCACCGGCCACCGCGCCCGCCGCGGCAAGGCCCGGCGCACCTCGAGCCTGGAAGAAGTGCCGGGGGTAGGGCCCAAGCGCCGCCGCGAGCTGCTCAAGCATTTCGGTGGGTTGCAGGAACTGGGCCGCGCCAGTATCGATGAGATCGCCAAAGCCCCGGGCATCAGCAAAAAGCTGGCCGAGCAGATTTATGCTGCCCTGCACAGCGAGTAGAATGCCGGGCTCAACTCACCGGCCAGTGGTCCCGATGAATATTCCGAATCTGCTCACTCTGCTCCGCGTCCTGCTCATCCCGATCTTCATCCTGCTGTTCTACATGCCGTTCCCGGGCAGCCACCTGGCCTCCAGCGCGGTATTCGCCCTGGCCGCGGCGACCGACTGGCTGGATGGGTATCTGGCGCGCAAGCTGGGGCAGAGCACGCCCTTCGGCGCCTTCCTCGACCCGGTGGCGGACAAGCTGATGGTGGCGGTGGCGCTGGTGCTGCTGGTGGAAGAGCACGCCAACCTCTGGCTGACGCTGCCGGCGGTGATCATCATCGGCCGCGAGATCGTGGTCTCGGCGCTGCGCGAATGGATGGCCGAACTGGGCGCCCGCGCCCACGTCGCCGTATCCAACCTGGGCAAGTGGAAGACCGCCGCGCAGATGGCCGCGCTGGTGATCCTGCTGGCCAACGCCCCGCTGTTCACCTTCTGGGTGCTGCTGGGCTACGGGCTGCTGATCGTCGCCGCGGCCCTGACGCTGTGGTCCATGCTGCACTACCTGCTGGCCGCCTGGCCGCACCTGAGCACCACCCCGAAAGAGAAATAACTTTTTTTGAATCAAAGGGTTGACGAGGCTCCAGAAAAAGATAGAATGGCGCCCGTCAACACGACGCGGGAATAGCTCAGTTGGTAGAGCACGACCTTGCCAAGGTCGGGGTCGCGAGTTCGAGTCTCGTTTCCCGCTCCAAATATCGACCTGCAGATGTCCACTGGCATTTGCAAGTCACTGAAAAAAGGGCCGAAAGGCCCTTTTTTCGTTCCGCCGTAAAAACCTTCCCTGCACCTCCTTCCTGAGTCTTCATCCTGCCGTCGGGCTAACGGGTGAAGCCCCTTTTTGCCGTTGCGCCGGTCTTCTCGAGACCTGTCGTGGCGGGACCTCCAGAGCGTCTTGAATGCCATGCCCCGCCGGTTTGCGGGTCGGCCCCCCCGCCGACTACCTGCGCTGGGGGGACGTTCAGGTTTCGTCGGAGCGCCATGCTCGGTTCACACAAGAACAACGACAGGTGCTCCAATGCGAAGCCCACAGACCGCTCCCGATGCCTGTGCATCGGCCGTTGCCTCTACGCCCGCCCGCGCAGGTATCCATCATGCCGCTCCATGTCCCAGGAGCGTCCCCAGGTCGGCAGCCCATGTCTCGGCGCAAGGCTCCGCCCAGACGGGGTTGCTGCCCTGGCTGGCCCGCCTGTCCCCGTGGCTGCTGATCGCCGGCATCGGTTATGCGGCCGTGTTCGTCAAACCCCATGTCACTGGCGCTGCGTTGTCCCAGCCGGTCGTCGAGCGGCGCGACATGTTCTTCGGCGCCGCGGGGGATTCCGCTTCGCTCTGGGTGGTCGGCCAGGCCGGGGCCGTGCTGCATGGGCAGGCGGGAGCCAACCGCTGGAGCCGCGAAGCCTTCCCCGCGCGGACCAACCTGCAGGCGGTGGCGGTTTCGCCCGATGGGGTGGTGGTGGCCGCGGGCAATGGCGGGGAGCTCTGGGTGAAAGCCCCGGGGGGCGACTGGCGCAAGGTGAGCCTGCCGGTGGCGGAGGTGGGGAACAAGCTGCTCGACGTGCAGTTCATCGCCGGCCGTTTCTGGGTGGTGGGGGAGATGGGCGCGCTGTTTCGCTCCAGCCCGGAGGGTTCTTCCTGGGAGCGCCTTGGGCAGGAGCAGGACGTGGCCTTCAACGCCATCCGGCCTGGCGCGGAAGGCGACCTCTGGATCGCCGCCGAGTTTGGCCGCCTGCTGCGCAGCCGCGATGGCGGGATGACCTGGAGCACCGTCGAACTCGGCAGCGAGAGCCTTCGCTCCGTGGCCTTCAACGGCCGCACCGGAGTGGCCGTGGGCAACACCGGGCATGTCTACGTCAGCCCCGATGGCGGTGATAGCTGGAACGCCATCGAACCTTTCACCCATGAGCATCTGCATGACGTGGCGGTGACGGACGGACTCTGGAGCGTGGTGGGCGAGCATGGGTTGTTCTTCCAGAGCCGCAATCCCGCCGCGCTCTGGCAGGACGCCGCGCCGGCGGGCCTGGGCAAGGGCTATTTCACCCGCGTGCTGCCGGTCGCCGGCGGCAACCTGCTGGTCGGTCGGCAGCTCGCCATGGTCGATGCCGGGCGCCTGGCCGCGGTGCCGTCGGGGGAGCAGCCATGAGCCAGCTGAAGAACTTTGCATCTCGCCTGGCGGAGTGGTCGATCGCACATCGCCGGCCGGTGAGCCTGATAGTCGCGCTGATCACCCTGTTCTTCGCCCTGTGCCTGACGCGCCTGGACATCCAGACGCGTTTCGCCGACATGGTGCCCCATGACCATCCCTACGTGCGGGTGCACCAGGCCTACAAGGACAGCTTCGCCGCGGGCAACCGCGTGACCATCCTGGTTGAGGCCCGCCAGGGGGACATCCTGCGCGGCGACATCCTCGCCGAGGTCCAGCGCATCACCCTGGCGCTGCGCAAGGTCGAGGGCGTCAATCCCCAGCAGATCGTCTCCATCGCCTCGCGCAAGCTGAAGCGGGTGGAGGCCTCCAGCGAGGGCATCGAGACGCAGCCGCTGATGGGCGAGCAGGTCCCGCGCAGCGAGGCCGAGCTGCGCACCCTGCGCCAGGCGATCCTCAACAATTCGATGGTCTACGGCCTGTTCGTCGATCGCGACTTCGGCTCGACGCTGATCCAGGTGGACTTCTATGACCACCTGGTGAACTACAAGGCGATCTTCCCGCAGATCCAGGCGATCCTCGATGCCTCGCCGATCAAGGACCAGGTCAGCCTGCACCTGGTGGGGGAGCCGATCCTCTATGGCTGGGTCGCCCATTACCTCCCGGAAACCCTCGGCCTGTCGCTCCTCTCGCTCGGGGCGATGCTGGTGCTGCTGTTCGTCTTCAGCCGTACCTGGCGGGGGACGCTGCTGCCGCTGATCGCGGGGACCATCTCGGGTACCTGGGCCCTGGGCATCAGCGCTTTGCTGGGCTACAACTGGGACCCGCTGGTGGTCGTGGTGGCCTTCATCATCACGGCCCGGGCCTTCTCCCATTCGGTGCAGCTGATCACCCGTTTCGACGACCTCGCCGTCGATGGCCAGGTGACCCCGCGGCGCGCCGCCGAGCAGGCCATGGCCGAGCTGTTCCGCCCCAGCATGCTCGGGCTCTACGCCGATGCCGGCGCCATCCTCTGCGTGATGCTGACGCCGATCCCCCTGCTGCACAAGGTGGCGATCATCGGCGCCGTGTGGGTCATGAGCATCGCCGTGTCGGCGGTGGTGATGACGCCGATCCTGTTGTCCTGGATCCGGCGCCCGCAAGGCTTCGTGCACCCGCTGAACCTCGATTTCATCCTGCGCGCCGTGCTGCGGGCTGCCTCGCTGCTGGTTTCGACCAGGGCCCGCTACTGGGTGGCGCCGGTGTGCCTGCTGCTGCTCTGCGGGCTGCTGTTCGAGGCCTCGCGCATCCAGGTCGGCGATGCCAGCGACGGCTCGCCGATCCTCTGGCAGGACGCGCCGTTCAATCGCGACAGCGCCCTGGTCAATCGCCTCTACCCGGGCTCCGAGCAGATGTTCGTGGTCATCGAGGGACATGGGCCGGACGCCCTGAAGGCGCCCGAGGTGCTGGACTGGGCGCAGCGCTTCTCCCGCTACATGGAGCGCCAGCCCGAAATAGGCGGAAGCGTCTCGCTGGCCGACCTGGTGGTGGACATCCGCCGCAATCTCTACGAGGGCAACCCGCGTTACCGCGAGCTGGGCGCTTCGCAGACCGAGAACGGCGAGCTGATCAACTTCTACCTGCAGGGTGCCGCGCCGGAGGACATGGCGCAGTACGCGGACCGCCAGTTCCGCAATGGCGCCATCACGCTGTTCTTCCGTGACCACAAGGGCGAAACCCTGCGCAATGCCATCCACTATGCCCAGGCATTCATCGCCGGGAATCCGCTGAAGCAGGCCGACGTCAAGCTGGCCGGCGGCAGCCTGGGGGTGATCGCCGCGGTCAACGAGGTGCTGCTCAGGGACCAGATCGAGGCCATCGCCCTGGCCTTCCTGGTGGTCGTGGTCTGCTGCCTGGTGGTCTACCGCTCTTCCGTCAGCGGCATCTTCTTCATCATCCCGGTGCTGGTCTCCAACGTCGTCACCTTCGCCTTCATGTCCTGGCAGGGCATCGGCATGAGCATCAGCACGCTGCCGGTGGTCGCGCTGGGCATCGGGCTGGGCGTCGATTACGCCTTCTACATCGTCGACTCGATCAAGGAGTTCCTGGAGAAGCGCCCCGATGCGACGCCGCTGGAGGCCGTGCTGCAGTCCATCGGCTCGGCCGGTAGAGGCGTGCTGCTGACAGCCTTCACGCTCGCGGCGGGGGTTCTGCTGTGGACGCTTTCCTCGTTGCGCTTCCAGGCCGAGATGGGGCTGCTGATCGGCCTCTGGCTCATGGTTTCCGCCTTCACATCGCTGTTCGTCATGCCCGCCCTCGCGCTGGTGTTCAAGCCCAGGTTCATCTTCGCCGCGCCGCTTGAGGAGGAGCGGTGCGCCCCGGGTATCCAGACCAGCGGCTGAGCGACTGACGTTCGTTGCTACCTGCCGTCAATAACAACAATGAGAGGTGTATCGAATGCAATCCAGAAGACCGATTGCGAGACCGTCCTGGGCCCTGGCCCTGCTGCCTTTGAGCATGTTGCCCTGCGGGGCGCAGGCGATGGACTACGGAAATGACGATTTCGGCTTCAGCCTGGGGGGCTACATCAGGGGCTGGACTTCCTTCAACCTCAAGGACGCGCCGGAAACCCACGGCGACGACAAGGGCAAGCTGTCCATGCTGCGGACGTCGCTGTTGCTGGATGCCGATGCGGTCACCGGGCCCTTGAGCTGGAAGGCCATCACCCGTGTCGACAAGGAGGTGATGACCGACTACCAGCGGGACCTGCAGGACCTCAACCGCTCCATGGTCAACACCGGCTTCCGCGGCCGCGGCAGCGACCTCATGGACCAGTACGACCGGGCCGAGCTGCGCGAATTCTATTTCGACTACGAGAAGGACCGGGTGAAGGTCCGTGTCGGCAAGCAGCAGGTGGTCTGGGGGGAGACCGACTTCTTCCGCGCCATGGACGTCGTGCAGGGCTTCGACTATCGCTGGCGCTCCTTCCTCGAGCCGGAGAACGAGGAGCTGCGCAAGCCGCTGATCATGGTCAACACCACGATCCAGGTGCCCGAAGCCGACGGCTCCCTGCAGGTGCTGCTGCGCCCGGGGCTGGATGCGCATAACGCCATAGGCAACAGCGTGGACTTCTATGGCGGGCGCTGGGCGCCGCAGCCGTACCGGGGGACCGATTTCTACTCGCTGCTCGACACCGACTACGAGCATTCGGCAGGCGACAACCGGAAGGTGACCGGCGGGCTGCGCTGGGCGGGGATCATCGGCGACGTCAACTACTCGCTGGCCTGGCTCAAGTCCTATCAGGGCGACCCGGTCGTCAACTCGCGCTTCAACCCCTACCACGACACGCCCAAGGGCGTGCTGGGGGACCTGATCTACCCCGAGATCACCGTCTGGGGGGCAACCGCCAGCACCTACGTGCCGGCAGCGGATGCCGTGTTTTCCACCGAGCTGGTCTATACCCAGGACGCCGCGTTCAACTACGGCAGCGAGCCGCTGGCGCCGGGCCTGCCACCGGGCTTCAGCGGCCTCATGCGCAAGGACACCTTCACCACCATGCTGCGCATGGACAAGACGGTGGACCTGTCCCGCTTCCTGGGCACCAGCCGGCCGTCCTTCCTTTCGGCCCAGCTGTTCAACACCCGGGTGCTCGGTTTTTCCGAGGACGACGACCTGGTTGCGCTGGCCGCCTACACCGCCAAGAAGAAGCGTGATACCACGATCTTCACCACCGTGCTGCAGGCCAACTACCGCAACGACACCATCAACCCGTCGCTGGCCGGCGGCGTCGACCTGTCGGGGGACGGTGGCTTCCTGATACCGGCGGTGGAGTTCGCCATGGGCGACAAGTGGCGGCTGCGCGCCGAAGCCGACCTGTTCTTCGCCGCGGGCAACAGCAACGACTCCGCCCAGGAAGACAACGGCGCCACCCGGCTGTTCGGCTACTTCGACACCCACGACCAGCTGGTGCTGCGTCTGACCCGTCAATTCTAGTTCTGGTGAAAAACGATGAACGTACTTTTCAAGTATGCCGCCTTCGCATTGGCCTTCGGCCTGGCCACCTCGGCCGCGGCCACGGAACTGGCGGCTGGCACCCGCATCGACAAGAGCAATCTCGACAAGGTGCTGGGCGATACCTTCGAAGGCAAGCCGCTGAAGGAACTGCTGACCGAGAAGGTCCAGTGGCAGATCAGGAACTACAACCTGGGGCTCACCCTGGCGGCTTCCAAACCCGTGGCGCTGGACCCGGCCTACCTCAAGGCCAGCGCCGACAACGCCGGCAAGGTGACTTTCGACAAGGCCACCCGCACGGTGAAGGGTTGGGAAAAGGGCGTGCCTTTCCCGCAGATCGATGAGAAGGACCCGGACGCCGGGGACAAGATCGTCTGGAACTTCATCTACGGCCGCCCCATGGGCGACTCCCAGGAACTGAAGAACTTCCACTACATCCTGATCGATGCGAAGACCGGCGTCGAACGCGTGCAGCGCTACCGCCTGGACCGCTTCTATACCCGTGGCCGGCTCAACGGGCCGGCGAGCATCGGCGACGACTTCATGCTGCAGAACACCCTGCTGTTCGCCGAGGCGCCGCAGGACATCAAGGGGATCGGTACCTACACCAAGCGCTATGCCGATGGCTTCAAGATCGACGATGTCTGGGCCTATGTGAAATCGGTGCGGCGCGTACGGCGGATCTCCGGCAATGCCTGGATGGACCCGGTAGGGGGGCTGGACATCCTGGGCGATGACATCGACGTCTGGGACTCGCCGCCGAATTGGTACAAGAGCATCAAGCTGGTCGGCAAGCGCTGGATCCTCGCCGTGACCGATACGCCCAATACCGTGGGCAGCGAAGGGCAGGGCCCCGCGGCGCAGTTCCCCTGGCTGGACGTCTCCACCGCGCCCTACTGGAACCCGAACCCCAAGCTGGGCTGGCAGCCCCGCGAGGTCTGGGTGCTGGAGGGCACGCCGCCGGATGCCCACCCGTACGGCAAGAAGATTCTCTACGTCGACGTCCAGGCCAATCGCCCGCTGATGTCCGAGATCTACGACAAGAACGGCGAGTTCTGGCGCTTCCACCACATGCAGCAGCAGTCCATCACCGGCGAGGACAGCTACAAGGCGATCCTTCCCGTGCAGGGCGAGCAGATCGACTTCAAGCGCCAGCACGCGACCAACTTCGTCTCGACCTACGTGGTCAACCGCAAGGGCGCCAAGGAGTCCGATTTCTCCCTGGGCAAACTGGAAGCGGCCGGCAAGTGACGGCAGGGTCGCCGGCCCCCGGGCCGGCGACTCCATGACAACAATAGGAGCCAAGGCGATGACCCTCTGTAACCTTCCCCCCCAACAGTGGCCTGCCGAACCCAAGGTACAGCTCGGCCCCTGGGCCTGCGAGCCGCCGCTGGACGAGGAGTCCGAAGCGTTCCGCCAGAGCCTGCGCCAGTTCGCCAGCAAGACCATGCGCCCCATCGGCCAGGAGCTGGACCGCCTGAGCGCCGAGCAGGTGGCGGCCAAGGGCTCGCGCCTGTACGAGTTCTTCGCCGAGTACGACAAGCTCGGCATCAGCCAGGAACTGCTGGCCAGCCTGAGCGACGAGCAGCGTGCGGTGATGTTCCCGCTGCTGTTCGAGGAACTCGGCTGGGGCGATGCCGGCCTGGCTATCGCGGCGGCTGCGCGCATGTTGCCGCTGTACATGGCGGCCAAGCTGGGCAACCGGTTCGTGCTCGATGAATATTCCGAGCAACTGATCGGCTGCTGGGGCATCACCGAGCCGGATCATGGCAGCGACTCGCTGGATGCCAGCCGGCAGGTCTTCCACCCCCAGGGCAGCTATGGCCGGCCCAACTGCGTGGCGCGGGTCAGCAACGGGCAACTGGTGATCAACGGGCAGAAATCCGCCTGGGTCTCCAACGGCTGTATCGCCGACCTCTGCGTGCTCTATTGCGCCGCCGACACGCCCAACGGCCCGGATACCCAGCGCGGTTACTGCGTGGT
>NZ_JAZAQP010000069.1:0-25374 GCF_036231725.1 Pseudomonas sp. JH-2 | reverse complement strand
GGCCGCCCTGGGCCCGGACAACTGGGCCGAGGCCGCCGCCGGCATCATGACCACCGACACCCTGCCCAAGGGGGCCAGCCGCCAGTTCGAGCATGACGGCGTCACCGTCACCGTCACCGGCATCAGCAAGGGCGCCGGCATGATCAAGCCGAACATGGCCACCATGCTCGGCTACATCGCCACCGACGCCAAGGTCGCCCAGGGCGTGCTGCAGGACCTGCTGCGCGACGCGGCGAACAAGTCGTTCAACCGCATCACCATCGACGGCGATACCTCCACCAACGACAGCTGCATCCTGGTCGCCACCGGCCAGGCCGCGCTGCCGGAGATCACCCAGGCCAGCGGCGCGCTGTTCGGCGCCCTGAAGCAGGCGGTGATCGAGGTGTCCATGGAGCTGGCCCAGGCCATCGTCCGCGACGGCGAAGGCGCCACCAAGTTCGTCACCGTGCAGGTCAACGGCGGCGGCACCCACCAGGAGTGCCTGGACGTCGGCTACGCCGTGGCCCACTCGCCGCTGATCAAGACCGCGCTGTTCGCCTCCGACCCGAACTGGGGCCGCATCCTCGCCGCGGTCGGCTACGCCGGCGTGCCGAACCTGGACGTCAGCAAGATCGACGTGTTCCTCGACGAAGTCTGCATCGCCAGCCGCGGCTGCCGCGCCGCCAGCTACACCGAGGACCAGGGCGCGCGGGTGATGGCCCAGGAAGAAATCACCATCCGCATCGAACTGGGCCGCGGCGACTGCAGCGAGACCATCTGGACCACCGACCTGTCCCACGAGTACGTGAAGATCAACGCGGAATACAGGACCTGATCGAAGGCGGCTGCAGGCTTCAGGCGGCAGGCTGCAGGCAAGAGCGAAAAGCCCGCCCCTGGGAGCGAGCCCGCTATGCTCTTCGCCTGTAGCCTGTAGCCGGCGCGAGGAACGAGCGATGAAACTGGTCATTGGCAGCAAGAACCTGTCGTCCTGGTCGTTGCGTGGCTGGCTGGCCATGCAACTGACCGGTGCGGAATTCGAAGAGGTGCTGATTCCGCTGGGTGGCGTCGACACCTCGCGGCGCATCCGCGAGCACTCGCCCACCGGCAAGGTGCCGGTGCTCGAGTGCGAGGACGGGGTGATCTGGGACTCCCTGGCGATCGCCGAGTACCTGGCCGAACGCTTCCCCGAGGCACACCTGTGGCCGCGCGGCGAGGCGGCCCGGGCGCTGGCGCGGTCGATCTGCGCGGAGATGCACAGCGGCTTCCCCGCCCTGCGCTCGCACATGCCCATGGACCTGCAGCGGCACAAGCCGCTGGCCAAGGTGCCGGCCGAAGTGGAAACCGACATCGCCCGCGTCATCGAGCTGTGGACCCTGTGCCGCCAGGGCTTCGGCCAGGACGGGCCCTTCCTGTTCGGCCACGCCAGCATCGCCGACGCCTTCTACGCGCCGGTGGCCACGCGCCTGCGCAGCTACGCCGTGGAGCTGCCGCCGCTGGCCAAGGCCTACGTGGACACCATCTACCAGTGGGCGGCCTTCCAGCCCTGGCTGCAGGCCGCGCTGGCCGAGCGCCCCTGAGCGCCGGCAACCGACGAGGAGTTATGCAGTGAAACGAATACATGTCGCCGCCGCCGTGATCCGTGGCGCCGATGGCCGCGTGCTGATCGCCCGGCGCCCGGACGACAAGCACCAGGGCGGCCTCTGGGAGTTCCCCGGCGGCAAGGTGGAGGAGGGCGAGCCGGTGCAGGCGGCGCTGGCCCGCGAGCTGGAAGAGGAGCTGGGCATCCGCGTCGAGCGCGCCCGGCCGCTGATCCGCGTGGCCCACGATTACCCGGACAAGCAGGTGCTGCTGGACGTCTGGGAGGTCTCGGGGTTCTCCGGCGAGCCCCACGGCGCCGAGGGCCAGCCGCTGGCCTGGGTGGCCCTGCGGGAGCTGCCCGACTACGAGTTCCCCGCCGCCAACCGGCCCATCGTGCACGCCGCGCGCCTGCCCGAGCGCTACCTGATCACCCCCGACGGCCTGGAGCCGCAGGAAGTCCTGCAGGGCATCCGCGCCGCCGTGGCCGGTGGCGTGCGCCTGATCCAGCTGCGCGCGCCGAACATGTACAGCCCGGAATACCGCGACATGGCGGTGGACGCCGTGGGGCTGTGCGCCGGCAAGGCGCAGCTGATGCTCAAGGGCCCGCTGGAATGGCTGGGCGACTTCCCCTCCGCGGGCTGGCACCTGACCGCCGAGCAACTGCGCAAATATGCCCCCAACGGCCGCCCATTCCCCGACGACCGCCTGCTCGCGGCATCCTGCCACGGCGCCGAGGAGCTGACCCTGGCCAGCGCCATGGGCGTGGACTTCGTCACCCTGTCGCCAGTGCAGCCGACCCAGAGCCATCCGGGCGAACCGGCACTGGGCTGGGATGCGGCGCAGCAACTGGTGGAAGGCTTCAACCAGCCGGTGTTCCTCCTCGGCGGCCTGGGCCCACAGGACCTGGAGCGCGCCTGGCAGGCAGGCGCCCAGGGCGTGGCCGGCATCCGCGCGTTCTGGCCGAAGAGCGAAGCGTAGGCCGTACGACCTGTAGGAGCGGACTCCGTCCGCGATAGCCGGACGTATCGGCTGAAATCCGCTCCTACAACCGCCCCTACGCCATTCCCACTGTAGGAGCGCGCCCTGCGCGCGAATCGCGGGCAGGGCCCGCTCCTACAACCGCTCCCACGCCATTCCCATTGCAGGAGGCATGGTGTTTCAGGAGCGTAGGGCGAATAACCGTTCGCGGTTATCCGCCGCCGGCCGGAGCCTCGGTGCCCGACGGCGATGGCGGATAACGCCATAGGCGTTATGCGCCCTACGGTGGGCCGGGAGGGTTCAGGCGGGTTTTTCCGCCGCCTTCCACAACACCTCGGCAACGCCCTGGCGCTTGGCAGCGATGCGCGCGGCGACGAACAGCAGGTCCGACAGCCGGTTCAGGTAGCGCAGCCCCGCGCCCTGCAGCGGCTCCTCGGCGTTGATCTGCTGGCAGCGGCGCTCGGCCTTGCGCGCGAGGGCGCGGCACACGTGGATCTGCGCCACCAGGCGGGAGCCGCCGGGGAGGATGAAGTCCTTCAGCGGTTCCAGTTCCTCGTTCCAGGCATCGATGGCCTGCTCCAGGCGGGCCACCTCGTGGTCGTCCAGGGCCCGGTATTCCGGCATCGCCAGTTCGCCACCGAGGTCGAACAGGCGGTGCTGCACCGGCGCCAGCACCGTCAGCAGCTGGTCCAGCGCGGCGCTGCGGGCTTCCTGCAGGTCGGCCAGCAGCAGTCCCAACTGGCTGTTCAGTTCGTCCACGCAACCGATGGCCTCGATGCGCGGGTGGTGCTTGGGCACCCGGCTACCATCGGCCAGGCCGGTTTCGCCGGCGTCGCCGGTGCGGGTGTAGATCTTCGACAGGCGGTAGCCCATGCCTCAGAGCTCCTTGTTCTGCGGGGGCGGCAGCGCCACTGGCGCCACGGGCTCGTCGCCCAGCGGCAGGCGCAGGGTGAAGCAGGTGCCCTGGCCGAGTTCCGACTGCACTTCCATCTGCCCCTTGTGGTTGTTGGTGATGATGAAATAGGACACCGACAGGCCCAGGCCGGTGCCCTGGCCCACTTCCTTGGTGGTGAAGAAGGGCTCGAAGATGCGCTTGCGCACCGTCTCGGGCATGCCGCAGCCGTTGTCCTGCACCTGTACCTCCGCCCACGGCGGGTTCAGCCGGGTGCGCAGGATGATCCGGCCCTGTTCGCCTTCCTCCTCGTCGTCGCGCAGGTGGATGGCCTGGGCGGCGTTCTTCAGCAGGTTGAGCAGCACCTGCTCGAACTCGTTGGCGATCACCGGCACCGGGCCCAGGCGCGGGTCGAACTCGTGGACGATCTCCAGCGACTTGAAGTCGAAGCCGCCGGCCAGGTCGAAGTCGTTGCCGGCGATCTCCACCGCCTGCTCGATCAGCGATGGCAGCTCGCAGGGCGCCATCTGCCGGTGGCTGCGGCGGCTGAAGGCGAGCATGTGGGTGACGATCTTGGCCGCGCGCGAGCCGGCGTACTGGATGCCGTCCATCAGCCTGGGAATCTCCCGCGCCTCCAGGTAGTGGTTGAGGTCGTCCAGGGCGATGCCCACCTCGGCGGCCACCTCCAGGTTCTTCGGCAGCTCCGGCGACAGCCGCCGGCGGATGTTCTGCACGTTGTGCAGGATGGCCCCCAGCGGGTTGTTGATCTCGTGGGCCATGCCGGCGGCCAGGCCGCCCACCGAGAGCATCTTCTCCGACTGCACCATCAGCTCCTCCATGCCCAGGCGCTCGGTGATGTCGTCGATGCGGATCACCGCGCCGCGGCCGGTGCCGCCCATCAGCGGGTAGAAGGTCAGGGCATAGTGCCGCGGCGAGTCGATCAAGGCCCAGGTGACGCGCTCGACGCGCTCCACCTTGTGCTGCTCGGCGGCGCGGGTGAGCTGCAGCAGGAAGGGCTTGAGCGAGGGGAAGGCGAGGAACACCGGCTGGTTCACCGCGTCGTCCAGGCTGGTGCCGGAGAGCCGGCTGGCCTCCTGGTTCCACTGGGTGACGTAGAGCTGCTCGTCCACCGCGATCAGCGCCGAGGGCATGGAGTCGATGATGCTGTTGAGGTAGTGCTGGAAGCCGGTGAGCTTCTTCTCGATCTTGCTGCGCACCTGGACTTCCAGTTCCAGCTTGCGGTTCGAGCGGCGGGTTTCCTCGGCCAGGTCCTGGGCCTGGGCCATGGCGTCCTGGGCGTCGTCGCGGGCGCGCTTGAGCTGCTGCTCGCGGGCCTCGATGCGGGTCAGCATGGTGTTGAAGGCGTCGGACAGGCGGCCGATCTCGTCGGCGTTGCCGCGTTCGGCGCGCAGCGAGTAGTTCTCCTCGCGGGTGACCTGGCGCGACAGTTCCTCCAGGCTGCGGATCGGCCGGGTGATCAGGCGGCGGATCTGCCGGGCGATGAGCATCCACAGCAGCACGCTCACCGCCAGGATCGCCAGGCTGGCGGTCAGGGTGCCGGTATAGAAGGCGCCGGGCAGCTCGCTGCTGGCCACCAGCAGCAGGTAGCCGTTGCGCCCGCCGGGTTGCGGCAGCTCGAACAGGGCGTTGAGGCGGTATTCGCGGGCGCGCCAGCGCTCCAGGTCTTCCAGGTGCCTGGGCAGCGAGCCTTCCCGGGGCGACTGGGCGATGCGCGTGCCGTTGGCGTCGTAGAGCGCCGCGGCGCGCAGCGGCTGGTAGTCGTCGAGCTGGTGCAGCAGGGTGTCGGCCTGCTCCGGGGAACTCAGCGCCGGGTAGCTGAGCGCCGGGTTGGCGATCAGCCGGCCGATGGTCTGCAGGGCCTGGGGCGCCACGCTGTCTTGGGAGATCCAGTAGGCTGCGCTGATGAACGCCAGGTTGGCCGCCAGCAACACGGTGGCCAGCAGCACCAGCAGGGCGGCGAGGATCTTCTGGCCGACCGGCAGGTTTTCCAGGCGCTGACGCAGGTTGATGAAGGACGGCATAGGGGCTCGGCGATCGAAGGCGAGGCGGGCAGGTTAGCCCGCCGTTCAGGCCTCGGGCAATCCGCGTTGGCGCAGCGCGTCGCGCAGGCGCTGGTGCAGGGCGTTCAGCCCGGGCAGCGGCAGGCCGCGGCGGCGGCCTTCGGCGCAGGCATGGCCGAGCAGGTAGGCGACCTCGGTGCGGCGGCCGCTGGCCACGTCCTGGTACATGGAGGAGTAGTTGGCCGCGGTGGCGGCGATCACCCGTTCCACTTCGCCCTGCAGCTCCCGCGCCGCGGCGTCGTAGCCGCAGGCATGGAGCAACTGGCCGAGTTCGTCGCACAGGCCGGCGACCTGCTCGGCATGGCCGGCCAGCTCGCCGTTGCGGCAGTGGTGGAGCACGGTCAGCGGGTTGATCGCGCAGTTCAGCGCCAGCTTGCGCCACAGCCGTTCGAGGATGTCGTCGCTCCATTGCGCGGGAATCCCGGCGCTGGCCAGCTCGGCCAGCCAGGCTGGCGCCGGGCCGCCGCGCTCGTCGCCGAGCCAGGTCTGCCCGCGGCCGGCGAAGACCACGCGGAAGTCGCCGTCGCGGAACGCCCCTTCGGTGCTGGAGGCGTACAGGCAACGTGCCCGCGGCAGGTGCGCGGCCACCGCCTGCTGGCTGCCCAGGCCGTTCTGCAGGAGGATGATCTCGGCGCCGGGGGCCAGGTGCGCGGCCACGCTGGCGGCGGCCTCCTCGGCGTCGTAGGCCTTGCTGGCCAGGAGCAGGCGCTGGATCGGGGCGTTCAGCTGGCCGGCGGTTTCCGCCGGGATCGGGTAGAGGCTCTCGCGGCCGTCCTCGCACAGGCTGATGCCACCGCGGGCGCGGTACGCCGCCAGGCGCTGGCGGTCACGCAGCAGCAGCTGCACGGGAAGGCCGGCGCGGGCCAGGCGGGCGGCCCAGAGGCTGCCGAGGCTGCCGGCGCCGAGGATGGTCCAGTTCATGGTGGGGCTTCGCGGGTCGATGGGCGTACTGCGAAGTCTAGCGCACCCCGGGCAGCCGGCTGGCGTTGATCCGTCCGCTGGCGTAGGCGTCGGGCAGCAGCTGGCGGGCCTGTTCCAGCACGGCCTCGGCCTGCAGCGGCAGGGACTTGGCGTCCAGCCCCACCAGGCCGATGCCGGCCTTGAGGGTGACGAAGCCGCGGCTGGTCTTGAAGGCCTTGAGGTTGAGGCCCTCGTGCAGGCGGCGGAAGCTGCTCGGCGAGCATTCCTGGAGGTCGTCGATCAGGGTGATGAGGCCGAAGTGCTGCTCGTCGATGCGCGCCAGCACGTCCAGCGGCCGCACCAGTTGCTGCAGGCGCCGGCCGATGCCGTGCAGCAGCTCCTGGTGGAAGCCGGGGAAGTGCTGGCCGTCCTGCTCCAGCAGGGCGGGGATGCCGATCAGCAGGTAGCACACCGCGCCGCCGCGGGACTCCACCTGGCGGATGCTGTCGGCGAGCTTCTGCCGCAGGTAGCGCAGGTTGCCCAGGCCGGTGGCGGCGTCCACCAGGTTGCGTTCCTCCAGGCGGTTGATGTTCTCGGTGAGCAGGCGGTTTTCCACCAGCAGGCGCTGCAGGGTGTTGCACAGGCGGTCGGCGGCCAGCACCCGTGGCACCAGCTGTTCGCTCATCGCCGCCTTGCTGACGAAGTCGTCCACGCCGCGGTCGAAGGCTTCGGCCAGGGCGTTGTCGCCCTCCTTGCCGGTGAGCAGCATGATGTAGGTGTAGTGGTCGCCGCTCTCGTCCAGCTGGCGTACCCGCGCGGTGAGCTCCAGGCCGTCCATCTCCGGCATCAGCCAGTCGGCCAGGAGCACGCTCACCGGTTCCCGTTCCAGCAGTTGCAGGGCTTCGCTGGCGCTGCTGGCGAAGCGCACGTTCTGGTAGCCGGCCTGGCTCAGTGCCCGGCCGATCATGGCGCTGGAGAATTTCGCGTCGTCGACCACCAGGATGCTCAGATGGTTGGTTGGCATGGGGCAGGGGACTCGGAGGAGGCGGGGGGAGTTCGCCGGTTCTTGGCCGGGCGCGCGCTTGTGGCTCAGTTATAATGAGCGCGCATTTTTACCGTCAAGCCAGGCGCATGCCCGACTGTGAACCGGGTCGCGCCGTCCATCTGGAGAGATGACATGCCTTCGTTCGACGTGGTGTCCGAACTGGACAAGCACGAACTGACCAACGCCCTGGACAACGCCGGCAAGGAGCTCGATCGCCGTTTCGACCTCAAGGGCAAGTGCAGCTTCGAGCCCAAGGACAAGTCGGTTACCCTGACCGCCGAGGCCGATTTCATGCTGGAGCAGATGCTCGACATCCTGCGCAGCAACCTGATCAAGCGCAAGATCGACATCCAGTGCATGGAGCTCAAGGACGCCTACCCCTCGGGCAAGGTGGTCAAGCAGGAAGTGGACTTCCGCGAGGGCATCGACAAGGACCTGGCGAAGAAGATCGTCGGCCTGATCAAGGACCGCAAGATGAAGGTCCAGGCCGCCATCCAGGGCGAGCAGGTGCGCGTCACCGGCAAGAAGCGCGACGACCTGCAGGAAGTGATCGCCCTGCTGCGCAGCGAATCCCTGGGCATGCCGCTGCAGTTCAACAACTTCCGCGATTGAGCGGAACCTCGTCGACCGGGCGGCGTCGCAATTAGAGTGCCGCTCGGCGAACACCGATCGCCATGGTTCGCCATGGCGATCGCATTTCTACGGATCGAAACCAAGGGGGCCCCATTCCATGGACATGAACTACGACCAGATAGTACGGAGCGCTGAGGCCTGGACGCCGCTGGTGCTGAGTTACCTGGGCAACGCCGTGCTGGCGCTGATCACCCTGCTGATCGGCTGGTGGCTGATCAACCTGCTGACCCGCCGGGTGGGCGGGCTGCTGGCCAGCCAGCGGGTGGACAAGACCCTCCAGGGCTTCATCGGCAGCCTGGTCAACATCGTGCTGAAGATCCTCCTGGTGGTCAGCGTGGCCTCGATGATCGGCATCCAGACCACCAGCTTCGTCGCCGCCATCGGCGCCGCCGGCCTGGCCATCGGCCTGGCCCTGCAGGGCAGCCTGTCGAACTTCGCCGGTGGGGTGCTGATCCTGCTGTTCCGCCCGTTCAAGGTCGGCGATGCCATCGAGGCGCAGGGCGTCGCCGGCACCGTGGACAGCATCCAGATCTTCCACACCGTGCTGCGCACCGGTGACAACCGCACGGTCATCATGCCCAACGGCGCGCTGTCCAACGGCATCATCACCAACGTCTCGAGCCAGGCCACGCGCCAGGTGATCTTCGACATCAAGCTGGCCTTCGACGCCGACCTGGACGCGGCCCGCGGCATTCTCCTGGAGCTGGCCCAGGACCCGCGCGTGCTCAAGACCCCCGCGCCGGTGGTGGTGGTCTCGGCCCTGGGCGAGAATTCGGTGACCCTGTCGCTGCGCCTGTGGACCGCCAATGCCGATTTCGGCGCGGTGACCTTCATGCTCAACGAGCAGGTGCGCCTGTGCCTGCGCGACCGCGGTATCGACCTGGCGCTGCCGAGCCGGGTGGTGCGGGTGGTCAGGGGTTCCGAGGAGGAAGCCTTCGCCGAGTGAGGGCGAGCCCATGAGGAAGGCCGGCCATGTGCCGGCCTTTTTCGTTTCTGCGCCGGCCTTGCCGGCGCAATCGCGGACAGGGCCCGCGCCTACAGGTCGAGGGGGAATTCTGGCGTAGGATGGGTGGAGCGAAGCGATACCCATCCTACGAAGGCGCCTCGGTGCGGATTCCCCTGTAGGAGCGCGCCCTGCGCGCGAATTGCGGGCAGGGCCCGCCCAAGGCAGCTCAGCCGCTGCGCTCGGCGCTGTGCCGCGTGGCCACCGGCTCTTCCGGTTCGCTCGGCACGCCGTCGGGCATGCCCTTGTCGCGGCGCAGCCACAGCCAGCCGATCAGCAGCAGGGTGGGGATGCCGAGCACGGCGGTGACGAAGAAGAAGTGCTCGTAGCCCATGTGCTCGACCATCTTGCCCGAGTAGCCGCCGATGAAGCGCGGCAGCAGCAGCATGGTGGAGCTGAGCATGGCGTACTGGGTGGCGGAGAACTTCAGGTTGGTCAGGCTCGACAGGTAGGCGACGAAGGCCGAGGCGGCCAGGCCGCCGCTGAAGTTGTCGAGCATGATGGTCAGCACGAACATGCTGACGTGGGGCTCGAACTCGCGCAGCAGGGTGAAGACGTCTTCGCCTATCACGCCCGGGTCGGTGATCGGCCCCATGTGCGCCAGCATGGCGAACAGCAGGTTGGTGCCGGCCGAGGCGGCGCCGGCGAGGAACAAGATCGGCAGGATGCTGAAGCGGGCGATGAGCAGGCCGCCGGCCGCCGCGCCGACCAGGGTCATGATGACGCCGAACAGCTTGCTGACGGTGGCGATCACTTCCTTGGAGAAGCCCATGTCGATGTAGAACACCCCGGCCATCACGCCCATCACGGTGTCGGAGAGCCGGTAGGTGGAGATCAGCCCGAGCAGCAGCAGCGCCTGCCAGCGGTAGCGGCGGATGAACTCGGTGATGGGCGTGAGCACCGGCGCCATCAGCAGGCGGCCGGGGGCCGACAGGCAGCTCAGGGCGATCAGCAGGTAGAGGCTCGCCAGCCACCATTTGCCGGCGCCCGCGGAGTTGGTCATGGCGGTGCCGGTCACCAGCAGGATGATCAGCACTATCACCGACACCGCCTGGTGGACGAAGTCGAACTGCGGCACGCCCTTGCCGTGGGCGGCGACCAGCAGTGGCCGGCGCACCCGCGAGAGCAGCTCGCGCACCGGGCGGATCTGCTTGCGCCCGCGCGGGCTCAGGCAGAGGACGATGAACAGGGCATAGAGCCCCGCCCGCGGCCAGGCCTGGTTGGTCAGCGCGGTGAGCATGGCCGGCACCGAGATCAGCAGCACCAGCAGTTGCAGCACCGAGAGCAACTGGTGGTTGAAGGCGTAGGCGGAGTTGCCCACCGCCTGCGGTTGGACGTTCACGTCGGGCTCGCGGATCAGCAGGCTGGTGACCAGGCCGGGGAGGATCAGCAGGGCGAACAGCGCGTAGGTCAGGCCCCAGGCCGCCTGGCTGTAGTGCAGGCTGCTGGAGCCCAGCCACTCGGCGAGGAACAGCGCGCCGGCGCTGGCCAGCAGCACGGCGCCGCGGTAGCCGGTCATGTAGCAGGCGGCCAGGGCGGCCTGGCGGGTGTTCTCGGCGATCTCCAGGCGGTAGGCGTCGATGGCGATGTCCTGGGTGGCCGAGGCGAAGGCCACCACCAGGGCCAGGCCGATCAGCCAGGGCAGGTGGCTCTGCGGGTTGCACAGGGCCATGCCGAGCAGGCCGATGGCGATCAGCGCCTGGGAGAACACCAGCCAGGAGCGGCGCCGGCCGAGCCGGCCGACGATGGGCAGGCGCCACTGGTCGAGCATCGGCGACCACACCCACTTGAACGCGTAGACCAGCCCCAGCCAACTGGCGAAGCCGATGGTTTCCCGCGCCACGCCGGCTTCCCGCAGCCACACCGAGAGGGTGGTGAAGACCAGCATCGTCGGCAGCCCGGCGGCGAAGCCGAGCAGCAAAAGCGCGAGACTGGCGGGAGACTTGTAGGCAACCAGTGCCTCTCGCCAGGAGTGCTTCTTCATGAAAGGTTTCCAGCACGCAAAAAATTACGCGAACTCTACTCGCAGAGCCCGCCGTGAAGCCAGCCGTGCCGACGTATGTCCACCCGATCGTTGTGGATTCGGACTCCCTCGGCGCGCAATCGTGCCCGCTGTTCGTCGCCACCCGGGCTGCCCAGCGGCAGGCTGATGCGCCCGCCGGCGGCGATCACCCGGTGCCAGGGCAGGCGCGAGCCCTCCGGCAACTGGCTGAGCACCCGGCCCACCAGGCGCGCCGAGCGGCCCAGGCCGGCCATGCGGGCCAGCTCGCCGTAGCTCATCACGTAGCCTTCGGGTACCTGCGACAAGGCCAGGTAGATGGCCTCGCGGCGTACCTGCAGGCTTTCCAGGCCCAGGTCTGCGGTGTTTTCCGGAAGGGGCGCGGGCGGTTTTCTCGAGGGCATGGGGCGGTTTTCCACTGGCAGTGGGGCCTGGTCGACAGCATAGAGCCGCCATGATGCAGGAGGTGCCCTTCATCCATCCAGTTGAACTCCCCGCATGGGGGCCGGTCAGTCGTTGCTCTGGTGTCGGGTGTGCGGATAATGCCCGGCTTTTGTTCCAGCCGTCCGAATTGAATGCCACTCATGCTGTCGAGAACCCTGCTGTGCCTTGCCGTTGCCGCCGCTCCACTGACCTCCCTGGCCGATACCGTCTGGTTGAAGAACGGTGACCGGCTGACCGGCAAGATCAAGCTCTACGACGGGGGCCGCCTGGTGCTGGCCACCGACTACGCCGGCGAGGTCACCCTGACCGGCGACAAGATCGCCACCCTGCAGACCGAGCAGAACCTGCTGGTCAAGCACGACGAGGACGCTACCGGCGAGCATTCCAAGGGCCTGAAGGCCGCCGAGCCGGGCAAGGTCACCCTGGTCAACGGCGCCGAGGAAACGGTGCCCCTGGCCAGCATCGAGCAGATAGTGCCGCCGCGTCCGCTGCTGCAGGACTGGGTGTGGAAGGGCCAGGTGGACTTCTCCGTCGACCACAGCATGGCCGAGAACGATGTCGAGGACTACGACGTCGACTTCAAGACCAACGCCCGCCACGGCATGTGGCGGCACAACCTGCAGGGCGAGTACAACCGCGAGAAGAAGGACGACTCGGTCAGCGTCAACAATTACTCCGCCGAGTACGCCCTGGACCGCTTCCTGGACGAGCACTGGTTCTGGCAGGGCAAGGTGGAATACAAGCGCGACTGGGTCGAGGACCTGGAGAAGAAGCGCACCGTCGGTACCGGCCCCGGCTACCAGTTCTGGGACAACGAGCTGGGCGCCTTCTCCCTGGCCACCCTGGTCAACCGCAACGACTACGACTTCGTGGGCGGCGAGAAGGACCATTTCTACTCGGCGAGCGTGAAGTGGGACTACAACCGCTACCTGCTGGCCAAGCAGTTCGAGATCTTCACCAACGGCGAGGTGGGCAAGCCGCTGTCGTCGAAGGTGGACTACGAGGTGGAGAGCGAGGCGGGCATCCGCTACAAGCTGACCTCCTGGGCGGCGCTAAGCCTGAAGGGCGAGTGGGACCGCCTGAGCGCCGAGGACGGCGGTGTGAACCAGCGGCGCTATACGCTGGGGATCGGGGTGGGTTGGTAAGAGAGGGCTACAGGCGGCAGGCTACAGGCTACAGGCTACAGGCTACAGGCGAAGAGCGTAGCGATTCGGCTCTTCGCTCCTGCCTGCAGCCTGCCGCCTGAAGCCTGTCGCCGCTTTACAGCCTCAGCCCCCCATCCAGCTCCAGCACGCGGCCGGTGTAGTAGTCGTTCTCGAGGATGTAGGCCACCGAGTGGGCGATCTCGTCCGGGCGGCCCAGGCGCTTGAGCGGGATGCCGGCGGTCATTTTCTCCAGGGCCTCGGGCTTCATGCTGGCGACCATGTCGGTCTCGATGAAGCCGGGGGCCACGCCGGCCACGCGGATGCCGTAGCGCGCCAGTTCCTTGGCCCAGACCACGGTGTCGGCGGCGACGCCGGCCTTGGCCGCGGAGTAGTTGGCCTGGCCCATGTTGCCGGCGCGGGAGATGGAGGAGATATTGACGATCGCGCCCTGGTTGTCCAGCTCGATCATCTTCGCCGCCACTTCGCGGGTGCAGAGGAACACGCCGGTCAGGTTGACGTCGATCACCGCCTGCCACTGGGCCAGGCTCATCTTGCTCAGCTGGCCGTCCTTGACCTTGATGGTCAGGCCGTCGCGCAGGATGCCGGCGTTGTTCACCAGGCCGTTGATGGCGCCGAAGTCGCTGGCCACCTGGGCCACCATGTGGCTAACCTGTTCCTCGTTGGCCACGTTGCACAGGTAGGCGCGGGCGTCGCCGCCGGCGGCCTTGCAGGCGGCGACCGCCTCGTCCAGTTTCTCCTGGTTCAGGTCGACCAGCGCCAGTTTCGCTCCCTTGGCGGCGAGGAACTCGCCCATGGCGCGGCCCAGGCCCTGGCCGCCGCCGGTGATGATGATGACCTTGTCTTGCAATTGCATGGTTGGAATCCCCACGGCAATGTCTGGTGAATGGCCTCGCCGGCAACGGTGAACGAATTTTCTGTGCCCGTCCGTTTGCGACGGATTCTTAGCGAGGAGTCATAAGGTGAGCGTGAAAGCTGCCAAGAATGCCCGAGAATTGCTGCTCAAGGAATACCGCGCAGTGCTTTCCACCCAGTCGAAGAAGTGGCCGGGCTACCCCTTCGGCTCGGTGGTCCCATACTGCCTGGATGGCGCCGGCCGGCCGCTGATCCTGATCAGCCGGATCGCCCAGCACACCCACAACCTGCAGGCCGACGCCAAGTGCTCGCTGCTGGTGGGCGAACGTGGCGCCGACGACATCCAGGCCGCCGGCCGCCTGACCCTGCTGGCCGAGGCCCGTCCGCTGGAGGACGTCGAGGAGATCGAGGCCGCGGCGCAGCGCTACTACGCCTACTTCCCCGGCTCGCGCGACTACCACAAGGCCCACGACTTCGATTTCTGGGTGCTGCAACCGGTGCAGTGGCGCTTCATCGGCGGTTTCGGCGACATCCACTGGCTGGGCGCCGACAGCGTGCCGCTGGCCAACCCCTTCGCCGGCGAGGTGGAGCAGGGCATGGCCGGGCACATGAACCAGGACCACGCCAATGCCATCGTGCACTACCTGGAACTGGCCGGCCTGCCGGTGGGCGAGGCCCCGGAACTGGTGGGAATCGATACAGAAGGTTTCCACCTGCGCGTCGGCTCCATCCTCCACTGGCTGCCGTTCCCGGAGCCCTGTGCCAACCCTGGCGAGGTGCGCCAGGCGCTGGTGCAACTGGCGCGGGCGCAGGCCTGGCCGGGCAACGAGGTGATCCAGGCTTGAAATAGGCGGGTGTCGGCGCCAACTACGGAATATCCGGGCCGACGCCCCGCCAAGGACCCCTGAAATGCGAGTCACCCTGTTCTTCCTGCTGCTCTTCCCGCTGATCGAACTGGCCGTGCTGATCAAGGTCGGCAGCGTCATCGGCGTGGGCTGGACCCTGCTGTTGCTGGTCGCCAGCGCCTTCCTCGGCGCGGCGCTGCTGCGCGTGGCCGGCCTGGCCACCCTGTGGCGCGCCCGCGAGCGTCTGTCCCGCGGCGAGGTGCCCGAGCAGGAAATGCTCGAGGGCCTGCTGATCGCGGTCGGCGGCGCCCTGCTGATGCTGCCGGGCTTCATCAGCGACATTCTCGGCCTGCTCTGCCTGCTGCCGTTCACCCGCAGCCTGCTGCTGGGCGGGTTGCGCCGGCGCATGCGCGAGCAGGAGGAGCGCCGCCGCGCCTTCGCCGACGACCCGTCGGCGCAATCGCGCGGCCCACAAGGGCCGAACGTGATCGAGGGCGAGTTCGAACGCCGCGACAATGATCGCCTGCGCTGAAATTTTTTTCCCCTCGGCCTTGAAATGCCCCACGACGACCTCATGTAGCAGGCACCGCAAGGTCCCTGTCATTCGGACAGGCTGTCTTATGCGGCTCGCCCGTCGGGCCGCAAACCGGCGAAGCCGGCTTCAACAAAACCTGCCGGACATCGATCCGGCCGTTGGAAACCACTGTTTGGGAGAGTTACGACTATGAAGCTTCGTCCTCTGCATGACCGCGTCGTCATTCGTCGCAGCGAGGAAGAAACCAAGACCGCGGGCGGCATCGTGCTGCCGGGTTCCGCCGCCGAGAAGCCGAACCGTGGCGAAGTGGTCGCCGTCGGTGCCGGCCGCGTGCTGGACAACGGCGAAGTTCGCGCCCTGGCAGTGAAAGTGGGTGACAAGGTGGTGTTCGGCCCGTACTCCGGCAGCAACGCCATCAAGGTCGACGGCGAAGAACTGCTGGTGATGGGCGAGTCCGAGATCCTCGCCGTCCTGGAAGACTGATCAGTCCGCCCCAACCCCCACTGAATTCGATTTACGAGGAAACAGAACATGGCTGCTAAAGAAGTTAAGTTCGGCGATTCCGCTCGCAAGAAAATGCTGGTCGGCGTAAACGTGCTGGCCGATGCCGTCAAGGCCACCCTCGGCCCGAAAGGCCGTAACGTCATCCTGGACAAGAGCTTCGGCGCTCCGACCATCACCAAGGACGGCGTTTCCGTCGCCAAGGAAATCGAACTCAAGGACAAGTTCGAGAACATGGGCGCCCAACTGGTGAAAGACGTTGCCTCCAAGGCCAACGACGCTGCCGGTGACGGCACCACCACCGCTACCGTCCTGGCCCAGGCCATCGTCAACGAAGGCCTGAAGGCCGTCGCTGCCGGCATGAACCCGATGGACCTGAAGCGCGGCATCGACAAGGCGACCGTCGCCATCGTCGCCCAGCTCAAGGAGCAGGCCAAGCCCTGCGCCGACACCAAGGCCATCGCCCAGGTCGGCACCATCTCCGCCAACTCCGACGACTCCATCGGCAACATCATTGCCGAAGCCATGGACAAGGTCGGCAAAGAAGGCGTGATCACCGTTGAAGAAGGCTCGGGCCTGGAAAACGAACTGTCGGTCGTAGAAGGCATGCAGTTCGACCGTGGCTACCTGTCGCCCTACTTCATCAACAAGCCGGACACCATGGTTGCCGAGCTGGAAGGCCCGCTGCTGCTGCTGGTCGACAAGAAGATCTCCAACATCCGCGAAATGCTGCCGGTGCTGGAAGCTGTCGCCAAGGCCGGCCGCCCGCTGCTGATCGTCGCCGAAGACGTCGAAGGCGAAGCCCTGGCCACCCTGGTGGTCAACAACATGCGTGGCATCGTCAAGGTCGCGGCCGTCAAGGCTCCGGGCTTCGGCGACCGCCGCAAGGCCATGCTGCAGGACATCGCCATCCTGACCGGTGGCACCGTCATCTCCGAAGAAGTCGGCCTGAGCCTGGAAGGCGCCACCCTGGAGCACCTGGGTAACGCCAAGCGCGTGGTTCTGAGCAAAGAGAACACCACCATCATCGATGGCGCCGGCGCCCAAGCCGACATCGAGGCCCGCGTCCTGCAGATCCGCAAGCAGGTCGAAGAGACTTCCTCCGACTACGACCGTGAGAAGCTGCAAGAGCGCCTGGCCAAGCTGGCCGGCGGTGTTGCCGTGATCAAGGTCGGCGCTGCCACCGAAGTCGAGATGAAAGAGAAGAAAGCCCGCGTCGAAGACGCCCTGCACGCTACCCGTGCCGCGGTGGAAGAAGGCGTGGTTCCTGGCGGCGGCGTCGCCCTGGTGCGTGCCCTGCAGGCCATCGAAGGCCTGAAGGGTGACAACGAAGACCAGAACGTCGGTATCGCCCTGCTGCGTCGCGCTGTCGAAGCGCCGCTGCGCCAGATCGTCGCCAACTCCGGCGACGAGCCGAGCGTGGTGGTCGACAAGGTCAAGCAAGGTTCGGGCAACTACGGCTACAACGCCGCTACCGGTGTCTACGGCGACATGATCGAGATGGGTATCCTCGATCCGGCCAAGGTCACCCGTTCGGCGCTGCAGGCCGCTGCCTCCATCGGCGGCCTGATGGTCACCACCGAGGCGATGGTTGCCGAAGTGGTCGACGACAAGGCCGCTCCGGCCATGCCGGACATGGGTGGCATGGGTGGCATGGGCGGCATGATGTAAGCCTCCCGGCCCCTGGCTGAGAAAGAGCCCCGCTTCGGCGGGGCTTTTTCGTTTCCGGCGCTTTGTGCCAAGATGTGCCGCGCAGGAGATGGCATTCCTCCTTCAACCGCCCCCGTGGCTGATGATGCCTACGCATTCACCTGGACCAGGCGCGTAGGCGTTCGCCTGCGGCCTGTCCGAAAGCCCCTCAAGGACAGGATCATGTGGAAACCCGTTCTCGCCATCGCCCTCGGCGCCGCCATCGGCGCGTTGCTGCGCTGGTACCTCGGCCTCAAGCTGAACAGCCTGATGCCCACCGTCCCCCCCGGCACCCTGGCCGCCAACCTGATCGGCGGCTACATCATCGGCCTCGCCGTCGCCTACTTCGCCAGCGCCCAGGGCATAGCGCCGGAGTGGCGGCTGCTGATCATCACCGGCTTCTGCGGTGGCCTGACCACCTTCTCGACCTTCTCCGCGGAGGTCGTCACCCTGCTGCAGGAAGGCCGCCTGGCCTGGGCCATGGGGGCGATCGCCGTGCACGTCAGCGGTTCCCTGGCGATGACCCTGCTCGGCCTGTTCACCGGCAACTGGCTGATGGGCAAGTGAGCCGTCGCGGGGGCGCCGGATGGCAGCCCCGCAGGCAAGCCCCCCGCGCATTCGCAGCACCTCGTATCTGCTCCCTTCACGCCAAGGCTGGCGCGGCCTCGCCGCCGGCCCGAGGTGTTGTGAAAAAAACGTCAAAGACGCTTAAGTTCCAATTAAGCGAGCTAGTCTAGGGTGCCCTGCAAAGCGGAGAGGAACATGCGGATTCTGTTGGTTGAAGACAATCGGGACATCCTGGCCAATATGGCGGATTACCTGGGGCTCAAGGGTTACACGGTGGATTGCGCGCAGGACGGCTTGTCCGGCCTGCACCTGGCGGCGACCGCGCACTACGACCTGATCGTCCTGGACGTGATGCTGCCCGGCCTGGACGGTTTCACCCTGTGCCGGCGCCTGCGCGAGGACGCGCGGCGCGACACCCCGGTGATCATGCTGACCGCCCGCGACCAACTGGACGACCGCCTGCAGGGCTTCCGTTCCGGCGCCGACGACTACCTGCTCAAGCCCTTCGCCCTGTCGGAGCTGGCCGCGCGCATCGAGGCGGTGCTGCGCCGGACCCAGGGCGGCGGCCGCCGAGAACTGCAAGTGGCGGACCTGAGCTACAACCTCGATACCCTGGAAGTGAACCGCGGCGGCAGGCCGCTCAAGCTCAACCCCATCGGCCTCAAGCTGCTGGCGGTGCTGATGCAGAAGAGCCCGCACGTGGTGCGCCGCGACGTGCTCGAGGAAGCCGTCTGGGGCGACGACTGCCCGGACAGCGACAGCCTGCGCAGCCATGTCCACCAGCTGCGCCAGGTGATCGACAAGCCTTTCGCCATGCCCTTGCTGCACACCGTCCACGGTGTCGGCTACCGCCTGGCGGAGGAAACGAATGGAGTATAGGCAGAGCCTTTCCCGCCGGATCGTCTTTGCTTTCGTGTTCATGACCGCGCTGGTCGGCGGCCTGTTTTCGCTGAGCATCGTCGGCGTGGTGCACGTGGTCGAGGAGCGCCTGATTTCCCGTGACCTGGGGGGCGAGCTGGACCGCATCATCAACGAGGACCTGCGCAGCGGCAGGGGCCCGCGGCTGGACCCCGGCATGCGCTTCTTCGTCAGCGACGGCGTCGGCGTCTATGCCATGCCGCCGGCGCTGCAGCGCCTGGAGTCGGGCTTCCACGAGGTGTTCGACGGCGAGCTGTCGTTCCATGCGCTGGTGCGCGACGCCGATGGCCGCCGCTACGTGCTGCTGCAGGACCAGAGCGATTTCGAGGCGCGCGAGCAGGTCCTGTACGCCGCCGTGGTGACCGGCTACGTGCTCAGCCTGGCGCTGGCCGGCCTGCTCGGCTGGCTGCTCTCGCGCAAGGTGATGGAGCCGGTGGTGCGCCTGGCGCGCCAGGTGCGGCACCGCGACCAGTTGCTGGACCTGGCGCCGCCGCTGGCGCCGGACTACGCCCACGACGAGGTCGGCGAGCTGGCGGCGGCGTTCGACTATGCCATCGGGCAACTGCACCAGGTGCTGACCCGGGAAAAACTGTTCACCAGCGATGTCAGCCATGAGCTGCGCACGCCGCTGATGGTGATCGCCAGCAGCAGCGAGCTGCTCGCCGAGGAACCGGGCCTGAGCCCGAAGGCGCGTACCCAGCTGGCGCGGATCACCACCGCCAGCGAGGAAATGCGCGACCTGGTGCAGACCTTCCTGATGCTGGCGCGCTCGCGCACCAAGGAGCTGGACATCGCCCCGCGGGCCGGCCTGCAGCGCATCGCCGACGACCTGGCCGGGCAATGGCGCGGGCCGATCGAGGCCAAGGGGCTGCAGCTGATCTACGAGGTACAGGCGGTGCCGCCGGAGCAATACAACGCGGCCTTCCTGCGCTCGGTGATGAGCAACCTGCTGCGCAACGCCATGCACTACACGGATGCAGGACACATCCGCTTGCAATTGTCCGCCAGCGGTTTCGTCGTCGAGGACAGTGGCCTGGGCATCCCCGAGGAGCAGCGCGAGCGCATGTTCCAGCCCTTCGTCCGCGGCCCGCAACAGCGCGGCGAGGGCCTTGGCCTGGGCCTTTCGCTGGTGAAGAGGATCTGCTCGGCGGAAGGCTGGGAGGTCAAGCTGACGCCGGCCCAGCCGCACGGCTGCCGTTTCGAGGTCCGCCTGGTCGGCGAGGCTTGACGAATTTTTCACATGCGCATGACCGCATGGATACAGAATCACCCGTAGTTTCGTATAAAAAATGAGCAGGAACCCCATCATGAGCGACAAGCCCGTCGAGCTCGAGTTTTCCCAGAAGTACGACCGTCAGCATGCCGAGCGCTACCTGCGCAAGCATCGCAGTGGGCTGTCCCGGAAACTTTCCCATTGGCGCGATGTCCAGATCGCCCGCCAGGCGCTCAAGCTGGCCGGCCAGCCGAACCTGGTGCTGGACCTGCCGTGCGGCGCCGGCCGCTTCTGGCCGATGCTGGCCGAGAAGGACAACCGGGTGATCATCGGTGCGGACAATTCCGCCGACATGATCGCCGTGGCCTGCGCCGGCCAGCCGGTGGAGGTTGTCAAACGCGTGCGGCCTTTGCAGACTTCGGCATTCGCCATCGATTTGCCGGACAACGCCGTCGACAGCATCTTCAGCATGCGCCTGATGCACCACATCGGTGAATCGAGCGACCGCATGACCATGCTGCGCGAGTTCCACCGCGTGACCCGCGACAGTGTGATCCTCTCGCTGTGGGTCGACGGCAATTTCAAGGCCTGGAAACGTCGTCGCGCCGAGACTGGGCGCAAGAAGCACACGTACCAGAACCGCTTCGTGATTCCTGCCCGTACCATCGAGGAGGAGTTCCGCCAGGCCGGGTTCGCGGTGCAGGACCATATCGATTTCGTCCCGCTGGTGCACATGTGGCGGGTCTACATTCTGCGTAAGGAGTAATGATGGGCGCTGATTTGGCAGCTCTGCAGCGAATTTCCGGTGAAGATGCCATCGATCGCTGGTTGCAGATTCCCGGCAAATGGGTAGAGGAGCCGAACCGGCGCCGCGGCGGCGAGAGCGGGGTCCAGCGCGTGCTGACCGACGATGGCCGCCTGCTCTATCGCAAGCAGCAGGTCGGGCACATCTACCGTGACCTGCTGCACCCCTTCGGCTACCCGACCGCCATCCGCGAGCGCGATGCGCTGCAGGCCGCCGCGTCCCTCGGCGTCAAGGTACCGACCCTGGTCTACGCCGGCTGCCGCAAGGTGGACGGCGAATGGCAGGCCCTGCTGGTCACCGAGTCGCTGGACGGCTATTCGAGCCTGGAAGACTGCTACGCCCGCGGCGACCAAGAGCGCTGGGGCGAGGCCGTGCACCAGCGCGTCCTGCAGCAGTACGGCAGGACCCTGGCCAGGCTCAACCTGGGCCGCTGGCAGCATGGCTGCCTGTACCTCAAGCATGTCTTCGTCAAGGTCGAGGGCGAGCAGATCGACGTTGCCCTGATCGACATGGAAAAGGCCCGCCAGCGCTTCAGCGCCAGGCGCGCGGCCCGTCACGACCTGCGCCAGGTGAAGCGCCGTTCGTCGTGGACGGAAGCGCAGTGGCAAGCCTTTGTCTATGGTTACGAGGCGGCGTTTGGCAGCGCCATCAAAGGGTTGCAGACATGAAACTAGAAATCACACGAAGTTTGCTCCTCGTTGGCGCCCTGGGCGTGGCAACGTTGGCGGCAGCTGCCTGGCACGAGCCGGGCCCCGAAGTGATCGGCTCCCACGGCCAGCAGGCCAGCTGCCGTGTGCCGGCGAACGTGCAGGCCAAGCAGGCGGCGCGTCCCGACCACGACCTGTTGCTGTTCCTCTTCGGCATGTCCCAGGGCGGTGTCAGCGCGCCGCGTTGAGTCGAGTCCGCCTCGGCGGTGAAGAAAAGAATGCCGTTTCTCCCTATGGGGGAAACGGCATTTTTCATAATGCACTGGGGCGCCCGGCGTGGCCGGTGAGTCCAATCGCGGACAAAGTCCGCTCCTACACCCGTGCTTCCCTGTACCCGTAGGAGCAACTGTCTTGCGGCCCGCGCCGAAATGCTCTTCGTAGGAGCGAGCTTGCTCGCGAATAAACCCCGCTGCGGAGTCCGTTCGCGAGCAAGCTCGCTCCTACAGGTTGCCGGAAGGCGTGGCATTTCCCTGTAGGAGCGGACTTTGTCCGCGATTGGATTCACCCGCCACGCCGGACACCCCGATGGCACGGCCAACGGCGGATAACCGCGAACGGCTATTCGCCCTACGGTCAATTGCCTCTGCCACGCGGAACCATCCGGTGGCACGGTCGTAGGAGCGGACTCTGTCCGCGATTCGGCGGATAACGCCGTAGGCGTTATGCGCCCTACGGATTTCCCGAGAGCTTCAGGTGCCGGGTTCCAGCAGGCTACGCCCCAAACGAACCACATCCCCCTAATCAGGATTTTTTCTGCGCGCGGCGAATGCATGCCGTTAGACTGCAGGCTGACGACAGGCGAGAGGCGAGCATGGCTGAGTCCGCATTCACCCCCTTCGGCGTGCAGAACCTGCTGGATACCGACTTCTACAAGCTGAGCATGATGCAGGCGGTGCTGCACAACTACCCCAACGCCGAGGTGGAGTGGGAGTTCCGTTGCCGCAACCGCGAGGACCTGCGCCCGTACCTGGCGCGCATCCGCGAGCGCATCGAGGCGCTGGCCGGGCTGAGCTTCAGCAGCGAGCAACTGGCCTTCCTCGAACGCATTCCCTTCTTCACGCCGGACTTCATCCGCTTCCTCGGCCTGTTCCGCTTCAACATGCGCTACGTGCAGACCGGCATCGAGAACGACGCGTTCTTCCTGCGCCTGAAGGGCCCCTGGCTGCACGTGATCCTCTTCGAGGTGCCGGTGCTGGCCAGCATCAGCGAGGCGCGCAACCTGCAGCGTTATCCACAGGTGACCCTGGACGTGGTGCGCGAGCGCCTGCGCGACAAGCTCGACTGGCTGCGCCGCGAGGCCAGCGCCGAGGAACTGGCCGGCTTCAAGATGGCCGACTTCGGCACCCGCCGGCGCTTCTCCTATGCCGTGCAGGAATGCGTGGTGCGCGAGCTGAAGGCGAGCTTCCCGGGCCGCTTCGTCGGCACCAGCAACGTGCACCTGGCGCGCAAGCTCGACCTCAAGCCGCTGGGCACCATGGCCCACGAGTGGCTGATGGCCCACCAGCAGCTCGGCCCGCGGCTGATCGACAGCCAGGCCGCCGCGCTGGACGCCTGGGTCCGCGAATACCGCGGCCAGCTGGGCATCGCGCTGACCGACGTGATCACCATGGACGCCTTCCTGCGCGACTTCGACCTGTACTTCGCCAAGCTCTTCGACGGCCTGCGCCACGACTCCGGTGACCCGCTGGTATGGGCGGAGAAGGCCATCGCCCACTACGAGCAGCTGGGCATCGACCCGCGCAGCAAGACCCTGGTGTTCTCCGACGGCCTCGACCTGCCGCGGGCCCTGCACATCTACCGTTCGCTGCGCGGGCGGATCGACGTCAGCTTCGGCATCGGCACCCAGTTCACCTGCGACATCCCCGGCGTCGAGCCGATGAACATCGTGCTGAAGATGACCGCCTGCAACGGCCAGCCGGTGGCGAAGATCTCCGACACCCCGGGCAAGATGCAGTGCAACGACGAGAATTTCGGCCGCTATCTCAAGCACGTCTTCCGCGTCGACGAGGCCCTGGGCTGAAAAGCGCCACGGCGGCGTTGCGCTTCGCCGCGCGACGCGCCAGTCTTGCCGGGTGACCTTCCGTCCACCAGGGGAGCAAGGATGTCAGCGAGCAACCAACTCATCATCGGCGCCGGCGCCGATGGCCAGCCCGTCAGCCAGCCGTGGAAGCTGGCCAACCGCCACGGCCTGATCGCCGGCGCCACCGGCACCGGCAAGACGGTGACCCTGCAGCACCTGGCCGAGAGCTTCAGCGATGCCGGCGTCGCGGTCTTCGCCGCCGACATCAAGGGCGACCTCTGCGGCCTGGGCGCGGCGGGCAACCCCCAGGGCAAGGTGGCCGAGCGCATCGCCTCGATGCCCTGGCTGGGCTACCAGGCCAAGGCCTACCCGGTGAGCCTGTGGGACGTCGCCGGCAAGACCGGCCACCCGCTGCGCACCACCCTCAGCGAGATGGGCCCGCTGCTGCTGGGCAACCTGCTGGAGCTGACCGACAGCCAGCAGGCCGCGCTCTTCGCCGCCTTCAAGGTGGCCGACCAGCAGGGCCTGCTGCTGCTCGACCTGAAGGACCTGAAGGCCCTGCTCAACTACCTCAAGGACCACCCGGAAGTGCTCGGCGAGGACCGCGCCCTGTTCACCGGCGCTTCCTCCCAGGCCCTGCTGCGGCGCCTGGCGACCCTCGAGCAGCAGGGCGCCGAGGCCTTCTTCGGCGAGCCGGCGCTGCAACTGGAGGACATCCTGCGCCCGGACCCCGATGGCCGCGGGCGCATCCACCTGCTCGACGCCAGCAAGCTGGTGCACGAGGCGCCCAAGGTCTACGCCACCTTCCTGCTCTGGCTGCTGTCGGAGCTGTTCGAGCAACTGCCCGAGCGCGGCGACGCCGACAAGCCGGTGCTGGCGCTGTTCTTCGACGAGGCGCACCTGCTGTTCAACGGCACGCCCAAGGCCCTGCACGACCGCCTGGAGCAGGTGGTGCGGCTGATCCGTTCCAAGGGCGTGGGCGTGTACTTCGTCACCCAGTCGCCCAGCGACCTGCCGGACGACGTCCTGGCCCAGCTCGGCCTGCGCATCCAGCACGGCCTGCGCGCCTTCACCGCCAAGGAGCAGAAATCCCTGCGCGCGGTGGCCGACGGCTTCCGCCCGAACCCGGCGTTCGACACCCTGCAGGTGCTCACCGAGCTGGGCATCGGCGAGGCGCTGGTGGGCACCCTGGAAGAGAAGGGCACGCCGTCCATGGTCCAGCGCGTGGCCATCGCCCCGCCGCAGTCGCGCATCGGCCCGCTGGGCGAAGCCGAGCGCGCCGCGATCATCCGCAGCTCGCCGCTGGCCGGTCGCTACGACAAGCCGATCGACCGCGAATCGGCCTACGAGCGCCTGACCGGCCGCACCGACGACAAGATGGCGCCCAGCGAAACCAAGGCCGACGCCGGCAGCAGCCTGGGCAGCATGGCCGGGGAAATCCTCGGCAACCTGGCCAGCCAGACCATGAAGACCGTGGTGCGCCAGGCCGCCAACCAGATCGGCCGCGAGCTGGTGCGCGGGCTGATGGGCTCGCTGCTGGGCGGCAAGCGGCGGTAGGTAGGGCGCCGGTGTTCCGGCCGGCGGCGGATAACCGCGAACGGTCATTCCCCTACGAACCTGAACCGCGGCGCCCCGCCTCTCGCCCTACCTGTAGGAGCGCGCCCTGCGCGCGATTCGCGGACAGAGTCCGCTCCTACGGTTCCAGGAAGGCACGGACGTAGGAGCGGACTTCGTCCGCGATTGGACCCACCGGCCACGCCGGGCGCCCCGGTGGCACCACCATCGGCGTATAACCGCGAACGGTTATACGCCCTACGCATAGGCAGACGCCGTGTATGAAAAAGGCGCCCGAAGGCGCCTTTTCATTAGATGCGGAAACTATCCACCAACTGCCGCAGGCGCCCGGCCTGGTTTTCCAGGTCGGCGCAGGCGCGCAGGGTGGCCTTGAGGTTCTCCACGCCTTCCTGGTTGAGGGTGTTGATCTCGGTGATGTCCATGTTCAGCGAGTCCACCACCGCGGTCTG
>NZ_JAZAQP010000068.1:0-26450 GCF_036231725.1 Pseudomonas sp. JH-2 | reverse complement strand
GGCCCGTATGTCGGGGCAAGCCTTCTTGGTTACTTCTTTGGCGTTTGAAAGAAGTGACTCGCCCGAGGGGGCGAAACAAGAAACATCAACGCACTCGGAGCGGCGCGCTACACCCAAACCCAATAGACAGTTGCTCCTACGGTTCCAGGGAAGCGAGCAACTGTCTTGCGCCCCGCGCCGCCCCCTTGCAACCCGTAGGGCGCATAACGCCTACGGCGTTATCCGCCAATGGTCCCGGACACCGCTGTTCCGGACGGCGGCGGATAACCGCGAACGGTTATTCGCCCTACGGTCGGGCATGGTCGTAGGGCCTTGTCCGCGATTGGGCTTTCAGACGCCGGCCAGCCCCCTCTCCCGCTTGCGGGTGAGGGCGGCCGCCGCCGCCGGCAAGCACCGTTCGCGAGCAGGAACTAGGCGTCCCCGGGTTTCTGCTGGGCGTAGGCGCGGGCCTTTTCCTCCATCAGCCGCAGCACCCGGGTGGCGGTCTCGACGTCTTCCCGGGGGATGCTGCCGAGCACTTCGGCGCGCAAGGCGTTGAGGGCTTTCTCCAGGCGCTCGGTCAATTCCCTTCCCGCATCCTGCAAATGGATGGCGCGCAGCCGCCGGTTGCCCGGCACCATGCGCCGTTCCAGCAGGCCGGCGGCCTCGGCCTGGTCGAGGGTGCGCACCAGGGCTGCCGGGTGCACGCCGATGCGGTCGGCCAGCACGTTCTGCAGCACCCCGTCGCCCATGCGCGAGACCAGCAGCACTGGCGTGGCCACCGCCAGCGACAGGCCGCTCTCGGCCAGCACCAGGCTGGCGGCCTGCTGCCAGGCGCGGCGCGCCGGTTGCAGCGAGCCGGTGAGGGCGAACAGGTGGTCCTGGGGCGGGCTGGGCATGGGGCGGTCCGTTGCGGGTGGATTCGCGCCGATGATACGGGCACGGGCGGGGAGCACAAGGCCGGCGTCGTCAATCTGTGCAAAGTCAATTATTGAATTGACAGCTATTGATCCCGGATTCCAGAATCCACCGAAGCCGCCGCCAGCGCGCGGCCGGCCCCACTGACGCCACGCCAGGTCCCCCACCATGAGCACCGAATTCCGCCCGCCGAGCCTGGCCCTCGCCACCCTCGGCCTGGCCCTGGCCACCTTCATGCAGGTGCTGGACACCACCATCGCCAACGTGGCCCTGCCGACCATCGCCGGCAACCTGGGGGCGAGCGCCAACCAGGGCACCTGGGTGATCACCTCGTTCGCCGTCAGCCAGGCCATCTCCCTGCCGCTGACCGGCTTCCTGTCCCGGCGCCTGGGCGAGGTGCCGCTGTTCATCGGCTGCGCGCTGCTGTTCGTGGTCACATCGTTCCTCTGCGGCGTGGCCCGCGACCTGCCCATGCTCATCCTGTTCCGCGCCCTGCAGGGCGCCGTGGCCGGGCCCATGTACCCGATCACCCAGAGCCTGATGATCAGCATCTACCCGCCGCACAAGCGCGGCATCGCCCTGGCGCTGCTGTCGATGGTGGCGGTGGTGGCGCCCATCACCGGGCCCATCCTCGGCGGCTGGATCACCGACAACTACTCCTGGCCGTGGATCTTCTTCATCAACCTGCCCATCGGCGCCTTCGCCGTGTTCGTCATCAGCCGGCAGATGCGCGGCCGCCCCGAGCGCCTGCAGCGCACCCGCATCGACTACGCGGGCCTGGCGACCCTGGTGGTGGGCGTCGGCGCCCTGCAGGTGCTGCTGGACAAGGGCAACGACGAGGACTGGTTCGCCTCGCCGTTCATCATCGGCTGCGCGGTGGTGGCGGCCATCAGCCTGGCGGCCTTCCTGATCTGGGAGCTGACCGACCGCGAGCCCATCGTCGACCTGCGGCTGTTCCGCCACCACAACTTCCGCTACGGGACCCTGGCCCTGGTGCTGTCGTTCTCGGCCTACTTCGCCATCAACCTGCTGCTGCCGCAGTGGCTGCAGCGCAACCTCGGCTACACCGCCACCTGGGCGGGCCTGGCGGCGGCGCCGCTGGGCATCGCGCCGCTGCTGCTGAGCCTGCTGGTGGGGCGCTACGCGGCCAACTTCGACCTGCGCCTGGTGGCCTCGGTGGCCTTCGTCGCCATGGGCGCCACCTGTTTCTTGCGCGCCGGCTTCACCCTGGACATCGACTTCCGCCACGTCGCCCTGATGCAGGCGCTGATGGGCGTGGGCGTGGCGCTGTTCTTCATGCCCACCACGGTGATCCTGCTGTCGGACCTGGAGCCCCACGAGATCGCCGCCGGCTCCGGGCTGTCGACCTTCCTGCGGACCCTGAGCGGCAGCTTCTCGGCCTCGCTCACCACCTTCCTCTGGGACCGCCGCGCGGTGCTGCACCACGCCCAGCTCAGCGAAAGCGTCACGGCCTTCGACAGCGGCACGCGCCACAGCCTGGAGCTGCTGGGCCAGGGCGACCCCCACCTGGGGGCGAGCCTGCTGAACCAGATGATCACCCAGCAGGCCTACCAGATCAGCTTCAACGAGCTGTTCCACGCCCTGGGCTGGATCTTCCTGGTGCTGATGAGCGTGATCTGGCTGACGCGCCCGCCGTTCACCGGCAAGGCGCGGGTGGCGGTGGCGGACCACTAGGGCCGCCGAGCCTGCGGGGCCCGGCGGGCCGTTCAGCCCCTGGGCCGGCGCACCGCGCGGACCTTGCCGCTGGCGCCGCCGCCGCAGTAGAAGCGGTCGCCGCCGTCGGCCTCCAGGCCCGAGACGCCGATGCCGGCCGGCAGCGCCAGGGCCTCCAGGACTTCGCCGCTGCGCGGGTCGATGCGCCGCAGCTCGCTCTCGTCGTTCTCCCAGGTGCCGTGCCAGAGCTGGCCGTCGATCCAGCTGACGCCGGTGACGAAGCGGTCCGATTCCAGGGTGCGCAGCACCGCGCCGGTCTGCGGGTCGATCTGCTGGATGCGCCGCGCCTGGTACTGGCCCACCCACAGCGAGCCTTCGGCCCAGGCCAGCCCGGAGTCGCCGCCGTGGCCGGGGGCGGGGAGGGTGGCGAGCACTTCCCCGGTGCGCGGGTCGAGTTTGCGGATGAGTTCTTCGCCGATCTGGTACAGGTAGCGGCCGTCGAAGGCGGTGCCGGCGTAGGCGGGGACCTCGATCGTGCGCTCGATGGCGCCGCTGTCCGGGGCCAGGGCGTTGAGCCGCTCGCCGGAGGCGAACCAGACGTGCCGGTCGTCCCAGGTCAGGCCGTGGACTTTGTCGATGCCCGGGAAGGGGCCGTATTCGCGGAGGATTTCCGCGGGTCGGGTTTTCATGGTGGCGTCCTCCTTCGTGTGGTGCCTGGGGCCATCCTAGTCAGCCATTGACGGGGGCCGGGAGTAACAAGGTGGTCGCGAAACCCACCGGCGGGCTCAGCCAGCGCCGCGCCCGGCCCTGGCCGAAGGCCTGCACCCGGGCGTCCGCCGCCAGGGCTTCCAGCGCGCGCTGCACCTGGCGCTGGCTGCTGCCCAGGGCCAGCGCCAGGGCCGAACTGGACCAGGCCCGGCCATCGGCGAGGCAGGCCAGCACCGCGGCGTGGCGGTCTTCCAGCGGGCGCGCCAGGACCAGCACCTCGTCCACCTGCAGGGGTTCGAGCACGAAGCCCGTGCGGGTGGCGGCGATGCCGGCCAGCCCCTCCAGGGCCGCGCGCAGCCGGCCGATCTCCACCCGCAGGCGGGCGCGGTGGCTGTCGTCGAAGTGGCGGGTGCGGAAGGCGCCGGCGATCAGCTGCGCGCGGCTGGCATCCGCCGGCCAGGCCTCGGCCAGGATGCGGGCGAGGGCGAACAGCACCGGCCGGCTGGCCAGCGGCACCCTGGCCCGCGGCGTGCCGACCAGGTAGCGGCAGGCATCCACCAGCAGGGCCTGGCGTTGCAGCAGCGGCTCGACTTCCTCCAGCCGCAGCAGGCATTCCGTGCCGCGGGCGAGGCAGCGCGCGGCGGGGGCGTCGAGCAGCCGTTGCGCCGCCTCGACCTCCGCCTGCAGCGCGGCGATGCCGGCTTCGCGGGCCGCGGCCGCGGCTTCGAGCAGGGCGGCCCGGGCGGCGCCTGCGCGTAGCTGGCGCAGGGCGATGCCGGCCGCTGTCAAGCGATGGATCGCCCGCAGGGGCGCTGCCAGGGCCTGGGGCTGCAGCCGTTCCAGCTGCGCACCGGCTGTATCGAGCTGGCCGAGCAGCAGCTGGCGGCGCGCCGCGAGCAGGCGCGCGTGGGCCGCGTTCAGGCGGTCGCCATGGGCTTCCAGGGTGGCCAGCGCCGCTTCCAGGCGCGCCACCGGCCAGCCCAGTTCGCGGTCGGCGAAGGCGATTTCCGCCTCGGCCACCTGGCAGCGTGCGCGGGCCACGGCCTCCCGCGGGCCGAAGGCCCGGGCGGCGGCGCGCAGCAGTTCGCGGGCGCGGGCCAGGTCGCCCAGCTGCGCCATGGCGATGCCGCGCAGGGCCAGCGCCGGGGCGTCGTCGCGCAGCGCCACGCGGTTCAGCGCGGCGAAGGGGTCGCCCATGGCCAGGGCGCGGGCGGCGGCATTGAGCAGGGCATCCATTGGTCGGTTCCCGGGGTTCCTGCCCAGTCTAGCCAGCGCACCGCTTGTGGGCGTCCGCGCCCTGGCCGGGAAGCGGCGGCCTGCTTTGCGCGGGGATTCGACGAACGGCAGCAGCCCCCATGGGGTGGGCGTCGTGGCGGCGCGATCGGTAGCCGGGGAGGGGCGGCGACGGCGCCAAGGCATGGACCTTGCTGAACTTGCATGGGGCCGGGAAGGTCCGTCCCAGAGCGGGAGAATGCGGCCGGCGGCACGGCCGCGCGCTGCATTTCCCCGTGTTAGTCTTCTGGATTCTCATTCGCTTCGCCGTCCGCACCGGTTGTTCGCGGGCGGCCCGAAACGTGGAGATCGGCCCATGTCCCGCCCGATCGATCCCGGTCTGGCCGACGCGGCCATTGCTGCTTGCGGTGATGCCTCGGCCAGGGCCCTGCTCGATGACTGGTTGAGCGAGCGCGAAGCCCGTTGCGCGCTCTTTCTCGATGTCGACGGTACCCTCCTGGATATCGTCGAGAGCCCCGACGCGGTGCGCGTCCCCGACGACCTGCGCACCGCCCTGCAAAGCCTGCACCGCCGGCTTGACGGTGCCCTGGCGCTGGTCAGCGGACGCCCGCTGGCGCAGCTCGACGACCTGTTCGCCCCCCTGCGCCTGCCGGCCAGCGGCGGCCACGGCGCGCAGTGGCGCCTGGCCGGCGGGCAGCCCATGCGGCAATTGCCGGCGGCCCAACTCGGCGCGGCGCAGCGCGAACGCCTGCTGGCCCTGGCCCGGCGGCACCCCGGCGTGCTGGCCGAGGACAAGGGCAGCAGCCTGGCCCTGCATTACCGCGCCGTGCCCGAGGCCGGCCCGGCCCTGCGGGCCGCCCTCGACCGGCTGCTGCGCGGCCCCGACGGCGCCGGGCTGCGGCTGCTGCCGGGGAAGATGGTGTTCGAGGTGCTGGCCCATGCCAGCGACAAGGCCCAGGCCATCCGTCGCTTTCTCGGCGCGCCGCCCTTCGCCGGGCGCCGGCCGCTGTTCATCGGCGACGACCATACCGACGAGCCGGCCCTGGCGCTGATGCCGCAGCTGGGTGGGCTGGGCCTTTCGGTCGGGCGCCCGGCCCCCGGCGCCCGGGCCGTCTTTGACCATCCGCGAACGGTACGCGAGACACTCATACAGGCCACGAGGAGAACACAGGCATGAGCGGCAAGCACAACGGCGCGCTGGACCTGGGGCTGATCGGCAACTGCCGCGTCGCCGCCCTGGTGAACCGGCAGGGGCGCCTGGTGTGGTGGTGCTACCCGAACTTCGATGGCGACCCGGCCTTCTCCCGGCTGCTGGCCGGCGAGGAGGAGAAGGGCTTCTGCGACGTGCTGCTCGACGGCATGGTCAGCAGCCATGCGGAGTACCAGCCGAACACCGCGATCATCCGCACCACCCTCACCGACGCCGCCGGCAACGCCGTGCGCATCACCGACTTCGCCCCGCGCTTCCCGCAGTACGGCCGCTATTTCCGCCCGGCGCAGCTGTGCCGGCTGGTGGAGCCGATACAGGGGCTGCCGCGGGTGACCCTGCGCATGCGCCCGACGCACCACTACGGCAAGCCCTGCGAGGCGGTGGCCGGCTCCAGCCATATCCGCTACCTGGGTGGCGACCAGGCGCTGCGCCTGACCACGGATGCGCCGCTGTCCTACGTCATGCAGGAAACGCCCTTCGCCCTCAAGCACCCGGTGAGCCTGGTGATGGGCGTCGACGAGCCGCTGGACGAGTCCCCCGAGCAGGTGGTCCGCAGCTTCCTCGAACGCACCCGCGCCGGCTGGTACGAGTGGGTGCGCTCGCTGGCCATCCCCTTCGAATGGCAGGACGTGGTGATCCGCGCGGCCATCACCCTGAAGCTGTGCAGCTTCGAGGAGACCGGGGCGATCATCGCCGCGGTGACCACCTCGGTGCCCGAGGCGCCGGGCACCCAGCGCAACTGGGACTACCGCTACTGCTGGCTGCGCGATGCCTACTTCGTGGTGCTGGCGCTGAACCGCCTGGGCGCCACCAAGACCATGGAGCGCTACGTCGACTTCATCACCACGGTGGCGGTGGAGGGCGCCGAGCTGCGGCCGTTGTACGGGGTGGTCCCGGCCATGGACCTGACCGAGCGCATCGAGCCGGACCTGGCCGGCTTCCTCGGCCACGCCCCGGTGCGCGTCGGCAACCAGGCGGTGGAGCAGGTGCAGCACGACGTGTTCGGCTCGGTGGTGCTGGCGGTGCTGCAGAGCTTCGTCGACCAGCGCCTGCCGCACCCCGGCGACGAGGGCATGCTGCGCCTGCTGGAAAGCCTGGCCGAGCGCGCCGCGCGCTGCGCCTTCGTGCCCGACGCGGGCATCTGGGAATACCGTGGCCGGCAGCGCGTGCATACCCATTCGGCGATGCTCTGCTGGGCCGCCTGCGACCGCGTGGCGCGCATCGCCGCGCGCCTGGGCCATGGCGACTCGGCGGCGCGCTGGCGCAAGGAGGCCGCGCGCCTGCGCGAGGGCATCCTGCGCGAGGCCTGGAGCGAGCGCCGGCAGTCCTTCACCGGCAGCTTCGGCGTCGACGACCTGGACGCCAGCGTGCTGCTGATGCACGAGCTGGGCCTGATCGAGGCCGACGACCCGCGCTTCGTCGCCACCGTCGACTGCATCGGCCGCGAGCTGAACGTCAATGGCCACCTGCTGCGCTATGCCGCCCCCGACGACTTCGGGGTGCCGGAGACCGCCTTCCTGGTGGTCAAGTTCTGGTACCTGGACGCCCTGGCCGCCATCGGCCGGCGCGACCAGGCCCGCGCGCTGTACGCCGAGCTGCTGGCCGCGCGCAACAGCTTCGGCCTGCTGTCCGAGGACCTGCATCCGCACACCGGCGAGATGTGGGGCAACATTCCGCAGACGTACTCCATGGCCGGGTTGATCAACACCGCCATGCGTCTGTCCATGAGCTGGGAGGAGGGCCTATGTCGCGGCTTGTAGTGATTTCCAACCGGGTGGGCATGCCCGATGCCGAGGGCCGGCCCGCGCCGGGCGGCCTGGCGGTGGCGGTGGAGGCCACCCTGCGCGAGCGCGAGGGCCTGTGGTTCGGCTGGAGCGGCCAGGTGGCGGAGAACCCCGCGGAGCCGGTCACCCTGGAGAACGGCAACATCACCTACATGATCACCGACCTGCCGCCACAGGACTTCCAGGAGTACTACAACGGCTTCGCCAACCGCGTGCTCTGGCCGATCCTGCACTACCGGGTGGACCTGGCCGAGTTCACCGAGGCCGACTTCGGCGGCTACCTGCGCGTCAACGAGTTCTTCGCCGAACGCCTGAGCCCGCTGCTGCAGCCGGACGACGTGCTGTGGGTCCACGACTACCACCTGATCCCCCTGGCCGTGGCGCTGCGCGAGCGCGGCCACCGCAACCGCATCGGCTTCTTCCTGCACATCCCGATGCCGCCGCCGGACCTGCTCACCGCGCTGCCGCACCACGAGGAACTGGTGCGCGCGCTCACCGAATACAACCTGATCGGCTTCCAGACCGAGAACGACGCCGACAACTTCGCCCGCTACCTGACCCGCGTGGTGGGCGCGGCCACCCCCGACTCGCGGCGCTTCAGCCTGGGCCACCAGCACTTCCGCGTCGGCGTGTTCCCGGTGGGGGTGGACGTGGAGGGCTTCCGCCGCCTGGCCGAGGAGGCCGAGCACGGCCCGCTGGCGGCCAAGCTGGAGGAAAGCCTGGTGGGCCGCGCGCTGATGGTCGGGGTGGACCGCCTGGACTACTCCAAGGGCATCACCAACCGCCTGGACGCCTACGAGCGCTTCCTGGAGAAGTACCCCGAGCGGCAGGGCCGGGTGACCTGCCTGCAGATCGCCCCCGGCAGCCGCCAGGAGATTCCCGAGTACGCCGAGATCGACGCCGCGGTGAGCGCCCGCGTGGGCCACATCAACGGGCGCTTCGCCGCCGTGTCCTGGGTGCCGCTGCGCTTCGTCAGCCGCAACCTGGGGCGCGAGGACATCGCCCTGGTCATGCGCCGCGCGCGCATCGGCCTGGTCACGCCGCTGCGCGACGGCATGAACCTGGTGGCCAAGGAGTTCGTCGCCGCGCAAGACCCGGCCGACCCGGGCGTGCTGATCCTCTCGCAGTTCGCCGGCGCCGCCGCCGAGCTGGGCGGCGCGCTCATCGTCAATCCCCATGACCGCGACGCCCTGGCCGACGCCATCGAGCGCGCCCTGGAGATGCCGCTGGAGGAACGCCAGGCGCGCCACCAGGAGATGTACTCGGTGCTGGAGGCCAACCACATCCGCTACTGGGGCCATGGTTTCATCGAGGCCCTGACGCGCCCGGCCGTGCCGCTGAACTGGCTGTCCAGCCGCGGCGCCAGCCAGCACTGAGGCAGCCGGGCAACGGCCGTGGGCGCCGCTCACGGGCCCCGTGGCAGGCGCAGGCGGGCGCGTAGGCCGCCTTCGGTGCGGTTGGCCAACTGCACGCTGCCACCCAGGCGCTGCATGATCATGGCCACGATGGACAGCCCAAGGCCCGCGCCGCCCTCGTTGCCTTCGCTGTAGAAGCGCTGGAAGGCGCGCTCCAGGTGGGCCTCGGCGATGCCCGGGCCCTGGTCCTCGACGCTCAGCTCGAAGTGCGCCCCCTCCGCGCGCAGGCCGATGCGCACCAGCGCGCCGGGCGGGGAGAAGTTCACCGCGTTGGTCACCAGGTTCTGCAGGGCGATGCCGATGGCGCCGGCGTCGCTGTTCAGGCGGTAGTCGCCGGGCTCGATCTCCAGCACCGGCTCCAGGCCCTGGCGGAGCATCCAGGGGGTGAGTTCGGCGAGGGTATCGGTGACCACCGCGGCCAGGTCCACCGGGGCGAACTGGCGCTGGGCCAGCTGCGGCTCGACGCGGGCCAGGGTCAGCAACTGGTTGACCACCCGGCTGAGGCGGTCGACGCCGCCGATGAGGAAGTCCAGGGCCTCGCGGCGCTCGGCCTCGTTGCGCGCCTGCAGGGCGTTCTGCGCGTGCAGGCGGAGCACCGCCAGGGGCGTGCGCATCTCATGGGCGGCATCGGCGATGAAGCGGTGCTCGCGGCGCAGCAGCGCCTCGAGCTGGCCGAGCAGGCGGTTGAGCGCGGCCTGCATGGGCTCCAGTTCCCTGGGCAGCGGCACCAGTTGCAGCGGTTCCAGGGAATCGGCGTGGCGGGCGCGGATCACCTTCGCCATGTTCTGCAGCGGCTGCAGGCCCCAGCCGATGGCCAGCCAGACCAGCAGCACCAGGGCCAGGCTGCCGAGCATGAAGGGCAGCAGGGTGTGGCGGACGATGCGCCCCACCAGGTCCTCGCGCACGTCGTCGCGCTCGCCCACCCAGATCAGCAGCTTCTGCGCCGGCACCGGCAGCAGGAAGCCGCGCCAGTGCCGGCCCTCCACCTCGTAGTTGGCGAACCCCGGCGTGCGCAGCGGCGCGCTGAAGGTGGGCGCGCTGGGCGTGTGCACCAGGATCTGGCCGTCCTCGCGCCAGACCTGGAAGGCCAGCTTGTTCTCGTAGGGGTGGCCGACGCGGTGCTTGCCGACCTGGCTCAGCGCCTCGTCGAAGGCAGCGTAGAGGTTGCGCCGCCCGGCCTCGTCCAGCGGCATGCTCATCACCCCCTGCAGCAGGCGGGCGTTCTGCGCCAGGTGGGCGTCGTAGACCTCGGCGATCTCGTGGCTGCTGTCGTGGTAGTTGTACAGCGTCAGCAGGGCGGTGCCGATCAGCAGCAGGGCCGTCACCCGCAGCAGGGTGCGCTGGCGCAGCGAGTTCATGCCTGGCCTTCCACCAGGTAGCCGATGCCGCGCACGGTGCGGATGAGCTCGCCGGAGAGCTTCTTGCGCAGGTGGTAGATGTGCACCTCCAGGGTGTTGCTCTCGGCTTCCTCGTCCCAGCCGTAGAGCAGCCGGGTCAGGCGCTCGCGGGTGAAGACCTTGCCCGGCTGGGCCAGCAGTTCGTGCAGCAGCAGGTATTCCTTGGGCGTGAGCACCACCGGCTGGCCGCGGTAGCTGACCTGCTGGGTGGCCGGGTCGAGGCTCACCCCGGCGTGCTCGATCAGCACCCGCGCGCGCCCGGCGCTGCGCCGCAGCAGGGCGCGCAGGCGGGCCTTGAGTTCGTCCAGGTCGAAGGGCTTGACCAGGTAGTCGTCGGCGCCGGCGTCCAGCCCGGCGATACGGTCCTCGGTGGCGTCGCGCGCGGTGAGGATCAGCACCGGCAGGTTGGCGCCGCCGGCGCGCAGGCGCCTGAGCACCTCGACGCCGTCCAGGCGCGGCAGGCCCAGGTCGAGCACCACGAGGTCGAATGCCTCGTGCTGCAATGCGTGCAGCGCGCTGGCGCCGTCCTTGAGCCAGTCGATGGTGTAGCCCTCCTGGCGCAGCCCGGTACGTACTCCTTCGCCCAGGGCGCTGTCGTCCTCCACCAGCAGTAGCCGCATGCTCAGTCCTGTTTGTCCCCGGTGACCTTGAGTAAAGCATCGATTTCGCCGCGGCGGCCCTGGTCGGCCGGCCCACGAGCGTTGGCGTCGCTGTAGCGGCGGATCAGCGGCAGTTGCTTGCGCAGGGCGCGGTCGACCACCCCCGGCAGCATGCCGTTCAGGCGCACGAAGAGTTTCTCCGGCCAGCCCAGGTACAGCTCGCTACGGTTCTTCTGCACGGCGTCGAGCACCGCCCGGGCGACGTCGCGCGGGTCGTCCATGCCGACCTTCAGGGCCAGGTTCAGCGCCGTGGCGGCGGCCGAGTTCATGCCGGTGCGGGTCGCCCGCGGGGCGACGTAGAGCACGTCCACCGGGGTGTCGGCCAGCTCCCGGCGCAGGGCCTCGGAGAAGCCGCGCAGGGCGAACTTGCTGGCGCAGTAGGTGGCGTAGCCGGGGTAGCCGATGGAGCCGTAGGTGGAGCCGACGTTCACCACCAGGGCGTGGGGCTGTTCGCGCAGCAGCGGCAGCATCACCCGCGTCAGTTGCAGGGTGGCGTTGATGTTCAGTTCCAGCAGGTCGTCCAGGGCCTGTTCGTCCAGCTGTTCGAGCAGGGCGAAGCGGTTCACCCCGGCGGCGTTGATCAGCAGGTTGGCGCCGCCCATCTGCCACGCCGCCTCGACCACCGCCTGGCGGCCGCTGGGCTCGCGCAGGTCGGCGCCCTCCCAGCGCAACTGGTGCGGGTAGCGTTGCCGCAGCCCGGCGAGGGGGCCGGGATGGCGGCTGACCGCCAGCACCTGGGCGCCGGCGGCGCACAGCTGCTCGGCCAACTGCAGGCCGATGCCGCCGCTGGCGCCGGTGAGCACCGCGCGGCAGTCAGGCAGGCGCATGCTGCACCTCGCCCTGGCCGGCCCGGGCCCGCGGCAGGCCGCGGAACATGTCGGCGTACAGCCGGTACACCACCCGGGCGGCGTGGATCACCGCCTGCTGGTCGGCGGCGTCGTCCAGGCGGTCCATCAGCGTGCGGTAGGTGGCCATGTGGCCCTGGTCCAGGGCGCCGTGGGAACTCAGGTAGCCGAAGGCGCCCGGCGGCAGGCCGAGGCTCTCCTGGATGCTGCCGGCGGCGCGGGTGGCCAGGGCGATGCTGGTGCCCTCCAGCACGTTGACCATGCCGAACAGGCCCACCGGGTTGTCGCGGGCGATCAGGTCGTAGAGGAAGGCCACCATCAGCTCGATGGGCAGCGCCGGGCGGCCGTTGCGCACCTGTTCGGGGTTGCCGCCGCAGGCGGCGATGTCGTCGAGGATCCACTGCTCGTGGCCGTATTCCTCCTCGATGTAGTCGCACACCGCCTTGCGCAGCCATTCCAGGCGCGGGGGCAGGCGGGCGCCGCAGGCCATCATCAGCGGCACGGTATGGCGCACGTGGTGGTAGGCCTGGGTGAGGAAGGCGACGTAGCCTTCCAGGCTGACGACGCCGTCCAGGGCGTCGCGGATCACCGGTACGCCGAACAGCGCCTGGCGCTCCTGGGCGGTGGCCGATTGCAGGGTGTCGAAGAATGCCATGGGGTGAACCTCATTCGGTCACGAGGGAGAAGAGTTCGTTGCGGTAGCGTTCGAGGATTTCCGCGCGGCGCGGCCGGCCGTTGCCGGTCAGGGTGCCCTCGGCGGCGCTGAGCGGCTGCGGCAGGCGGCGCCAGGCGTGCACCCGGGCGTAGTCGGGGAGGGCGGCGTTGCAGCGCTGCACCGCCTGTTCCAGGTCGCCGTCGCCGGCCTGCGGGTCCAGCGGCCAGAGCAGCGCCAGGTTCTGGTGCAGGCCCTCGCCATGGACGAAGGCCTGGAGGATGACGCCGCCCTGGGTCAGCTCGGCCTCGATCCATTCCGGGTTGAGGTTGCGCCCGAAGCTGGTGATGAACTGGTTCTTCTTGCGCCCGGCCAGGTACAGGTAGCCATCGGCATCGAAGTGGCCAAGGTCGCCCGTGGGCCACCATTGCCCGGTGAAGGGCGGCTCGCCCAGGTAGCCGAGCAGGGTGGCGCCGCGCACCAGCACCTCGCCGTCCTCGGCCAGGCGCACCTGCGCGTGCGGCAGCGGCTGGCCAACGCTGCCCGGGCGCCGCTCGCCGGGGCGGTTGAGGCAGACCACCGAGGCGCACTCGGACAGCCCGTAGCCCTCGTACACCGGCAGGCCGACGGCGGCGGCGCGCTCCAGCAGGCCCGTGGACACCCGCGCGCCGCCCACCGCGACGAAGCGCAGCGGGCCGACGCGCATCAGGCCGCGCTCGATGGCGCTGACCAGGCCGAGCAGCAGCTGCGGCACCAGGATCAGGCTCTGCGCGCCGCTGAGCGCCACGCAGCCGAGCAGGCGCTTCCAGTCCACCCCGCTGGCGCCGCTGATGCCCAGTTGCCCCTGGGGAAGCAGGGTGACGCCGGCGCCGGCCAGCAGCGCGGCGTACAGGCCGAGGTTCTCCAGCAATACCGCCAGCGGCAGCACCGCCAGGTAGCTGGAAGGCTCGGCCGGGCGGCTGGCCCGTTCCAGCTCGCCGGCCACCCGCAGCAGGGCCCCGGCGGACAGGCACACGCCCTTGGGCGTGCCGGTGCTGCCGGAGGTGTAGGTGATTTTCGCGGTGCCGGGCGGCAGGCCCGCGTCCGCCGTCGCCGGGCGTTGCCAGAAGGGCTCGCCGGGGGTGAAGCCCAGTTCGCGCAATTCCTCGTGCAGCTCGGCCGGAGCCAGGGCCAGTGTCGCCTGGCTCTGCAGCAGGCAGTGGGCGCGCTGGGCCGGGCTGAAGAAGGGCGGCAGGATCACGCAGGGGCGCTCGCCGAACAGCGCCGCCAGGTCCCAGAGCAGCGCCTCGGGACCGTTGTCCAGGGCGATGGCGAGGACGCCCGGCGGCTGCTTTTGCAACAGCGCCTCGCGGGCTTGCACCTGCTCCAGCAACTGGGCATGGCTATAGCGTTCGCTGGCGCCGCGCAGGGCGATGCGCTCACCCTGCTGCCGCGCATACTCCTCCAGGCGTTGGCGGAAGGCCTGCAATTCAGGCTGCATGGCCAGCCTCCGTCAGCAACAGGGGAAAGCCCAGGCGGTCGAGCACCTGGTTGCGCTCCAGCTGCGCGTGCCCGTAGCGGATATCGCCGGCGAACACCTGTGGGTGCTGGTCGTAGTAGCTGCCCCAGCTGGCGCCTTCGCCGTCCAGGCGGGCGGGGTCGGCGCGGCCCAGCACGCTCGGCTCCAGCCCCAGGCGGTGGAAGCTGTTGACCAGGCTCGCGGCCCCGGTGAAGGCCACCCAGTTCAGGTCGCGGGCGGCCAGCAGCCAGGTCATCGCGACAATGATCAGGCGCGCGCTGCCGGCGCTGAGCGCGGACAGGTTGCCCACCTCCACCAGTTCGTCGCGCCCGACGATGCGCCCGGCCAGGCGCGACACCGGCACCTCCAGCGGTTCGTCCAGGTAGCGTTCGAGGAACAGCGGCCCACCGGTGGCCAGGCGGATGCCCACCGCGGCGCTCAGCCGGCCCTGGCCGTCGTACAGGCCGAGCAGGTCGGGCAGGAAGTGCTGGACGTCGGCATGGTGCATCCGCGCGAAGCGCTCATGAACGAAAGCCTCCAGCGCCTCGCGCCCGGGCTCCCCCTCGCGACGCAGGACCAGGCTGGCCCTGCGCTCGGGGTGGGTGCCGAACTGGAATGGAAAGAGGGCATTCCATTCTGCTTGTGTCATGTTTCCCCCAAGGCGGGACTGGCGATGGGAGGGGAGTATCGGCAGCGAATCTGAATGCAGTCTGAAGCGGGGCGGGGCTGCTCAGTCATCCCGAGTAGATCGCCGCGGCGATTCCTGGGGTGCGGCGGGTGATGCTGGGGGAGGCCGGGCGTGTAGGGCGCATGACCGTTCGCGGTTATCCGCCCCACGGGGTGGTTCGGTGCGGAGGGGGGCAATCGCGGACAGAGTCCGCTCCTACGACCGTGCTTCCTGGAACCGTAGGAGCGGACTCTGTCCGCGATTCGGCGGATAACGCCGTAGGCGTTATGCGCCCTACGTGGGTACCCGGGAGCTTCGTGATTCTGCTTCACGCCGAACGGTTCCCTCTCCCGCTTGCGGGGGAGGGTTAGGGAGGGGGTGCGGCGTCAGGGTTGGCAGAGGTGCGTGAGCGAAGTCCGTCCCCTCTCCCCAACCCTCTCCCTGAAGGGAGAGGGGGCTGTCCCGAGCAAGCGGATAACGCAGCGTCAGCCGGCAAACTCGTAGGGCGAATAACCGTTCGCGGTTATCCGCCGCCATTCGTGCCGCCGGTGAGTCCAATCGCGGACTCTGTCCGCGATCGTCCTCACTCGATCTCGAACAACCCATTGTGGATCGGCCCCACGTTCAGGCGCTCGCGCACGTCGTCGTCGATGCGCGGATCGTCCGGGCGGTACAGCTTCACCTGGCGGTAGGCGCTGATGCGGTTGATCTCCGGGCCCAGGTATTCCCAGACCACCCGGGTGCACGCCGGGGTGCGCCGGTCGCCGCTGGAGACGCCGGTCTTCAGGCCGTTCAGGCGGGTGATGCGGCTCTTGAAGCTGGGGATGAGGATGGTCTGGCTCATCTCGTTGACGGTGAGCGACTCGTAGTCGATCAGGAACACCCGGTCCTGCAGCTGGAAGGCCGCGCCCAGGTAGCGGCAGCGCACCCAGTCCTCGGCCTGCACGTCGGTGCTGCTGGAGCGCTCCTGGCGCTCCTGGCGTTCGAACAGGAAGTTGCCGTCCTCCTCCCACAGGTGCACCAGCGACAGCAGGACGGAACCGGGCACCGACATGCAGTTGGAGTATTCGAAGTAGTAGCCGCAGTAGCGCGACAGGTTGCCGGACTGTTCGCGCAGCGGCTCCAGCAGGCGCAGCAGCGGGTCGTTGCGCGGCACGCTGGCCTGGCTGGCGCGGGCGCCGATCAGGCGGGCGAACTGCTCCGGCGGCAGGCCCAGCTCGTAGTCCTCGACGCCGAAGAAGTCACCGATGCGCTTGAGGTTGAAGGGGGTGGGCTGGCTCTGCCCGCCGAGGTACTTGTTGAACTGCGCGCGGTTGATCTGCAGTTGCCGGCAGACCTCCGAGATAGAGCGGTAGTGGCTGCAGGCGAGCTTGAGGTTTTCGCCCAGGTGGTCGGACATCGGTGGCTTCCGGGGTGATGCGAGTGGCGCAAGTCTAGCATCAGGTCGCATCAACTCGTAACAGGATGCGAAATTGTCACGGGTCCGCGCCTTGGCCAACCTTGCCCGCCAACGCCAGGCGCCACCCGGCGCCTGACGCCTCTCTTCCATCCGAAGAACAAGAATCGAGGTCACACCCATGCTCGAAGCGCTCAACGACTTCCTCTCCGGGAAGGTTCTCATCGTGCTCATCGTCGGACTCGGCAGCTACTTCACCCTGCGCTCCCGGTTCGTCCAGTTCCGCCACTTCGGCCACATGTTCGGCGTGTTCAAGGAGTCCATTCGCGGCCAGGCCGGCCAGTTGAGCTCGTTCCAGGCGCTGATGCTGAGCCTCGCCGGGCGCGTGGGCGCGGGCAACATCGCCGGCGTCGGCATCGCCGTGACCCTCGGCGGCCCCGGCGCGGTGTTCTGGATGTGGGTGACCGCGCTGGTGGGCATGTCCAGCAGCTTCTTCGAGTGCACCCTGGCCCAGGTCTACAAGCGCGCCGACGGCGACGGCCTGTACCGCGGCGGCCCGGCGTACTACATCCAGCACGGCCTGAAGCTCAAGGGCATGGCGGTGGTGTTCTCCGTGCTGCTGCTGGTGACCTATGGCTTCGCCTTCAATGGCCTGCAGTCCTACACCGTGACCCATTCGCTGCAGAACGCCTTCGGCTTCGCCCCGCAGCACACCGGCATCGCCCTGGCGGTACTGCTGGCCATCGTCTTCGTCGGCGGCATCAAGCGCATCGCCGCGGTGTCCGACCTGCTGGTGCCGGTCAAGACCCTGGCCTACATCGGCGTCACCCTGTACGTGATCGGCAGCCAGATCGAGCACGTGCCGGCCATGCTGGAAACCATCTTCAAGAGCGCCTTCGGCCTCGACCCGGCCTTCGGCGGCCTGCTCGGCAGCGCCATCGTCATGGGCGTGAAGCGCGGCGTGTTCGCCAACGAGGCGGGCCTGGGCAGCGCGCCCAACGTCGCCGCCGTGGCCGCCGTGCGCCACCCGGCCTCGCAGGGCGTGGTGCAGGCCTTCAGCGTGTTCCTCGACACCTTCGTCATCTGCACCTGCACCGCGCTGCTGATCCTGCTCTCGGGCTTCTACACCCCCGGCTTCGAAGGCGACGGCATCACGCTCACCCAGAACTCCCTGGCCGCGGTGGTCGGTGACTGGGGCCGGCTGTTCGTCAGCGTCGCGCTGTCGCTGTTCGTCTTCACCTGCATCCTCTACAACTACTACCTGGGCGAGAACAGCCTGCAGTTCCTCAGCCGCAACCGCCTGGTGCTGATCGGCTACCGCGCCCTGGTGCTGGCGCTGATCGTCTGGGGCTCGGTGCAGAACCTGTCCACCGTGTTCGCCTTCGCCGACATCACCATGACCTGCCTGGCCTTCGTCAACCTGTTGGCCCTGGCCCTGCTGTTCAAGGTTGGCCTGCGGGTGATGGGCGATTACGATGCACAGCGTCGCGCCGGCATCGACCAGCCGGTGTTCGACTCCGCCCAGTTCGCCGACCTCGACCTGGACCGCGATGCCTGGCCGGCCGGCCGGAGCGCCGAGGCCGCCCGCGAAATCCCCGCTGGCCTGCCGCAGGCGCAACGCTGACGGCCGCGCGGGCCGTCCCGGCGGCCGGCCCGCGCCACAACAAGAACGCAGGATCAGCCCATGCGCGCAGTCAAGAACCTCTTCGTCCTCTACACCGGCGGCACCATCGGCATGCTGCAGACGCCCGAAGGCCTGGCCCCGGCCAGCGGCTTCGAGGCGCGCATGCGCGAATGGCTGGCCGGCAGCGGCCGGCAGCCGACCTTCGCCTGGGGCTTCCGGGAAATGCAGCCGCTGCTGGACAGCGCCAACATGCAGCAGGCCAACTGGCTGGCCATGCGCGACGCCATAGTCGAGGCGGTGGAGCAGGGCGGCCATGACGGCGTGCTGGTGCTGCACGGCACCGACACCCTAGCCTACACCGCGGCGGCGCTGTCGTTCCTGCTGCTGGGCCTGGATGCGCCGGTACTGCTGACCGGCTCCATGCTGCCCGCCGGCGCGCCCGGCAGCGACGCCTGGGCCAACCTCGGCGGCGCCCTGGACGTGCTGGAGGGCGGCAAGGCCAGCGGCGTGCAACTCTACTTCGGCGGCGCGCTGCTGCACGGCGCGCGCGCCACCAAGCTGCACAGCGAAGCCTTCGACGCCTTCACCACGCTGCCGCGCCACCGCGACGGCGGGCACGCCCCGCAACGGCCCGAGGCGCTGGGCTACCGGCAAGCGCGCAGGCCCGTACGCCTGGCGGTGCAGCCGCTGTTCCCCGGCCTGCAGGCCGAGCAACTGGACGCCGTGCTGAACAGCGGCGTGCAGGGCCTGCTGCTGGAATGCTACGGCAGCGGCACCGGCCCCTCGGACAACCAGGCGCTGCTCGATGCCCTGAGCCGGGCCCGCCGCCGCGGCGTGCTGCTGGCCGCCATCAGCCAGTGCCCGGCGGGCAGCGTGGTGTTCGACACCTACGCCGCCGGCAGCCGCCTGCGCGACACCGGCCTGGTGTCCGGCGGCGGCATGACCCGCGAAGCGGCCCTGGGCAAGCTGTTCGCCCTGCTGGGCGCGGGGCTGCACGTGGAAGAGGCCGAGCGCTGGTTCGCCCTGGACCTGTGTGGCGAGCTGGCTGAATAGGCGGGCATGTCGTAGCCACTGGGGAGCATGTCTGTTTCTTCCCCAGGCTCACACGTAGGGCGCATAACCGTTCGCGGTTATCCGCCGTCGGCCAGATACGCCGATCCTGAAACGCAGCCATGTTGGCCGGATAATCGCGGACAGAGTCCGCTCCTACAGGCTAAACGCCATGCCTCACCGCAACCTGTAGGAGTGGGCCCTGCCCGCGATTCGCGCGCAGGGCGCGCTCCTACAGGAGAATGGCGCAGGTGGGGCAGCGTAGGAGCGGATCTTATCCGCGAATCGCGCCGATACGTCCGGTCATCGCGGAAAAGTTCCGCTCCTACGAGGGGAGGAGTAGCGCGTAGGATAGGTTGAGCGGAGCGATGCCCATCGCCATGGCCGCATGGGTTTCGCCAAGGCTCAACCCATCCTACGATGGCGTCTCTCCTGTAACTGTCTTCTGGGCTCCCGCGTTCGCGGGAGTGACGGGAATTAAAATTTCTGGCGCCATGCCTCAGCGTAGGAGCGGACTCCGTCCGCGATTGATCCCAGGCCGCACTGGACCACCCGGTGGCACGAATAGCCCCACTCCCTTCAGAACCCTGCCTACCCCACAACCCCCTTGCGCATGAACACCCGCGCAAAACCGTCCTCCGTGGCCCGGTGCGTTTCCTGGTAGCCCAGCTTCGTGTAGAGGGCGATGTTCTCGGTCATCAACTGGTTCGTATAGAGTTCGATGGCCTCAAGGCGCCGGGCCCGCGCATAGTCCTCGCAGAACGCCAGCAACGCCTTGCCGATGCCCCGGCCCTTGAACGCCGGCGCAACCGCGATGTTCTCCAGCAGCACTACCGGACCCTGGGGGCGGAGCACCAGCACGCCGGCCACTTCGCCATCGAGGGCGCACACGAACACATCGGCCTCGGCGATCACCTGCCGGTAGTCGTCGAGCATGGGCGCGGGCTTGCGGCCGATGCGCGGGATGTAGGGGCTGTAGGCCTCGTCTACCAGACGGGCGATGGCGGGGGCGTCGTCGGGGGTGGCTTGGCGGATTTCTCGTGCATCCATGGTCGGTGCCTGGTCATTGCCGGTGGAGAGGGCACTCTAGCGGATTCGCCTGCTGCCAGGCTCGCGGCATCCGAAACGGTACCTGGCCCCGCCTGGCGTCGGCGGGGCCAGGGCTGCGGTACCCGTCTCAGCCAAGCCGCATGCTCAGCTCGACGTCCTCGGCGAAAGGCACCGACAGGTAGCCGTTGCCGACGTCGCGCACCCGCGCCAGGTACTCCGGGCTGTGGTCGGCGTTGTCGGCGACGATCAGCGCGCCGGGGCGCAGGCGGCTTTCCACCAGGGCGAGGATTTCCGGGTAGAGCGCCTTGGCGCCGTCGAGCAGCAGCAGGTCGATGCGCTCCGGCAGGTCGCGTGCCAGTGTCTGCAGGGCGTCGCCCTCGCGGATCTCCACCAGGTCGGCCAGGCCGCCGGCGCTCAGGTTGGCCCGGGCGCGCTGCACCTTGGACGGTTCGAACTCGCTGCCGATCAGGCGGCCGCCGCCGTTGTCGCGCAGGGCCGCGGCGAGGTGCAGGGTGGAGATGCCGAAGGAGGTGCCGAACTCGACGATGCTGCGTGCCTGGCAACTGCGCGCCAGCATGTACAGCAGCGCGCCGGTGGTGCGCGAGACGGGGAGCGGCAGGTCCTTCAGGCGCCCGTAGAGGTCGCGATATTCGGTCTTGCTGCCCATCAGGCGCGACAGCTCCTCGCCGGACAGACCGGTGATGGCGGGGCTTCTGGCCGGCTCGCTGGCGTCGGCCTCGGCGAACAGGCGTTCCAGCAGGGCGGCGACGGGGGCGCTGGTGAGGGTGGTCATGGGGGGACTCCGAAGGTGGGTTGAGCGCTTCAGGGCGCCCGACTAGAATGCGACGAATTCATCAGGTTTCACTATTCGCATTCCCGGAGCCCCCCATGGGCGAACGCCGCAGCCCGCGGATTTCCTCACGCAAGCAGCCCCGGCAGGCCCGCTCGACCGAACTGGTCGCCGCCATTCTCGACGCCGCTGTTCAGGTTCTGGCGAAGGAGGGCGCGCAGCGCTTCACCACCGCGCGGGTGGCCGAACGGGCCGGCGTCAGCGTCGGCTCGCTGTACCAGTACTTCCCGAACAAGGCGGCGATCCTGTTCCGCCTGCAGAGCGACGAGTGGCGCCAGACCAGCGAGATGCTGCGCGGCATCCTCGAGGATGCTCGACGGCCACCGCTGGAGCGGCTGCGCACCCTGGTGCACGCCTTCGTCCGTTCGGAATGCGAGGAAGCGACGGTCCGCATCGCGCTCAACGACGCCGCGCCGCTCTACCGCGACGCGCCCGAGGCACGGGAGGCCAAGGCGGCCGGCGAGCGCATCTTCCATACCTTCATGGCGCAGGTGCTGCCCGATGCTTCGAGCGAGGCGCGGGCGCTGGCCGTGGAGCTGGTCACGACCACGCTCGGCGCGGTGGGCAAGCAGTTCTCGGAAACACCGCGGACGGATGAGGAAATCGAGCGTTATGCCGGGGCGATGGCGGATATGTTCTGTGCGTACCTGCGGGGGCTCGCCACGGGCGGACATTTACCCGCCGTCGCATGTGGAAACGGCGGATAACGCCCGGGGCGTTATGCGCCCTACGGGGAATGTCCTACAGCCCGTCGGCTCTGAGGCAATAGGTCTTGCCGTCCATGTTCCTGCAGGGCCAGTTGTCTTCGATGTAGCTGTCTGGTTTGAAGCAGTAGTTGTCGTTATTCACCCAGAATACCTGCCAGCCGGATCCGGATACTCGCAGTTGACTGCAGGCCCGATAATCCATGTATTTCAGGGCGATGGTCGTCCCGATGGCAAGTGCAGGCCCAACGACCAGCAGCAGAATGATTCCCACCCCGAGCAGGTGGCCGGCGATCTTGAACCAGGTAGGGCTTTGCGAGGTGAGCGGCTTTCGGTAGAGCAGCGTATGCACGCCAGCCACCAGCATCATGGGGCCTATCGCAAGTCCCGAAACGATGAAGAAGGTCGGGTAGACCGTCTCGACTATTGGCGCCTGCCGCCAGAGCCGGATGTAGTTGGGCAGCAGTACTTCCGTGCAGATCAGCATGGCGGCCAGGAGAGCCACCAGGCCGATCAGAACTCCAAACAAGCCCAACGGCCTCAGCCAATGTTCAGCAACGGGAGTTACAGCTCTTTCACGCAGCTTCATTGAAGTTCTCAAAGCTTTGGAAATTTTAAAATATTAAGATTGGGTAGGCGGTAAGGGCGCGCGGGCAGTGTGCCAGGAGGAAGGCGGCGCAGAATCCACGACTTGGTTTCTTGAGTTGCGTAGTCCACTGCCGCATCGACCACTTCTCCAAAGGTATGTTCGACATAGCTCCGGATCTTGCGGCTGTCCAGCTCCTGGAAGCGTTCGGCAATCATGGATGCATTGTCCGCAGCGTAATTTAAAGAGTCTTGTACGCGCTGCTTAATCCCATACCTTTTATCCAGCCAATTCAGGCCGACACCTACAATAAAGACGAGTAGCGCACCTGCTATCACTGGAGCGGCAGCAAACCCCAGAATGCTGCCGGCAGCAACAGCCACCGCATAACCAACCGCCGAAGCGATCCCCGCCTTGACCAGCTCGACGCCTATGCCCCCGAGCAGGTCCAACATGTTCACCTCGCTATTGAAGAACCACTCCAGGAATTCGACCCCCACGGCGAAGTAGCAGGACAACTTGAAGCCGCTCAGGGAGCTGCCGCGAATGCCGTAGCGGCCGATGCCCATTTCGATCAGCCGCGTGTTGGTCACCGAGTAGCGGGTGCCCGTGAGTATTCTGCGCAGGCCCGGGTAGCCGGACAGCACCACGTACTGGCGGCCGTTGTGATTGACGTATCTGACCCGGGTGTTGAGGCCGCCCATGTCGCGGACGAAGCGGGCGAAGTTGACCGCGTCATGGCTACCCAGCAAGGCCGGCATGCCCCAGGCGGTATTCACGAATTCGTGGAGGCTGTCGTTGTAGTGGGGCCGGATGCTGTCCAGCAGCCCGCTTGCCTGGGTGATGTCGTCTCTGACGCAGAGGCTGGGAGCCTGGGTCGGGGACCAGTGGCTGGTCGCGTGGTCGGCGGCCAGAAGGTTGGCCTGTTCGGCCGAGAGGATGAGGACTTCGAGCGGGTTGTTGTCGAGTTGGCGGCCGAGTTGGTCCAGCTGGGTCTGGTTCAATCCCATCGCTCCTCCCGGGAACGGCGTTCCGATCAGATGAGCGGGCGATGAGAGGACGGTGCGTTGATGTCATCGGGCCAGGATTGGGCGGTTGCGCTGGAAATAGAATTTTCCATGCGCAATCGTGTTGTTTTCCTACATTTACCTGCCTGTTTTCATAAAGCAGCGGATCGCGGATAAATCCGCTCCTACATCATCGGTTGGCAGCGCTTTTCGTAGGAGCGAGCTTGCTCGCGAACAAACGCGGTGCCATGCGATTCGCGAGCAACAGCTAGGCGCCCCTAGATCCTACGAAGAGCATCTCGGCGCAGGCCGCAAGACAGTTGCTCCTACAACAGGCCGATGCCTGGCAAAAAAATCCCCCGACCACTCGCGCAGCCAGGGGATGGAAGCGCCGGCGCAGGGGGTAACGCGCCGGCGAGGTAGGACCTTTTCGCGTTACAGCCGGATCAGTACCGATTTCACCTCGGTGTAGTGCTCGATGGCGGCGGCGCCCATTTCGCGGCCCAGGCCGGACATCTTGTAGCCGCCGAAGGGCAGCGCCGGGTCCAGTGCGCTGTGGCAGTTCACCCAGACCGAGCCGGACTTGATCTTCGGGATCATCCGGTGCACCGCGCCCAGGTCGTTGGACCAGATGCTGGCGCCCAGGCCGTAGGGGCTGTCGTTGGCCAGGCGGATGGCTTCGTCGATGTCGTCGAAGGGCATGGCCACCAGCACCGGGCCGAAGATTTCCTCCTGCACCAGCGGGTTCTTCTGGTCCACGTCGACGATCACCGTCGGCTTGACGAAGTAGCCGGGGCCGAACTGTTCGCCGCCGCAGGCGATGGTGGCGCCTTTCTCGCGGCCCAGTTCGATGTAGTTGTGCACGCGCTGCTGCTGGCGGGCGGAGATCAGCGGGCCCATGTCCACGCTCGGGTCCAGGCCGTTGCCCAGCTTCATGCCGTTGGCGATGCCGGCGATGTCGGCCACCACGTTGTCGAAGTGCTTGCGCTGCACGTACAGGCGCGAGCCGGCGCAGCACACCTGGCCCTGGTTGAAGAAGATGGCCTGGGCGGCGCCGGCGGCGGCGCTGTTCAGGTCGGCGTCGGCGAGGACGATGGTCGGCGACTTGCCGCCCAGCTCCAGGGTCACGCGGGTCATGTTGTCCATGGCCGCCTTGCCGATTTCCTTGCCCACGGCGGTGGAGCCGGTGAAGGTCAGCTTGTCCACCAGCGGGTGGTGGGTGAGGGCGCTGCCTGCGTTGATGCCGGTGCCGGTGACGACGTTGAACACGCCCGCCGGGTAGCCGGCCTCCAGGGCCAGTTCGGCCAGCTTCAGGGCGCTGAGCGGGGTTTCGTCGGCCGGCTTGAGCACCACGCTGCAGCCGGTGGCCAGGGCCGGGCCGAGTTTCCAGCAGGCCAGCAGCAGGGGGAAGTTCCAGGCGACGATGGCGCCGACCACGCCGACGGCCTCGCGGCGGATGAAGCCGTGGAAGTCGTCGTTGGGCATCAGCGGCATGGAGACGTCGACGCTGGCGCCTTCGATCTTGGTGGCCCAGCCGGCCATGTAGCGGAGGAAGTCGATGCCCAGCTGCACGTCCATGACCCGCGCCACGGCGGCGCTCTTGCCGTTGTTCAGGCATTCCAGCTCGGCCAGCAGGTCGGCGTCGCGCTCCATCAGGTCGGCGAGCTTCCACAGCAGGTTCTGCCGCTCGCGCGGGCGCATGCGGCTCCAGGGCGAATCGTCGAAGGCCTGGCGGGCGGCGCGCACGGCGCGGTCGACGTCGGCGGCGCTGGCGGAGGGCACCTGGCAGAGCACTTCGCCGGTGGCCGGATTGCGCAGGTCCATGAGGGCGCCATCGGCGGCACCGGTCCAATCGGCACCGATGAGCATCTTCGGCGCGCGCTGCAGGAAGGCGCGGGATTCGGGCTTGATGGGCAGGGAAGCGAGCATTGCGGTTGCCTCTTGTTGAGTTGTCCCGGCGGCTATCGCAACCGCTATGCCAATCCCTTGGTTTTTGTTCAACTATATGAATCTATTATTATTTTTTGATTTTTAACGGTCTTGCGACGACGTTCGCTGTCGCAGCTTGCGACAGTCCTGAGACAACCATTGGGGCTGGCGACTGGCGCTTGGGCAGCGAGCTGTCACCAAGAGCCATAGGGGATTCCGTACTTCTCGATATAGGCTTTGGACTCCGGCTCCAGGGGCAAGGCGTATTGACCGCCGCTCAGCCCACCGTCGGGTCCTTTCTTCACCACGGTACCCTGCACCCGCGCCACGTCGATGGCCGACAGGCATGGCCCGATGAGCCAGACCCTGGCAATACCTCCCGGTGCCAGGCCGACCGTTAGCATCTTGCGATAATCCGTTATCCACTTGGCGTCGGCTTGGCAGAAGGCCTTTTCTCCGACGACCATTGCCTGTCGAGTGGCCTCCGGGATCACGATATAGGCCTCGTAGGTCTGCGGTTCGGCCAGGGACTGCCAGCGCACGTAGATCAGGCGCGGCAGGTCGGCGCCCAGCACCTGTTTGCCTTTACCTGCGCCTGGTCGTTTTGGCCAGCCCCGTGGATCGCCCTTGAGGTTCTTCGGGGTGTTTATTGCAACAATCCCGTTCATGGCACGGCGAAAGACGCGATCCTGCACATCCACCGCATCGGCGGTTTCGATCCACACTTCCATGTAGTTGGGCGCGAACAGGCCCAGGCGCCACGAGTCATAGGGCAACCGGTGGGCGCTGCCGGCACAGCCGGTCAGCCCGAGCAGCAAGCCCAGCAGCACCAGCGTTCTGAGCCTGCGGTCAATGGGATCACCACGAACCATAGGGAATCCCGTACCTCTCGATATAGGCTTTGGACTCCGGCTCCAGAGGCAAGGCGTATTGACCGCCGCTCAGCCCACCGTCGGGTCCTTTCTTCACCACGGTAGCCTGCACCCGCGTCACGTCGATGGCCGACAGACATCCCCCCATGAGCCATACCCTTGCGATACCTCCCGGCGCCAGGCCTACCGTCAGCATGTCGCGATAGTCTTCACGCCAAATTCCCCTGGCCGGACAATAGCCGGTCTCCGGCTTCACCATCGCCTGCCTGGTGGCCTCGGGGATCACGATATAGGCCTCGTAGGTCTGCGGTTCGACCAGGGACTGCCAGCGCACGTAGATCAGGCGCGGCAAGTCGGCGCCCAGCACCTGTTTGCCTTTACCGGCGCCTGGTCGTTCTGGCCAGCCCCGTGGATCGCCCTTGAGGTTCTTCGGGGTGTTGATCGCAGCAATCCCGTTCATGGCGCGGCGAAAAACGCGATCCTGCACATCCACCGCATCGGCGGTTTCGATCCACACCTCCATGTAGTTGGGCGCGAACAGGCCCAGGCGCCACGAGTCATAGGGCAACTGGTGGGCGCTGCCGGCACAGCCAGCCAGCCCGAGCAGCAAGCCCAGCAGCACCAGGATTCCGGGCTTATTCATTGGGGTGCTCCTTGCGCTGCATCCCCTCGGCTGGGCGATGGATGAACGCCACGTCCAGGGCGCTGTTGTTCCAGCCCTTGGCGGCATTCCAGTTGGCCGA
>NZ_JAZAQP010000067.1:0-27351 GCF_036231725.1 Pseudomonas sp. JH-2 | reverse complement strand
CCGGAACGTCCGGCTATCGCGGAAAAGTTCCGCTCCTACGACCGTGCTTCCCTGGAGCTGTAGGAGCGGGCCCTGCCGCGATTCGCGCGCAGGGCGCGCTCCTACAATGGGAATGGCGTGGTGGAGCGGCGTAGGAGCGGTACGGCGCCTGCTGGTCCAGGGTTCCCATGGCGTCGCCTCAGCCCTTGAGCGCCTCATGGGCCAGCACGTTGCGGGTGGTGGTCTGGTAGTGCTCGGCCAGCAGCGCGCAGGCCTTGTCCACGTCCCGCGCCAGGGCGGCGTCCAGCAGCGCGCGGTGTTCGCCGGGCACGTCGCGCTCGGCGCCTTCGGCGTAGTGCACCGAGAGCATGCGGTAGCGCGCGGTCTGGTCGCGCAGCATGTGCGACAGGCGCAGCAGCCAGGGCGAGCGGCAGCTGCCGATCAGCGCCTCGTGGAAGGCCACGTGGGCGTTCTCCCATTCCGGCTTCAGCAGCCGTTCCGGGCCTTCGACGATGGGCAGGCGGTCCAGGCGGTGGTGCGCGGCGATCAGGCGGCTTTCCCAGTCCAGGTCGCCGTGGCGGATGGAGTCGGCCAGGGCCTGGCATTCGATGAGCAGGCGGGTGGCGGTGATGTCGCGGATTTCCCCGGCGGAGATGCGCCCGACGCTGAAGCCCTTCTGGTCCTCGGCGCTGACGAAGCCGCTGGCGGCCAGGCGCGACAGCGCCTCGCGCAGGGGGATGACGCCGGCGTCGTAGTGCTCGGCCAGCTCCTTCAGGCGCAGGCGGCTGCCTGGCGCCAGGCGGCCGTTGATGATGTCTTCGCGGACCCGGGCCTCCAGTTGCGAGGCCATGGTGCGCTTCTCCGAGGCTTCGGGCTGTTCCGCCCAGCGTTCGGCTCGGTTCATGGGCTGTTCCACGGATGATGACGGATGAGACAGATGATACACACGGGAGCCTTTTATCGATAATTCTGAAAAAATATATTTTATCATTGACGGCATATTTTATCGGGATTAGCTTAGGGCCCATACCGCACTGCCTGGCGGTCGTCACGAACCACAACAAGAGGTCTGCTCCATGCGCTACGTTCGCTTCTCCCACCAAGGCCGCCCGGTACTGGGCGTTCGCACCGCCGAAGGCGTCCGTGTCCTCGGCGAGGAAACCCTGGAGTCGCTGCTCGAGCGCGGCGTCGACCTCGCCACCTACGGCGCCCAGGCCCAGGGCCCGCTGGTGCAGATCGGCGAGCAGGACTACCTGCCGCTGATGAAGAAGCCCGGCAAGATCGTCTGCGTCGGCCTGAACTACGCCGACCACACCAAGGAATCGCCCTACGCCCAGCCGGACTACCCGACGCTGTTCCCGCGCTTCAACAGCAGCCTCATCGGCCACAACCAGCCGCTGGTGCGCCCGCGCATCTCCGATACCCTGGACTACGAGGGCGAGATGGCCGTGGTGCTCAAGAGCGGCGGCCGGCACATTCCCAAGGAACAGGCGCTGCAGCACGTGGCCGGCTACGCGCTGTTCAACGAGGGCTCGGTGCGCGAGTACCAGTTCAAGTCGCCGCAGTGGACCGTGGGCAAGAACTTCGACGACACCGGCGCCTTCGGCCCGGACCTGGTGACCGCCGACGAACTGCCGGCCGGCGGCAAGGGCCTGCTGCTGCAGACCCGCGTCAACGGCAAGGTGGTGCAATCGGCCAATACCGAGGACATGCTGTTCGACGTGGCCACCATCATCGCCACCCTTAGCGAGGCGGTGACCCTGGAAGCCGGCGACGTGATCGTCAGCGGCACCCCGGCCGGCGTCGGCTTCGGCATGGAGCCGAAGGTCTACCTGAAGGCCGGCGACGTGGTGGAAGTGTCCATCGAAGGCATCGGCACCCTGGTCAACCCGGTGCTGGACGAGGCCTGACCCCGGGCAGTTCCCGGCCAGATCGAAGCCTCCCGCTCCGAGGCTTCGACGACAAGAACAACAATCGGAGGCGATCATGACTCCCACCATCCGTGGTGTGCATTCGATCGATCATTACGCGCTGTTCGTGCCCTCGCTGGACGACGCGCGCCAGTTCTTCGCCAGCTTCGGCCTGGAAGTCGGCGAAACCCCGGACGCCCTGGAACTGCGGGCCGCCGACGGCCACCGCTGGGCGCGGATGCTGCCGGGGCCGCGCAAGAGCCTGGCCTACCTGAGCTTCAACTGCTTCGCCGAGGACTACCCGGCCCTGCGCCAGCAGGCCGAGGCCGCCGGCGCGCGCTTCGAGGCCGGCGACGGCGAGGGTTTCTGGTTCCGCGACCCCGACGGCAACCTGCTGCAGGTGAAGGTCGGCGCCAAGCACATGCCCGACCACAAGCAACTGGCGGCGCCGGCCCGGCCCGCCGTGCGCGGCGTCGGCACCCGCGACGCCGTGGCCCGGGTGCGGCCGCGACGGCTGTCCCACGTGCTGCTGTTCAGCCCCGACGTGCCCCAGGCGGTCACCTTCTACGAGCGGGCCCTGGGGCTGCGCCTGTCCGACCACTCCCAGGACATCATCGCCTTCACCCACGCCCCCCACGGCTGCGATCACCACCTGGTGGCCTTCTGCAAGAGCGGCGCCAGGGGCTTCCACCATGCCGCCTGGGAAGTGGACGGCGTGGACGACGTCGGCAACGGCGCCGAGCAGATGGCCAACGCCGGCTACCGCGAGGGCTGGGGCACCGGGCGGCATTGCCTGGGCTCCAACTACTTCCACTACGTCCGCGATCCCTGGGGCTCGTTCTGCGAGTACTCGGCGGACATGGACTTCATCGACGCCGGCAGCCAGTGGCCGGCTGGCGACTTCCCGCCCGAGAACTCGCTGTACCTCTGGGGCCCGAGCGTCCCCGAGTATTTCGTCCGCAACACCGAGGCGGACAGCGCGCCGGCCAAAAGCTAGCGCACCCAGCGACGCGGGCCGCTCCTTCGTCCCGGACACTTTCCTGGCCCCCAGGGAAGCGGGGAGCGGCTTGCCCAAAACCAACCCGGTTTCAGGTCAGCACAGATGAACGAAAACAAGATCCACGACGTGGCCATCGTCGGCTACGGGCCGGTCGGCCAGACCCTCGCCATCCTCCTCGGCCGCATGGGCTACAGCGTCGCCGTGTACGAGCGCTGGCAGTCCCTCTACCCGCTGCCGCGCGCGGTGTTCCACGACCACGAGATCCGCCGCGTGTTCCGCATGATGGGCCTGGAAGAGGAGCTGAAGGAAATCTCCCAGCCCTCGGCCTGCTACCAGTGGTTCAACGCCGACTGGAAGGTGCTGGTGGAGATCGACTGGTCCGCCGAGTCGATCAGCGACGGCCCCTTCGGCTACCTGTTCAACCAGCCGGGCCTGGAGGCCATCCTCGACCGTCGGGCCAAGGCCATCGCCAACGTCGAGGTCCACCAGGGCTGGGAAGTGCTGGGGCTGAGCCAGGACGAGCAGGGCTGCGAGCTGCGCCTGCAGCGCACCCAGCGCGGCGACCCGGCGCAGGCCGCCGAGCAGCGCACGGTGCGCGCCCGCTACGTGATCGGCGCCGACGGCGCCAACAGCGTGGTGCGCCGCGCCTGCGGCATCGACTGGCTGGACCTGGGCTTCCAGGAAGACTGGCTGGTGGTCGACCTGCAGCCCAACCCCGGCGTCGAGCTGGACGTGCCGGACATCGGCCAGTGGTGCAACCCGGCGCGGCCGACCACCATGGTCCCCGGCGGCCCCGGCTACCGCCGCTGGGAATTCATGCGCCTGCCCCACGAGAGCATCGAGGACCTGCAGAGCACCGAAAAGGTCTGGGAGCTGCTGTCGCCCTGGGTCACCCCGGACACCGCCACCCTGGTGCGCCACGCCGTCTACCAGTTCCGCTCGCGCATCGCCGAAACCTGGCGCCACGGCCGCGTGCTGCTGGCCGGCGACGCCGCGCACCTGATGCCGCCGTTCATGGGCCAGGGCATGTGCTCGGGCATCCGCGACGCCTGGAACCTGTCCTGGCGCCTGGACCTGGTCTTCCGTGGCATCTGCTCCGACAGGCTGCTGGACAGCTACACCCTGGAACGCAAGCCGCAGATCCGCGCGGTGATCGACGCTTCGGTGGCGATGGGCAAGGTGGTCTGCGTGGCCGACCCGCAGAAGGCTGCCGAACGCGACGCCGCCTTCCTCGCCGGCGAAGTGCCGCCGCTGCCACCGTTCCCCGGCCTGGTCGGCGGCGTGGTGCACAAGGACGAGCGCAACGGCCGCGCCCTGGGCCCGGCCGGCTGCCTGGGCGTGCACGGCGAGATCGAGCGCGACGAACACCGCCAGCGCTACGACGACGCCTTCGGCCGCGGCTTCCACCTGGTGAGCATCGGCGACGACCCGCTGGCCGGGCTGGGCGAGGCGCACAAGGCGCTGCTCGAACAGCTGGAGGTGAAGACCGTGCGCCTGAGCGAGGACGGCGCCCCGGGCACCTGCCGCGACCTGTCCGGCAAGTACCACCAGTTCCTCCGCATCGCGGGCCTGCAGGCGCTGCTGGTGCGCCCGGACTTCTACATCTACGGCGGCATCGGCCACCCCGGCGAGCTGCCGCAGCTGCTGGACGCGCTGCGCCGCGACCTCGGCCTGCAACAGGGCCCGGGCGGCGCGGTGCGGGAGGCGCGCCGGCCGCTCGCCGCCCAGGTCTAGGTCACTTCGGCCGCGGGGCACTCCCCGCGGCACCCCTCTGAAAACAACAACAAGAGACAGAACGATGCTCAACATCAAGGTGAAAACGCTTGGTGCGGTCCTGGCCGCCCTGGCATTCGTGGAATGTCATGCTGCCGAGGCGCCGGGGGAGGGCGCTCTGTTCAAGGGCCTCTTCGGCGACAGCCTGGAGCGCGACTACGGCATTACGGTTTCCGGCCTGCTGGACATCGCCTATGTGCGCAACAACCGCTCCACCCACGACGAACGCGAGGACGGCCTGAGCAACCTGCCGCTCACCGGCATGTCCGACGAGGGCCTGGAGTGGGGCAGCCTGCACCTGTTCGTCGACAAGGCGCTCAAGGGCACCTTCGTGCCACGCATCACCCCGCTGCCGGGGCCCAAGCCGCAGGACTTCGCCTTCGGTTTCACCTTCGAGGCCAACTACGGGCGCAACGCCCAGTTCGCCCGCACCTTCGGCTGGGACATGCACTGGAACATGAACGAGGACGACACCGCCAAGGCACAGAAGGACAAGGACCGCTTCCTCGCCGTCCCCAACATCGCCGCCACCGCCTACGTGCCCTACGGCCCGGGCTTCAACTTCATGGCCGGGGTGTTCGGCCCGGCGCTGGGCTACGAGATACCGCCGAACATACGCCAGGCGCGCAACCCCTTCGCCAGCAAGACCTACGCCTTCGTCAGCGAGCCGGGCACCGTCTCCGGGGTGCTGGTGGGCACCCGCCTGCTCGATGGCGACCCCGGCATCCTCGGCCTGGAACTGGGCGTGGTGCAGGGCTGGAACAACCTGCGCGACAACAACGATGGCAAGTCGGTCATGGGCGCCCTGCGCTGGCGCACGCCGGACATGAACACCTGGGTCGACTACGAATTCATCGTCGGCGACGAGCAGAACGACAGCACCTCCGACGTGCAGGGGCCGACCGCGCGGCTGATCGCCGACAGCGGCCAGCTCAAGCAGCAGCACTCGCTCAACGGCTGGCACAAGTTCGACGAGCGCTGGTCCATGGGCGCCGAGGTGGTCTACGGCCACCAGGCCGGCGACGGCAAGCCGGGCACCGTGGACATCGTCAGCGGCCCGGGCTTCGACGGCGCCCATTGGTGGGGCGCCAACGCGGTGCTGACCTACCAGTACCGCCCGGACCTGTCGTTCTCGGTGCGCGGCGAGCATTTCAGCGACCCGGACGGCTTCATCCTGTTCCCCACCAGCAGCGCCCGCGGCGACTACAACGCCCTCACCGGCGGGCTGCGCTGGGATGTGACCGGCAACCTCTCGCTGCGCCCGGAGGTCCGCTACGACTGGTTCGATGCCCGCGACCACGACCGCCCCTACGGCAACGGCCGCGACCGCTCGCAACTCTCCACCATGGTCGAAGCGCTGTTCTACTTCTGACCGCCCGCCACCGCCCCGAGTACCCATGCCATGCACAACAACGACAAGAAGTGGAATGCGCGCTACGAATACACCGCCGTCGCCATGCTCGCCCTGGGCTTCGGCCTGGTCGGCCTGGACCGCTTCATCATCCTGCCGCTGTTCCCGGTGATGATGAGCGAGCTGCAGCTGGACTACCAGGACCTGGGCAACATCTCGGCGGTCCTCGCCATCGCCTGGGGGATTTCCTCGATCTTCATGGGCCGGCTGTCCGACCGCATCGGCCGGCGCAAGGTGCTGATCCCCGCGGTGCTGCTGTTCTCCCTGCTGGCCGGGTTGTCCGGGCTGGCCAACGGCGTCGCCGCGCTGCTGCTGATCCGCGCGGTGATGGGCGTTTCCGAAGGCGCCTTCACGCCCACCGCCATCGCCGCCACCGCGGAGTCCTCGCAGCCGTCGCGGCGCGGGCTGAACATCGGCATCCAGCAGGCCTTCTTCCCGATCCTCGGCCTGGGCCTGGCGCCCATCCTCGCTACCCAACTGCTGCTGGTGCTGCCGTCCTGGCGCTGGGTGTTCGCGGTGGTCTCGCTGCCCGGCTTCCTGCTCGCCTGGTGGATGTACCGCAGCCTGCGCGAGACCCGCGCGGCGGCGCCCGCCCAGGCGCAGGAACCGGAGCAGGGCCGCTGGCTGGACGCGCTGCGCTACCGCAACGTGCCGCTGAACATCCTCGGCATGTTCTGCATGCTCACCAGCCTGTTCGTGCTCAGCGTGATGATGCCCAACTACCTCACCGACTACCTGCACCTGGGCGTGCAGCAGATGGGCTTCGTCATGTCCGCCATCGGCCTCGGCGGCTTCATCGGCCAACTGGTGCTGCCGGGGCTGTCCGACCGCCTGGGGCGCAAGCCGGTGGTGCTGGGCAGCTTCGTCGCCACCGGCACCTGCATCTGGCTGCTGATGCACACCGGGGCCGAGCCGCTGGTGCTGTTCGCCCTGCTGTTCCTCACCACCTTCTTCAACTTCAGCATGATCTGCATGACCGTCGGCCCGCTCACCGGCGAGTCGGTGCCGCTGCCCCTGGTATCCACCGCCACCGGCCTGGTGGTGGGCATAGGCGAGGTGTTCGGCGGCGGCGTGGCCCCGGCGCTGGCCGGCTACATCGCCCAGCACCACGGCATCCAGTACACCCTCTACCTGGCCCTGGGTGGCGTGGCGCTGGGCCTGCTGGTCGCCTGCCTGCTGCGCGAGACCGCGCCGCTGCGCCGCGGGCTGCCGGCCGGGCAGGGCGGGGAGGTGGCCTGAAGCGATAGTGCCGACAGGAGGTCGGCACGACGAGGCCGGGCCTGCCGTCCCGGCTTCGTTTTCGTCATGCGCCGGATGCGCATGCCGCCGCCGGCGCTACCCGCGCCCGGCGGCGTTCTTCCCTCGCGCCGGGCTCGGGCGGCGTCGGTCACGAGCCGGCGCCGCCCGGTCTTCGCCGGGCCCGCATGGCTGGCGCCACGGGGCTGGCCGGGCGAGAATCGCTGTTTTGTGCCTTGGAGAAACCCGCAATGAAAGCCGCCATCGTCCATTCCTTCGACCAGCCGCCGCGCTACGGCGAGATAGACGCGCCGCAGGCCGCCGCCGGCGAGGTGCTGGTGCGCGTGCGCGCCGCCGCGCTCAGCCAACTGGTGCGCGCCCAGGCCAGCGGCAAGCACTACAGCAGCGGCAAGACCCTGCCGGTGGTGCCCGGCGCCGATGGCGTCGGCCTGCTGGAAGACGGCAGCCGCGTGTACTTCGCCTTCCCCCGCGCGCCCATCGGAGCCATGGCCGAGGTGGTGGCGGTGGATGCGCGCCAGTGCGTGGCCATCCCCGAGGGCGTCGACGACATCACCGCGGCGGCCATCGCCAACCCCGGCATGTCGTCCTGGGCGGCGCTGCAGGAGCGCGCGCACTTCAAGCCCGGCGAGAGCGTGCTGGTCAACGGCGCCGCCGGCGTCTCCGGGCGCCTGGCCATCCAGGTGGCCAAGCACCTGGGGGCGTCCCGCGTGGTGGCCACCGCGCGCAACCCGGCGGTGGAAGCGGAACTGCGCGCCCTGGGCGCGGACGACTTCATCCGCCTCGACCAGCCGGCCGAGCAGCTGACCGCCGCCTTTCGCGAGGAAATCCAGGGCCGCGGCATCGACGTGGTGCTCGACTACCTGTGGGGCCCGCCGGCGGCCTGCATCCTCGACGCCGTGGTCAGCCACGGCAGCGGCATGGCCGCGCCGCGCCTGCGCTTCGTCAACATCGGCTCGCTCGCCGGGGCGAGCATCCCGATGAGCCCCGGCGCGCTGCGCAGTTCCGGCCTGGAACTGCTCGGCAGCGGCCTGGGCAGCGTGTCCAACGAAGGCCTGGTGAAGGTGGTCGGCCAACTGCTGCAGGCCATCGAGCCGGCCGGGCTGAAGGTGGACGCCGAGGCGGTGCCGCTGAGCGAGGTCGAGTCGGCCTGGCAGCGCAACGCCGCCGAGCGCATCGTCTTCACCCTGTGACCTGCCGGCGGCCGCGCTGGGGCAGGGCGCGGCCGCCTCCCTGCAATCTCACGAACCCTGTTCTTCGCCCGGCCTGCGCTCGGCAGCGGCTGCCGGCCGGGGATGCGCCCAGACGCTGTTCGGCGGGCCGAAATGCGCGCGGCGCCAGGCCGCGCGGCCAGCCCAGCCGAACGACACGGCCAGGCCGGCCAGTATCAGGTCGATCGACGCCACTCCCCAGAGCCGCTCGTGGATCGCCACCAGCAGGTTTTCCCGTGTCAGCACCGCGTTCAGCACCGGCAGCGCGGCGTAGACGGCGGCGCAAGCGAACGGCAGTTCCACCCCCGCCCGGCTCGGTGGCCGCGCCAGGGCCCACATCAGGGAACCGAAGAAGCCGATGAAATACAGGTTCTCTTCCAGCGCTTCCCGCGTGACGACACCGGCCACCAGCAGCCGGTTGCCCAGCAGCGCGAAACCGATGCCCAGGCAACAACCCAGGCAGACACCCAGGGTGAGCCGGGCCATGGCCACGGCGCTCCGGGGTTGCCCAGCCTGCCGGTGCCGCCGCCGGGTTTCGATCCACAGCAGGTTGCCCGAGAAGAACAGGAAAGCGCCGGCGAGCCCGAGCAGAAAATACAGGGCACGCATGGTCTCCCCGCCGAACTCGCCGACGTGCAGGGACAGGAAGCCGTTCTCCAGCGCCAGGCCGGTGCTGCGTTCCCCCGGCGCGTCGACCTTCAGGATTTCGCCGGTGATGGGCGAAACCATGACAGAGCCCTGGGCGCTCAGCGCCGTGCGGAAGTGCCCCAGGACCTTGGCGCTGGCATTTGCGCTGCCATAGGCGCTGTAGGTAATGCCGGTTGGCTGGAAACCCTCGACCCGGCCACGGGCGAGGCTGACCAGCCGGCTGGCCGGCAGCATGGCGACGGCAGGGCCGGGAGCCCTGTCGCCGACGATGCCGCCCGCGCCCTTGCTCGCCCCGAAACGCCCCTCGGCCTGGTAGGCCGCCGACGCCGCGGGCGTCGGCGTCAGCGTCGCCAGCAACCCCGGCATGACCAGGAAGGCGGAAAACAGGAAGCCGGTGAAGGCGAACATCAGGTGGAACGGCAGCGACAGCACGCCGACGGCATTGTGCGCATCCAGCCAGAATCTTTTCAGGTTCCTGCCGATGCGCAGGGCGTAGAGGTCCGCCAGCAAGCGCGGCAGGTGGATCAGCACGCCCGTTGCCAGGGCCAGGAAATACACCAGGCTGACCAGCCCCATCAGGAGGAAGCCGGCAACGAACGGCAGCCCCAGGGTGAAGTGGATCCGATTGATGAAATGCCCGATCTCGGAAATCGTCTGGCGCGGCACCATGGTCATGCGCTCGTCGAGGACGCGCGTCTGCCGGGGGCGCGAGCGGTCGTTGCCTTCGAAGTAGCTGGCCGAGAGCCTTTCGCCTTCGCCGAGGGATACCGAGAAATAGCCGCCACTGGCGGGCTCGGCCGCTACCGCCAGGACCAGCCTGTCCAGCTGTGCCATCGTCCCGCTCGATTGCCGCAGCTCGGGATTGGCCCACTGTTGCAGCGCCTGTGCATACAGGGTGATCGCTCCGGCATAGAAGGCGATGAAAAGCGCCATGCCGGTGACGATGCCGATCCAGCTGTGCACGGAAGTGAAACGCTTGAGGGTCTGGGGCGAGAACATCCGCGATCTGGCCACTGCTCAACCTCCGGCCAGGTGACGGGCAATGAAAAGGCATCCACCGGCAAGCGCCAGGGCGCCGCCCAGGCCCATCCAGGCGGCGCGGGGAGTCGCGCGCTTGAGCCCCCAGATCATGACCGCGCACCAGACCGGCGCCAGCAGGAAGACGGCGACCACCGCATTGGTGTAGGGCAGCCCCGGCCCGTACTCGGCATACAGCGCGCACAAGGTCAGCGTCAGCGGCGTGCCGAGGAAGGTGCTGGCGAGCGCCTGGGAGCGATAGGACACCTAGGGCCTCCTTCCTGCCAGAAGGCAGGGCAGGGCAACGCTTACCAGCATCCATACCGCGAGCGCCAGCAACCCGCCCACCAGGGCGCCCCATGCCAGCGTCCAGGCTGCGGTTCCAGCGAACAGGCACACCGCGCCGGGCAACAGGACCGCCGCCGGCCTGGGCCGCCTGCGCAACAGCCGCTGGTGCTCCGAGCCCAGGTAGAGGAACAGCGCTCCCAGGGAAACCAGCAGGAACCCTGCGCTGGAATAGAGGGTGTCGACGGCCATCGAGCATTTCGCCATTAAGAAGGGGGGCGCCTTGCGCGCCACGCGCGGCAGGCAGCCCGGCGGGTGCCGGGCTGCCTGCCGCGTGCTCAGAAGCTCAGGTCGAGCGTGGCGCCGACCACCCGCTCGCGGCCGATCGCGGCGATCTGGTAGCCGGGCGCTTCGGAGCGGTAGAGGTAGTATTCCTCGTCCGTGACGTTGTTGGCCCACAAGGTAAGGCGCCACTGCTCGGCGGCATAGCCGGTGCGCAGGTTGAGCAGGGTGTAGGCCGGCAGGCGGTCCTCCTCCAGGCCTTCGAGCAGCGAGCGCGAGGTGGTGGTGCCGGTGTACTTGAGGTCGCCGCCGATGAACCAGCCGCTGGCATGCTGGTAGTCCGCGCCGAGCGCCGCGGTCCATTCCGGCGCCTGGGGGAAGGCCTTGCCGGACAGGTCCAGGGCCTGGCCGTTCTGCACGAAGCTGAAATCGTCGAACTCGGTCTTGGCCATGCCCAGGGAGGCGAAGGTGTCCAGCCCGGCCAGCGGTTGCATGCCCAGCTCGATCTCGAAGCCGGTAACGTGCGACTTGCCGGCATTGATCACCACGTCGCTGGTGAAGTCGCCGGGCATCTGCGGCAGGTTGACCTGCTGGTCGTCCCAGTCCAGGTAGAACAGGTTGGCATTCAGGCGCAGGCGGTCCTCGAACCACAGCGAGCGGTAGGACAGCTCGTAGTTCCAGGCGTACTCGGGGTCGTAGTCGTACACCTCGTTGGTCAGGGTGTTGGTCGCGGTGCCGCCGGCGCGGTAGGCACGCTGGATGGTGAAACCGACATTCTGGCTGGCGTCGATCTGGTACTGCACGCCGAGCTTGGGCAGCCACGCGTCGTAGTGGGTGTCGCCATCGCTGGCGGTGCTGCTGGCGTCCAGCGGGAAACCGCCGAACAGCAGCTGCTGGGCGCCGGAGGACTGGAAGTCCTGCGCCTCGTAGTCGTAGCGCAGGCCGCCGATCAGCGTCCAGCGTTCGTCCAGGTGCCAGTCCATCTCGCCGAACAGCGCGTAGTTGTCCACCTTGGTCTTGCTGCGGTCCTGGGTTTCCAGGGTCAGCCCGGGAATCCCGAGCAGTTCGCCGGGAATGTTCCGCCGGGCCTGGCTCTTGTCCTCGCCGGTGTTGACGTAGAGGCCGGCCACCGCCTGGTATTGCGGGTTGTTCCAGTTCAGGCGCAGTTCCTGGGCGGTCTGCTGCTCGTCGAAGTCGCCGTCGAAGCCCAGGTCCACCGACGGACGGCTGGTCCGGGTCTTCACGTGGGTGGTCAGCGAGGTCAGCTCCAGGCCCTCGGCCAGCGGCTGGGTGATTTCCAGGGCGGTGTTGTAGTTGAGGGTGCTGCGGGCCTCGCTCAGGCGCGCGGAGTACTGGGGCGAGGGCTGGTTGCCCCACTCGCGGTCGAAGTAGTCGACCCCGGCGCTGGGGCCATCGACGTCGGAATAGGCCGGCGAGTCGTAGCTTTTCGAGTGGCTGAGCAGGATGCGGGTATCGCCGGGGCCATGCGGCTCGAACAGCAATTTGCCGCGTACCTGCCAGTAGTCGTCGTTCTCGCGCTCGTCCAGGCGCGGCATGCCGTCAAAGAAGGGGTAGTCGATACCGCCGTCGGCATGGCTGCGCTCGGCGGCCAGGCGGAAGGCCAGCCTGTCCTCCACCAGCGGGCCGGAGACCACCGCGGCATAGCCGCGGGTGTCGAGCTGGCCGGTGGTGCCGCGCACGGCCCCTTCCCAGGCGTAGGTCGGGTCCTTGGTTTCGATGCGGATCGAGCCGGCCAGGGCGTTGCGCCCGCTGAGCGTGGACTGTGGGCCGCGCAGCACTTCCACCTGTTCCACGTCCCACAGGCCGAGGGCGCCGCGGCGCGCGCCCTGCATGGTCTGCGCCACGCCGTCGACGTAGAGGGTGGCCAACGGCCGGCCGGCCGGGCCGCCGACGCCTTCGGAGTTGATGCCGCGGATGATGAAGCCGGAGTCGACGAAGTCGGCATCGCGCACGTTGGCCATCATGCGAAAGGTATCCGGCAGGCTCTGCAGGCGTGCCTGGTCGATCCGGTTCCCGTCGACCACGGCCACGCTGGAGGTGGTTTGCTGCAGGTCGCGCTCGATCTTCTCGCCGTGGATGATCATGGGCGCGAGCGCCAGTTCGTCGTTGCCCGTCGCCGGGGCCGCCTCCAGGGTGACGGTGCGCTCGCCGGTGAAGCGCGAACCCAGGCCGGTTCCCTCCAGCAGGATGCGCAGGGCCTGCTGCGGCTCCATCCGGCCATTGACCGCCTGCGAGCGGCGGCCCTGGGTCAGGCCCGCGTCGTAGAGGACCTGGACGCCACTGGCGATGCCGTATGCGGTCAGGGCACTGTCCAGCTCCTGGGCCGGGATGTCGTAGCGCACCAGCTCATTGCGTTCGGCGCTGGTTTCGCTGGCCTGGGCGGCACCGGTATCGACCAGCAGGGTCGAGCAGGCGAGCAGGATCGGGCCCGCCAGGCGGATTCTGAGCGGCAGTGGATGTGGCATGTATTCTCCCCGGGTGATCATCGACAGGTGCGGATGAAAAGCATTCCTGTTCGATAGACGCTTCTCGAAAGCCCGATCCGCAATGTGGACCCAGGTTTTTTTCTAGCGCAGTACGACCCAGTTGCCGGGGAGGTAGGTCGCCGTCAGCCCGAGGCTGCTGCGGATATGTTCCAGTGCCTCGTCGGTACGCTGCAGGTGGAATACGCCGCTGACCGGACGCCGGGCGGCGGCGTCGCTGGCGAGGATGATGCGGCCGTGACGGTAGCGGTTGAGTTCTTCCACCAGTTCCGCCAGCGGGCGCTGCTTGAAGACCAGCAGGTCCGTGCGCCAGGCCAGGGCCTCGGTGCTGTCGACCGGCTGTGGCGTGTCGCTGTGGTTGTCGTCGTAGCGCATCTGCTGGCCGGCCTCCAGGCGCAGTGGCTGCTGGCTGGCCTGGCGCACTGCGACCACGCCTTCGCTGCAGACGACCCGCACCGAGGACGCCTGGTGGCGTACCTCGAACACGGTACCCAGGGCAGTGACGCTGCCATTGTCGGCCTCGACCACGAAGGGGCGGGAGGCATCGTGGCGTACATGGAACACCGCGGCACCGTCGGCGAGTACGATGCGCCGGCGCGTGGCGCTGTAGTCCACATCCAGGCGGGTGCGGGCATCCAGCTCGACCCGGCTGCCGTCTTCGAGGACGATTTCGCGCCGTTCGGCCGTGCCCGTGCGGTAGTCGGAAGCCACGAGTCGGCTGCCGATGTCCTGGTCCAGCTGCAGCCAGGCCAGGCCCAGGAACAGCACGGCGCAGGCCGCCAGCCCGGCGCGCAGATAACGGCCACGGTGGGCCCGCAGGCGGGGTTCCGTGGGGAGGCGGCCCAGTTGTTTCCACAGGCGCGCGGCGTCCTGGTAGGCCCGGTTGTGTTCCGGGCTGCGGGCGCACCATTCGCGCAGCGCGCGGGCGTCCTCGACGGTGGCTTCGCCGGAGGTGAGGCGTACCACCCAGGCGTTGGCTTGCCGGGTCAACTCGAGCGGGTCTGGAACGGTGGGGGAAGTCATGGGCGGATACTGTATCTCAGCGCTGCTGCTCGGTCTCGCCGCTCAGTTGCTGCAGGCGGGCGGCGCAATAGTCCAGGGCGCGCCGGACCTCCAGTTCGACGGTCCTCAGGCTGACGCCGAAGCGCTGGGCCAGGGCCTTGTGCGGCAGCCCCTCGAGCCGCGCGGCCACGAACAGTTCGCGGCGGCGTTGGGGCAGCTCGTCGAGTATTTCCATCAGGCGCTGCAGTTGCTGGTGATCGGAGGTGATCTGCTCTGCGTTGGGGGCCTCGTCGGGCACTTCCAGGAGCATTTCTATCTCCATTGGGTCCAGCAGGCGGCGGGCGTTCGCCCGGGCGTCGTCAATGGCCAGGTTCGCCGTCATCCGCCGCAGGTAGGCCTGCGGGTTGGCGACGGGCTCGGCGGATTGCAGGCGGTGCAGTTTGAGCCAGGCCTCCTGCATCAGATCGTCGGCGGTGGCCCGGCAGCCGGTGCGCCCCGTCAGGTAGCGGACGAGGTTGCGGCGCTCGGCGATGAACACGGCCAGTAGGGAAGAAAGTTGCGACGACATCGCCCGAATGAGGTCCAGACCTGCGGAAAGCCCGGCGACAGATTAGCGGTAATCTGAACTATTCTCAATTGACAATAATTGGCTAATGGCAGGGTATTGCATCGCGTGATGGGCCGGTTGCAGAGGCGGGGCGCGGCCGTGGCCGCCGCGACGGGTTTGACCTTGCATCAGTCCGCGCATGGCCTGGCTCTACAACGCCGGCCGACTTCACGCCCTCGGCGCTGCGCAGCACCGGGGTGCGCTGGGGCCCTGCCACCGCCCTGCGCGCGCGAGCGGGCAGGGCGGCCGCTGGTTCCGCACCGCCAGGTGGAAACACCCGGCCGACAATCGCTCGACCGGCGCCCGACTGCTGTAGAGTACGCCTTCGCGAAGGCCCACCCGGGTGGCGGGCCGCACAGGTGTGATCGAAGGACAGCGCATGTCGAGCAGAAAGCCGCAACCCCCCTCCGGGGCCGCCGACGGGGAGGCCCCCGGAGGTTCGCCCACGCGCAACGCCAAGGCCCGCTCGCGCACCCGCGCCAAGCTCATCCGCGCGGCGCGCGAGGTCATGGGCCGGCAGGGCATCGACGCCACCGCCATCGGCGAGATCACCGAGCGCGCCGAGCTGTCCCTGGGCTCGTTCTACAACTACTTCACCAGCAAGGAAGAGATCGCCCGCGCGGTGTTCATCGAGGACGCCCTGGCGCTGGCCGACCTGCTGGACGCCGAGGCCTCGAACAGCCACGACATCGTCGAGCGGGTGGGCCACAACATCCGCCGCACCCTGCGCCACGCGCTGCAGGACCCGATGTGGGGCTGGTTCTTCATCCACTCGGCGCACAGCATCAACGACCTCGGCGCCACCCTGGGCAGCCGCCTGGTGCGGGACCTGCGCAGCGGCGCGCAGCAGGGGGCGTTTGCGCTGGCCGATGCGGAGGCCGCGGCTGACTGCATCATCGGCGGCTGCCTCTACCTGCTGCGGCAGATACTCGAAGGCGACCGGCCCGCAGCGGCCATCGATGGCGCGGTGGCGTTCTTCCTGCTGGGGCTGGGCGTGGACAAGGCGCAGGCCGGGCGGGTGGCGCACCGGCCTCTGGAGGCGGGTTCCGGCGCCTGAGGCCGGAGAGGTGGAGAACCCCGCGCGGCTTGTGGCCGAGCGGGGTGGGGCGGGGTCAGCGGGGTTCGGCGACCACGCGGTTCTCGATGTGGCCGATGCCGTCGATCTCCACGCGCATCACGTCGCCGACGGCGAGGAAGCGCGGCGGGTCCATGGCCAGGCCGATGCCGGCCGGGGTGCCGGTGATCAGGATGTCGCCCGGCTGCAGGGTCATGACCTGGCTGAGGTAGGCGATCTGCTGGGCGATGCTGTAGGTCATCTTCGCGGTGGAGGATTCCTGGCGCGTCTCGCCGTTGACCTGCAGGCGGATGTTCAGCGCCTGCGGGTCGCGGATCTCGTCGGCGGTGACGATCCACGGGCCGATCGGGCCGTGGGTGTCGAAGGACTTGCCGAGGGTCCAGGTCGGGCTCTTGGCCTGCCAGTCGCGGGCGCTGACGTCGTTGGCCACGAAGTAGCCGGCGACGTGCTCCAGGGCCTGTTCTTCGTCTATGTAGCGGCCCGGCTTACCGATCACCACGCCCAGCTCGGCCTCGTAGTCCATGCGCTCGCACACGGCGGGGTAGTGCACGTCGTCGTAGGGGCCGGTGATGCAGGAGACCTGCTTGCTGAACCACACCTGGGAGGTGGGGATGGGCACGCCGGCGCGGCGCGCCTCGGCTTCGTGGTCCTTGTAGTTCATGCCCAGGGCCATGAACTTGGACGGGCGCAGGATGGGCGCGCCCAGGCGCACCGCTTCCAGGGGCAGGCTGTTGCCGGCGTGGCCCGGCAGGGCGCGCGCGGCTTCCAGGATCGCGGGCGAGGCGATGATGTCGGCGACGTCGCGGGCATCGGCGGGCAGCACTTCGGACAGGTCGATCAGGTACTGGCCCTCCACCTTGCCCAGGGAGGTCCGGCCGTTGTGGCTGTAGCGTGCGAGTTTCATGGGGTTTCCTCTTGTCGTGGGTGGCCGCGCCCGGCCCCTGGCCGGGCGCGGCGTCGTCGCTCGGGCGTGGCTCAGTCCAGGAAGTCCGGGGTCAGCGGCGGCGCCCATTGCGCCAGGGCGTCCGGGCTGAACGGCTCGTGGGTGGTGGGGGTGGCGTCGTTGACCAGGTCGCCGTCGGTCCAGTGCTCGATCTTGTTGCCGAAGGGGTCGCGCCAGTAGTCGAACACCTGGCTGCCCTGCACGTGCCGGCCGATGCCCCAGGAGTGCTTGTGGCCCTGGCTGGCCAGGTGCTGGTTGCCGCGCACCAGGTCGTCCCAGTCCAGCACCTCGAAGGCGCTGTGGTCGAAGTCGCGCGCCTGACTGCCGATGTTGATCAGCGCCACGGTGTGGTGGTCGGTGTAGCGCTCGCCCAGGCCGCAGTGGAGGAAGGCGCCGATCGTGTTCTGCGGCTCCCCGGCGTAGTAGCTGTCGGAGATGCGCAGGCCCAGCACGCCCTGGTAGAAGTCCATCATGGCCTGGAAGTCGACGGTCTTGAGCACCACGTGGCCCAGGCGCATGACGTGCGAGGGGCCGGCCGGCACCCGCGAGGTCTGGCCGGTGCGGACATGCTGCTGGGCGTTGTTCAGGCGCAGCGCGGCCCGGGTGGGGAGGGGCCGGACCAGGTCTTCGCCGCCGTGCAGCAGGTCGACGCGGAAGCCGTCGGGGTCGGTGATGCTGACGATGGAGCCGGCGCCCAGTTCGTCATTGGCGCGCACCGGGGTGCCGAACTCGGCGGCGATGCGCTGCAGGTCGTCCGGCGACTGGGCGATGAAGCCCACGCCCAGGGCCTGGCGCGGGCCGAGCTGGGATATGTGCAGGGGGTAGCCGCCGGAGTGGGAGCCCATGTACAGGGCGGTCTCGGTGCGGCGGTGCAGTTGCATGCCGAAGTCCTGGAGGAATGCGGCCTGGGTATCCAGGTCGGGGACCTGGTAGCGAACGTAGGCGATGTCGCGCACGCTGATCATGGTTGTGCACTCTTGTTGTTGTTCGGGAAGGGTTGGTTCAGCCGAAGTCGTGCCAGCAATGGTTCGGGTCCAGGGCATGCAGCTGCTTGTAGGTGCCGGAATAGAACAGCAGCGGCGGGCCGTCCGACTCTTCCACGGCCTCGACGTCGGCCGTGTAGATCAGGTGGTCGCCGCCGGGGTGCACGGCGTTGGCGCGCACCACCAGCTGCACCAGCGCGCCGCGCAGGGTCGGCGTGCCGCCGTGGCTGGCGAACTCGACCGCGTGCGCCGGGTCCGGGCGGCCGCCGAAGTGCCGGCTCAGCGCCTCGTGCTCCTCGCGCAGGAAGGCGATGCCGAAGCCGTCGCCGGGCTTGACGCTGCTGGCGAAGCGCGACTCCCGGCGGATCGACACCAGCACCATCGGCGGGTCTACCGAGAGCGACATGAAGGCGTTGGCGGTCATGCCCGCCGGCTGCCCTTCGTGCTGGTAGGTGATGACGGTGACGCCGGTGGCGAACTTGCCCATCACCCGGCGGAAGCGCTTGGCATCGAGTGCCGTTGTCTGCATGTCCATGGGCTTCTCCTGGCTGGACGCGGGGTCAGATGAAGGGCGTGCCCGGTTCCATGCCGCAGAGGATCCGGCCGTAGGTCTCGAAGTTGGTGGCCGGGCAGACGATGCCGTGCAGCGAGGCGATGCGCGCGTCCTGCCAGAGGCGGTTGAAGGGGTTGCCCACCGCCGCCAGGGAGCCGCCGGAGGCGGTGGCCAGCATGTCCACGGCTTCCCAGATCAGCTTCTCGGCGAAGCCGACGTCGCGGCGCACCCTGGCGCGGTCGCGGAACTCCATGTACTGGCCGGCGCGGGCGCAGGCGTCCATGGCGTCGGCGTGCTTCTCCAGGATGGCGCGGGCCGCCTCGATCTTGGCCGAGGCCTCGCCGACCATCAGGTGGGTGACCGGCGCCTCGGCCTGCTTGGTGTACCAGGTGTACTGGATGCCGCGGCGCGGCAGGCCTTCGAGGAAGGCCTCCAGGGCGCCGACGCCCAGGCCCAGGGCCGGGAAGACCAGGATGATCGCCAGCATCGGCATGCAGGCCACGCTGTACAGCGGCTCCTGCGCCAGGTGCCTGGACGGGTAGTCGCCGCCGATGGCCCTGCTGACGGAGGAGACCCGCGATTCCGGCACGAAGACGTTGCTCACCGAGACGCTGGAGCTGCCGCTGCCGGAGATGCCGATGACGTTCCAGTCGTCGAGGATCTTCACCTGCGAGGTGGGGATCAGCGCCACGCCCTGGTCGATCACGTTGCCGGCGGCATCGACGATGGGGATGCCCAGCAGGTCCCAGTTGGCGTGGTAGACGCCGGAGTTGAAGCCCCACAGGCCTTCCTCGATCAGGTAGCCGCCCTCGACCTTCTTCACCACCGCCTTGCGCGGGGAGAGCACGCCGACGACGCGGGCCTTGGGGCCGTCGCCGAACACTTCGGCGGCGCCCTGCTCGCCGAGGAAGGTCGCGGCGCTCCAGGTGCTGACGTTGGTCAGGGCGGTGACCCAGGCCACCGAGGCATCGGCCCGGCCCAGTTCGGCGACCACTTCCAGGAAGGTGCGCACCGACACCGGCTCGCCGCCGTACTTGCGCGGGGTGGTCATGCTCAGCAGGCCACCGGCCTCGAGGTCGGCGATGGTCTCGGCGGGCAGCCGGCCGAGGCGCGCGGTTTCCTTGGCGCGGGCCTTCAGGGTGGGGATCAGGGACGTGGCATAGGCACGCAGGCCGGCGGCGCTGCGGTCGATAGCGAGGGGTTTTTCGGCATGGGCGATGGTGCTCATGGGGGTACCTTTGTCTTGTTGATTGTTCTCAAGGCGTTGCCTCCCCGAACCGAGCCGAGGGGGGAGGTTGAATTGATACTATCATCATTTTTGAAAGATATTCAAAAACTAAATTTGGGTGAAAAAGACCGCTGGCCAGGAGGGGCTTCCAGCCGCGTAAAGCCATCCGGTGCCCGTAGGGCGGGGGACTGTAGGCGCGAGCTTGCTCGCGAACCCTTGGCCGTGGCGCGGGGGTTGAATCCGCTCCCTCTCCCCAGCCCTCTCCCGCAAGCGGGAGAGGGGGCTTGTCCGTGCCGAGAGCGGATCCGGTTCCAGCCGGCAGCTCTAGGTGCTGCCGGCTGACTCCAGAAACATCCGCGTCTGCCCAACGGCCCCCTTTCCCGCAAGCGGGAGAGGGGGCTTGTCCGTGCCGAGAGAGGATCCGGTGCCAGCCGGTAGCTCTAGGTGCTGCCGGCTGACTCCAGAAACATCCGCGTCTGCCCAACGGCCCCCTCTCCCGCAAGCGGGAGAGGGGGCTTGTCCGTGCCGAGAGCGGATCCGGTTCCAGCCGGCAGCTCTAGGTGCTGCCGGCTGACTCCAGAACATCCGCGTCTGCCCAACGGCCCCCTCTCCCGCAAGCGAGAGAGGGGGCTTGTCCGTGCCGAGAGCGGATCTGGTACCAGCCGGCAGCTCTAGGTGCTGCCGGCTGACTCCAGAACATCCGCGTCTGCCCAACGGTCCCCTCTCCCTTCAGGGAGAGGGTTAGGGAGAGGGAAAGGCGCCAGACCGAAACGCCGAAGCCACCGGTGAACACGGTTCGCGAGCAAGCCCGCTCCTACGAACCCCCCCCTGCCTAGCGCCCCCGCGCCAGTGTCAGCGCCGTGTCCTCCACCATGTCCTCCTGCCCGCCGACCATGCCGCGGCGGCCCATTTCCACCAGGATGTCGCGGGCCGGGACGCCGTATTTCTCCGCGGCGCGGCGGGCGAACAGCAGGAAGGAGCCGTAGACCCCGGCGTAGCCCAGGGTCAGGGCGTCGCGGCCGATGCGGATGGGGAAGTCCATGATCGGCACCACCCGGTCCTCGGCCACGTCCTGGGCCTTGAACAGGTCGATGCCGGTGTGGATGCCCATCAGCTCGCACACCGCCACCAGCACTTCCAGCGGGGTGTTGCCGGCGCCGGCGCCCAGGCCCGCGGCGGCGGCGTCGATGCGGGTGGCGCCGGCCTCGATGGCGGCGATGGAGTTGGCCACGCCCATGGCCAGGTTGTGGTGGCCGTGGAAGCCGATCTCGGTAGCGTCGTCCAGCGCCTCGCGCACCGCGGCGATGCGGGCCTTCACCGTGTCCGGCAGCAGGTGCCCGGCGGAGTCGGTGATGTAGATGCAGTTGGCGCCGTAGCTCTCCATCAGCTTGGCCTGTTCGGCCAGGCCTTCGGGGCTGTTCATGTGCGCCATCATCAGGAAGCCGACGCTGTCCAGGCCGAGCTTCCTGGCCATGCCGATGTGCTGCTCGGCGACGTCCGCCTCGGTGCAGTGGGTGGCCACGCGCAGGCAGCTCACGCCGTTGGCGTGGGCCATGCGCAGGTGCTCGACGGTGCCGATGCCGGGCAGCAGCAGGGCCGAGACCCTGGCCTGCTTCATCAGCGGCACCACCGCCTGCAGGTACTCCTCGTCGCTGTGTGCCGGGAAGCCGTAGTTGACCGAGGCGCCGCCCAGGCCGTCGCCGTGGGTGACCTCGATCAGCGGCACCCCGGCATCATCCAGGCCGCAGGCGATGCTGCGCATCTGCGCCAGGCTGATCTGGTGGCGCTTGGGGTGCATGCCGTCGCGCAGGGTCATGTCGTGGATGCGGATGCTCGTGCCGGAAAGGTTCATGCGGGCTCCTTCGGGGTGCGGTCGAGGCGGCCTTCGCCCAGCGCTTCGGCGAACAGCTCGGCGGTGCGCGCGGCGGCGGCGGTCATGATGTCGAGGTTGCCGGCGTAGGTCGGCAGGTAGTCGCCCAGGCCCTCGACCTCCAGGTACAGCGAGACGCGCTCGCCGTCGAACACCGGGCCGTTGACCAGGCGGTAGCCGGGCACGTAGCGGCGCACCTCGGCGATCATCGCCTCGACCGAGGCGGCGATGGCGGCCTGGTCGGGCTCGCCGTCCACCAGGCAGTGCACGGTGTCGCGCATGATCAGCGGCGGCTCGGCGGGGTTGATGACGATGATCGCCTTGCCCTGGCGGGCGCCGCCGACCTGCTCGATGGCGGCGGCGGTGGTGCGGGTGAACTCGTCGATGTTCTTGCGCGTGCCGGGGCCCACCGACCTGCTGGCCACGGTGGCGACGATCTCGGCGTAGCGCACCGGCTGCACCCGAGACACCGCGGCGACCATGGGAATGGTCGCCTGGCCGCCGCAGGTGACCATGTTGACGTTCATCTCGCCGCGCCCGAGCTGCTCGCCGAGGTTGACCGGCGGCACGCAGAAGGGCCCGATGGCGGCCGGGGTGAGGTCGATCACCAGCACCCCGGCGGCGTTCAGCTTGCGGCTGTGCTCGGCGTGCACGTAGGCGGAGGTGGCGTCGAAGGCGATGCGGATGTCGTCGTCCAGCACGTGCGGCAGCAGGCCGTCGATGCCGTCGGCGGTGGTCTTCAGGCCCAGTTCGCGGGCCCGCGCCAGGCCCTCGGAGGCGGCGTCCACGCCGACCATCCAGACCGGTTCCAGCCGTTCGCTGCGCTTGAGCTTGTAGAGCAGGTCGGTGCCGATGTTGCCCGGCCCGATCAGCGCGCACTTTATCTTTTGCATTGTCGAATCCTTGGGACGGCCGCGGCCGTCAGTCGAAGCGCAGCGAGCAGTGGCCGACGCCGCCGATGCTCACCCGCAGGAAGTCGCCACGGGCCACCGGGACCATCGCCCCAAGGGCGCCGGAGAGGATCACCTCGCCGGCCTTGAGGGGGATGCCGAAGCGGCCGAGGGTGTTGGCCAGCCAGGCCACCGCGTTGACCGGGTGGCCCAGGGCCGCGGCGCCGGCGCCGGTCACCGCCACCTCGCCGTTCTTCTCCAGCACCATGCCGCACAGGCTCAGGTCCAGGCTGCGCGGGTCCACCAGGCGCTCGCCGAGCACGAACAGGCCGCAGGAGGCGTTGTCGGCGACGGTGTCCTGGATGGCGATCTTCCAGTCGCGGATGCGCGAGTCGACGATCTCGAAGCAGGCCATCACGCCCTCGGTGGCGGCCAGCACGTCGGCATTGCTGATGCCGGGGCCGAGCAGGTCCTTCTTCAGCACGAAGGCCAGCTCGCCCTCGGCCTTGGGCTGGATCAGGCCGTCGAGGGCGATGGGCGCGTAGGAGGGCCGGCACATGCCGTCGAGCAGGTAGCCGAAGTCGGGCTGGTAGACCTTGAGCATCTCCATCACCGGCCGGCTGGTGACGCCGATCTTCTTGCCCACCACGCGCTCGCCGGCCTCCAGGCGCAGGTCGACGAAGACCTGCTGGATGCGGTAGGCGTCGTCGAGGCTCAGCCCAGGGCATTGCGCCGTCAGCGGCTCCATTGGCCGCCGGGTTCGCCAGGCCTCGTGCAGGGCCTGGCCGGCGGCGTGGATCTGTGAATCGTTCATCGGGGTACTCCGCAAGGCGGTGCGCGCCGGCCGGCGCGCACGGCGGTCAGTGGGTGGCGGGCAGCTCGAAGACGCCCGGCGGCACGCCCTGGCCCAGCAGGTAGGCGCCGAGCATGGCCGAGGTGTCGTCCTCGTTCTGGGTGATGTGGTTGGCCGCCACCAGCAGGGCGCGCAGCTGGCGCTGCAGCGGGTTCTTGAGGAACACGCCGCGGGCGCTGCTCTTCTTGAAGATCATGTGCGCCGCGCCGAAGCAGTCGCGGGCCACGCCTTGGTTGTCGAGGAAGTAGTGCACGCGCAGGTCCAGCGGCACCGGCTGGTTGCGCTCGGCGTAGCCCATGGATTCCTGGATGCACTGCAGCACCCGGGCGCGCGCCGAGCGGATCAGCAGCACGGCGTTGCCGAGTTTTTCCTGGACGAAGGGGTTCTGCGCTGGCGAGCCGGGCACGAAGATGTTCTGCCGCGGCGCCATGTGCTCGACGAACAGGTCGACCATGCCGTTGGCGAAGCCGACGATCACCGCCGAGACCGAGCCGTAGAAGATCTGGTTGAACGGCAGGCGGTAGCTGGCGGCGGTGTCGCCCAGCCGGTAGTCGACGATGCTGTGGGAGCGGTGCTCGGGCACGAAGGTGTCGTCGCGCAGGCGCAGCGAGCGGCTGCCGGTGCCGGCCAGGCCGACGGCGTACCAGTCGTCGAGCAACTCGTAGTCCTCGCGGCGCACCAGGAAGGCGCGCAGGTCGACGATGTTGCCCTGCTCGTCCAGCACCCGGCCGCCGAGGAAGGCGCCGCCGGTGGCGTGCTCCGAGCCGCTGGAGGTCGGCCACTGGCCGCTGATGCGCCAGCCGCCGGGGACCCGGGTCACCTTGCCGCAGGGCGCGTAGGAGGAAGCCACCAGGATGGCCGGGTCCTCGCCCCAGACTTCGTCGCCGGCGCGCGAGTCGAACTTGCCGAACTCCCACTGGTGGATGCCGAGGATCATCATGTTCCAGGCGCTGGACGGGCAGCCGCGGCCCAGTTCCATGAGCACCCGGTAGAACACCTCCGGGGACATCGCGTAGCCGCCCCAGCGGGCCGGCTGCAGGATGCGGAAGAAACCGGCGTCCTTGAAGGCCTGGATGGTCGCGGCGGGGACGCTGCGCGCCTCTTCCACCGCCTCGGCCTGCTCGCGCAGCCAGGGCACCATGGCCTGGGCGCGGGCGATCAGTTCTTCGGCGCTGGGGGCAGTGATGACATGTTCGATCTGACCCATCTTGTTGTTCTCCTGGTCGTCGTTCAAAGGGTGTCGAGGCCGGCGAAGCGGCCGTCGAAATACAGCAGCGGGGCGGCCTCGGCATGGGCCGGCAGGTGCACCTGGCGCACCTCGCAGAGCACCATGCTGTGGCTGGAGGCATCGATCAGCTCGACCACCCGGCACTGGAAGGCGGTGAGGGCGTCCTCCAGCCGCGGCGCGCCGTCGTCCTCGGCGTCGCGCCAGGCGCCGTGGCGGAAGCGCTGCTCGCCGTCGACGCCTTCGAGCATCCCGGCGAAGCTCTGCGCCACCTGCAGGTTGCTTTCGTGCAGGACGTTCACGCACAGCGCCGCGCCGACCTCCAGCAGGCGGTGGGCGAAGACGTTGCGGTTGATGCACACCAGCAGGCGTGGCGGCTCGGCCGAGACCGAGACCACCGCCGTGGCGGTCAGCCCGGCGCGCAGCTCGCCCTTGCGCAGGGTGAGGATGCACACCGCGCCGGCCAGGCGGCGCATGCCGCCGCGGAAGGCCTGGGCGTCGACGCCGGGGGTGGCCGGCGCCGGGGCGGGGGCTTTCAAGGCCAGGCCGCCCATCTCACACCTCGCCCGTGCGCAGGAAGCTGCGCATCACCCGGTTGAATTCCTCCGGCGCCTCGTACTGCGGCCAGTGCGCGGCCTCGGCCTGCATCACGTACAGCTGCGCCCTGGGGTTGCGCGCGCAGGCGGCCTCGGCGGCGGGCAGGTCGTGGATGGGGTTGTGCCGCGTCCAGAGGAACAGGGTGTCGCATTGCAGCTGTTCCACCGGCAGCATCTCGCCGCGCTGCACCAGCTCGTCCACCCGTTCGAGCATGCCGAACATCAGCGGCGCCGACTTCTGGAAGTCCGGGCGGGTGTACAGGGCCAGGCGGCTGCCGATCAGCTCGTCGTCCAGCAGGTGCCAGTTGGACTCGTGCATCAGCCACTGCATGCGCTGGCGCACCGAGTCCACCGAGGGCGCCTTGCCGAAGTTCTTCTTGTTCAGCGCATCGAGGTCGCGCAGGTCCTGGCGGCCCTTTTCGCTGACCACCGGGATGCCGCCGGCGGTGTTGAGCACCAGGCGCTTGACCCGCTGTGGGTTGCGTGCGGCGAACAGCCCGGCGACCCAGCCGCCGAGGGACTCGCCGGAGACGTGGGCGCTGGCGATGCCGAGCACGTCCATGACCTCGCCCAGCAGCGCGGCGTAGGTGGAGGGGATGTAGTCGACGTCGGTGCGCTTGGCCGACAGGCCATGGCCGACGAAGTCCAGCGCCACCACGTGGAAGCTGTCGGCCAGGGCCACGACGTTCTTCGCGTAGGCCTCGATGTGCCCGCCGATGCCGTGCATCAGCAGCAGCGCCTCGGGGTTGCCCTTGCCGGCCTCGGCGATGCGAATGCTGCCGAAGCTGGGGGTGTCGATGAAGCGGATTTGCGCACCGAGAAAATCAAGCCACAGGCTCATGTCGATTGACTCCTTTGAAGAGGGGGATGGGAGGCTGGCTTTACTGCGCCGGTGGCAGGGCGAAGCGGTGGCCCCAGTCGCTGAGCTGGCTGTAGTTGCGCACCGTCCAGTTGGCGTCGTCGATGACCACGCCGCCCCAGCCGTACTCGATGCCGAAGCCCGAGGGCGTGGCGACGTAGAACGACAGCATGCGGTCGTTGGGGTGGTGGCCGATCTCCATGATCACCGGCACCTGGGCGGCGCGGACGCGGTCGAAGGCCAGGCCGACGTCGTCCAGGGCCTGCACCTCGATCATCAGGTGGTTGAGCTTCTTCGCCGACGGGATGGCCGCGGTGGCGAGGGAGTGGTGGCGGCCGGTGCGGGTGTGCATGAACACGCCGTCGATGGCCAGGCCGGGGATGCTGTGCGAGTCGCGGATGTAGTCGGAGATGCGCAGGCCCAGCTGCTCGGTGTAGAAGCGCACCGACTCCTCGGCATCCAGCGCGGCGACGAACACGTGGCCCACGCCCAGCTCGCCGGTCTGGAAGCCGCCGCCGACCAGCAGCGGCGAATGGAAGGGCGCCGACAGCGGCGCCTGCTGCGGGCCGTAGCTGAACTCGTGGCGCAGGCCGATGGGGTCGACGCAGTAGTACAGGCGCTCCACCTTGCGCGCCCGGCGCAGCGCGTCGTCGGCCTCGTTCACCTGCACGTCCCGCTCCCGCAGCCCGTCGACGTAGGCGCCCAGTTCGCCGCTGGTGTCGAACTCCCAGCCCAGCGCCACGATGTCGTCGGCGTTGCCGTGCTCGAAGATCAGCCGGTGCTCGCGCTCGTCCATGCGCAGGTGCAGGGCCTGCGCGCTACGGTTGCCGACCTGCAGCCCGAGGATGCCGGTGGCGAACGCCTCCCAGGCATCCAGGTCGCTGGCGTTGAAAACCACGTATGCGAGATTCGAGATCTCGGCCATGTGCTTGCCCTCCGTTCCGGCCGTGCGCGTCATCGGTGCGGCGGCCGGGTTTCTTGTTGTTGGAGAAAAATTCGATGCCGGCGGCATCTGGGGGTAGAGGGGCAATGGGCGTGCCAGGGGGGATTGGGTGGGTGGTTGTTTTGTTTGTTATTTGTTGATTTTTAAGGGGTTTATTTTGGGGTGGATGGGTTTGGTGCGGAGGTGAAGTGATGGTTTTGGTGAAAAAGGCGGGGGGAGGGGGAGTGGGCGGTTGAGATTTTTTGCAGGTGGGGGTTTTCGTAGGAGCGAGCTTGCTCGCGAACCCTAGGCTATGGCACGAGGATTGAGTCCGCTCCCTCTCCCCAGCCCTCTCCCTGAAGGGAGAGGGGGCTAGTCCGTGCCGAGAGGAGGCTGTGGTGGTTCAATTTCCTCGGACACCTCGATAGGTGGAAAATCCACTGAATAGAGGAGTCATTCATGAGCCGTAAA
>NZ_JAZAQP010000066.1:0-27535 GCF_036231725.1 Pseudomonas sp. JH-2 | reverse complement strand
ACGGACATCCCGCCATCAAGCACCATCTCGGCAGTCTTGATTTTGAATTCATTTGAATAGGACTTTCGCACTATTTTTGCCTCCAGTTGGGCGCCATGATAGCGCCCGATGAAGGTGTCCAAGATCATTAGGCCAGCTCAAGGGCGCTCTTCAGAGCACGCACCATGCCCAATTCGGAACCCCTTCGCGAGCAAGCTCGCTCCTACGAGAAGCCGAGCCCGCCCGTATGGTAGGAGCAACTGTCTTGCAGGCTGCGCCGCCTCTTTCCAACCCGTAGGGCGCATAACGCCTACGGCGTTATCCGCCGCGGCCGTCGGGCACCGGCGTTCCGGCCAACGGCGGATAACCGCGAACGGTTATTCGCCCTACGGTCGAGCACGGTCGTAGGAGCGGACCTTGTCCGCGATAGCCGGGAATTCCGGCGCGGTTCGCGGATGAGATCCGCTCCTACGCTGCGCCACTCACGCCATTCCCATGTAGGAGCGCGCCCTGCGCGCGAATCGCAGGCAGGACCTGCTCCTACAGGTTTCCGTGAGGCACCTGTCCCACCGTAGGAGCGGACTCCGTCCGCGATCCCGCAGACATCTGGCAAGCACATCCAAGCACTTGGCAGACAGGCACAAGGCCAGCAGCGCCCGTGGCCTTAGCATCCCAGGCAGTTTCGTCCCCTGCCAACAATAACGATACGGATGCACGCCATGACCAGACCCACCGTCCTGCGCCCGACGCTGCTCGCCCTGCTGCTCGCCGGCGCGGGCCAGGCCAGCGCCTACTCGCTGTATTCCACCGACGATACCCACCTCAACGCCGACCTCACCGCGGTCTACGCGCTGTTCCACAGCCAGGAGAACTATGCGCAGAGCGGCACCAAGGACAAGGGCTCGTCCTCCTGGCAGGAAGGCTTCATCAAGTACGGCCTGAGCGGCGACCAGCGCCTGGGCGAGGCCGGCACGGCCTATGGCGCCTTCGCCCTGCTCAGCTCGGCGACCTGGGGCGACGGCGACGCCGCCGGCTTCACTGACGGCTCCGAGCGCACCACCAAGATCGAGGACGCCTACCTGGGCTGGCGCTCCGGCAAGCTGTTCCCGGTGCTGGGCGAGGACGGCATCGACCTGTCCTTCGGCCGCCAGAACATCGTGGTCGGCGACGGCTTCCTGATCAACGGCGACGCCCTCAACTTCGGCAACGGCCTGGCCGACGGCATGTTCGACCGCGGCGGCGCCTACTACCTGGCCGGCCGCCGCAGCTTCGACGAGACCGCGGTGCTGCGCATCGGCGGCAAGGAAGGCTGGCGCGGCGACATCATGCGCCTGAAGTCCGACAACCCGGCCCAGGCCAAGCCCGAGCTGTACGTCGGGACCCTGGAGCACGTCGACGAGGCCGGCACCCTGGGCCTGACCTACATCGACATCACCGACATCGACGAGCAGTACGCCTCCCCCGCCCAGCTCGACCGCAAGGACATGAAGACCTGGAGCGTGCGCGGCCAGGGCAACGCCGGCGTCGAGAACCTGTTCCTCTCCGGCGAGTACGCCTGGCAGGACAAGCGCCACGCCGACGACGAGAACGCCTGGTACCTGGAAGCCGGCTGGACCTTCGCCGACGTGCCCTGGAAGCCCTACCTCAGCTACCGCTTCAGCCGCTTCTCGGAAGGCTTCGACCCGCTGTTCTACGGCTTCAGCCGCGGCTTCGGCACCTGGTTCCAGGGCGAGGTGGCGGGCAACTACTCCGGCCCCTTCAACAGCAACACCCGGGTCCACAACATCGGCGCCAAGATCACCCCGTCGGAGAGCTTCGACGTCGGCCTGCAATGGTTCGACTTCCATACCCTGGACAACGACCTGGGCAACTTCAGCGGCCGCGAGCTGGACCTGTACGCCGACTGGATGGTCACCCCGAACCTGACCATCACCCCGCTGATCGGCCTGTACAAGCCGAAGAAGAGCACCGAGGACGGCGGCGTGCAGATCGGCAGCAACGACAGCAACCTGTACAGCCAGCTGATTTTCACCACCACCTTCTAAGCCACGCACCGCAAGCCCGCCCCGCGCCACCGCCGGCCCCCATCCCGGCCGTGGCGCGGCGGCGGGTTTCGCGGTTTTCATGGAGGCCTTTGCATGCGTAGCATCCTGTCCACCCTCCAGGGCCGCATCACCTGCCTGGCCGGCCTGTGCCTGCTGGGCGTCGCCGCCACCCTGATCGGCCTGTCGCTGTACCAGGCGCGCCAGGACAGCCAGGTGATCAAGGACGACAGCGGCAAGCTGTTCGCCGACGCCGCCCGCGCCAGCCTGCAGACCCAGGGCCAGGTGCAGGCCCTGCAGCTGCAACGCCAGCTGCAGGACAAGCTGCTGCTCGGCGAAGGCCTGTCGCGCACCCTGCTGGCGCTGCGCGAGCAGAACCGCCAGGGCAACCTCGGCGCCGAGGCACTGCGGCGCAAGCTGGTGGCGGAAATGGGCGGCACCCTGGGCGCGCACCCGGAGCTGCTCGGGCTCTTCGTGGTGTTCGGCGTCGACACCCTGGACGGCGCCGACGCCAGCTTCAAGGGCCGTGACGAACTGGGCAGCAACGAGAACGGCCGCTTCACCCTCTACCTGCTGCGCAGCGGCGGCCAGCAGCAGAGCGTGGTCGGCACCGAGCAGGTGCTGGCCGATACCACCCCCGGCCCCAGCGGCCAGCCGTACAACGCCTTCTTCACCTGCCCGCGGGAGAGCCTGGCGCCCTGCGTGCTCGACCCCTATTTCGACGATGCCTCCGGGCAGCGCCGGCTGGTCACCAGCATCACCCTGCCGCTGCTGGAGAACGGCAAGTTCGTCGCCGCCGTGGGCTTCGACATCGACCTCGCCGCGCTGCAGCAGAGCAGCGTGGCCGGCAGCCGCCAGCTGTTCGACGGCCAGGGCCGCATCCGCATCCTCAGCCCCAACGGCCTGCTGGCCAGCGACAGCGCCAACGCCGCCGGCCTCGGCCAACCGTTCAAGGACGCGGCGCTGCCCCAGGTGCTGGGCGACATGGCCCAGGACCGCTCGCTGACCTACGACCAGAGCGCCGACGTTTCCGTACTCAGCAGCCTGGCGCCGCTGCCCGGGGCCAAGCCCTGGGGCATCCTGCTCAGCGTGCCGCGCCAGGTGCTACTGGCCCCGGCGCAGTCGCTGAAGAATACCCTGGACGCCCTGCGCGCCCGCAGCACCTGGCTGGAGGTCGGCCTGGGCGTGCTGGTGGCGCTGCTGGGCATGGGCGTCATCACCCTCACCGCGCGCGGCATCAGCCGGCCGATCCTGGGCCTGGCGCGAATGCTGGAAGACATCGCCGACGGCGAAGGCGACCTCACCCGCCGCCTGAACCATCCGCGCCACGACGAGCTGGGCCGCCTGGCCCTGGCCTTCAACCGCTTCCTCGACAAGCTCCAGCCGAGCATCGCCGCGGTACAGGCGGCCAGTGGCGAGGCCCGCGCCGGCGCCGACCAGACCGCGGTCATCGCCCGCCGGACCAGCGACGGCATCCAGCAGCAGTTCCGCGAGATCGACATGGTCGCCACCGCCCTGCAGGAGATGTCCGCCACCGCCAACGCCTCGGCCCAGAGCGCGGCCAGCGCCGCCCAGGCCGCCGGCGAGGCCGAGCGCGCCAGCCAGGACGGCTACGCCACCATCGCGGCCACCAGCGCCGGCATCGACGCCCTGGCCGGCGACATGAACCAGGCCATGGGCGAGCTGCAGAACCTGGCGCGCAGCAACGAGCAGATAGGCGCGATCCTGGAGGTGATCCAGAACATCGCCGCGCAGACCAACCTGCTGGCCCTCAACGCCGCCATCGAGGCGGCGCGCGCCGGCGAATCCGGGCGCGGCTTCGCCGTGGTCGCCGACGAGGTGCGCGGCCTGGCGCGGCGCACCCAGGACTCGGTGGAGGAAATCCGCCAGGTGATCGAGAACCTGCAGGCGCGCAGCCTGTCGGTGGCCGACGCCATGCATGCCAGCTACCGCCAGGCCCAGGACAACGTCGAGCAGGCGCGCCAGGCCATAGACGCGCTGCAGCGCATCACCGGCGCGGTGAACCTGATCAGCGACATGAACCTGCAGATCGCCAGCGCCGCCGAGGAGCAGAGCAGCGTGGCCGAGGAGATCGGCCGCAACATCGGCACCATCCGCGACGTCACCCAGGCCCTGTCGGACCAGGCCGAGCGCTCGGCGCACCTGAGCCAGCAGTTGAACCAGAGCGCCGAGCAGCAGCACCGCCTGGTGCAGCAGTTCAAGGCCTGATCAGCGCGGGCGGTAGCCCTGGCTCAGCAGCCAACCCTGGAAGATGCGCCGCTGCTCCGCCGGCAGCGCGGCCAGCACCCGGTCCTGCGGCTCGCTGCGCAGACGCCGCAGCCAGGGCGCCAGCTCCAGGCCCTGCAGGTGCCAGATGCCCAGGGGCTGGTCGGGGCTGACCACCACCTCGGCCTCGTCCACCAGGCCGTCGCGCAGCACCGGGGCGCGCTCGATGCGCAGGGCGTCGAAGTCCGCCGGGGCATGGCTGGGCTGCGCGTCCGGCCAGGCGCGGCGGGCCTGCCAGAACGGCTGGTCCGCCCACTGCTGTTCCTCGGCGTAGAAGTCGCGGCCGACGCGGGCGAAGCGCAGGAACAGCTGCTCCACCCGGCGCTGGTGGAAGCGCCTGGCCAGGTCGCCGCGCGCCGGCGCGCGCAACAGCGTGTTGATGACCGCCGGCGCCTGCAACGCCGAGGACAGCGACTGGAAGATGCCGTTGCCGGACAGCGGGTCCACCGCCATGGCCGCATCGCCCACGCGGATCCAGTCCTCGCCGCAGGCCTCCAGGCAGAGGATCGGCGTGCTGCTGCGGGCATGCAGCTCCAGGTCCTGCTCGAGGTGGCCGCCGAAGAATGCCTGGCTGAGTTCGGAGCGCTGGCGGCGTTCGCGGCAGTAGTCGAGTAGCTGCTCCTTGGGTGGCAGCGCGCTGCTGGCCACGTCCAGGGTCAGCTGCCAGTAGCAGCGCCCATCGGCCAGCCGCGCCATCCACGCCCAGCCATCGGCCAGGCTCTGCACCGCGCTGGCCACCGGCCCCGGCGCGCCCTGCCAGCGGCTGAGCAGGCTGAGGGTTTCCGGGCCGCGGCGGGCCTTGCCGGCCTTCTGGTTCAGCGGTGCCTGGCGGCCACGGGCTTCCACCAGAAATGGGGTTTGCAGTTGCTGGCCGCTTTCCAGGCGCACGTGGTGGCCCGTGGCGTCGGACTCCACGCTGAGCACGCGGTCTTCCAGCACCTGGATACCGGCGTCATGCAGGTCCTGGCGCAGGCCCTGGTCGAACAGCGGACGGTCGAGGATGAATTCGACGTTCTGCGCGCTCTCGGCGCCGTTCCAGTTCACCCGCCGTTGCGAAGGCGGCGCGGCGCAGGCCAGGGCGTGGTTCAGCCCGGCGTGGCGCAGGCCGTCGAGCACGCGTTGGGAGACGCCTTCGACGGCGGCGAAGCGGCGCCATTCGCTGATGACGGTGACGGGGTAGCCGAGGCGGCGCAGGCCGATGGCGGTGGCGGTTCCGGCGGGGCCGGCGCCGAGGATCAGGATTGGGGGCATGGGGGTGTTCGCTGGGAGGGTTGGTGATGGCTGCAGGTCCGTTCCCTCTCCCTAACCCTCTCCCTGAAGGGAGAGGGGACTGTACGGAGCAGTGGCGAAGTTAGGCATGTAGCCGGCAGTCGCGGAGCAACAGGATGACTCCGGACTCCCAACCACGCCGAACGGCCCCCTCTCCCTTCAGGGAGAGGGCTGGGGAGAGGGAAAGAAACCCCAACCCCACTCATAACCCCACCTTCCGCTCGATCCCCTTGTACACGGCCCCCTCACGCATCAACGCCAACAATTCTTCATTCGATAACGCCGGCCGCTCCCCCAGCAAAGCCACCAGGTGCCCACAAAAAGCCGCACACCCCAAACTCGCCCCCGCCTGCCCCCCAACCCGCACAGCCGCCCCGAAATCCGCCTGCGCACTGCCCAGCCAGGACCACTCGCCCTCAGCGCACCGCGCATCCCCAGTCACCCGCACCACTCCCGGATACGCCGCCGGAAACACCGGCTCGCCCCGCGCCGGGCTGGATGCGCAGACCAGCACCCCGGCCGCCACCAGCTCGGCCACCGCCTCACGCAGCAGAGGCCGGTCCTGGCGCACCCCCAGGCTCAGGTTGACCACGCGCACGCCCTGCCCGCCCAGCCACTGCAGCGCGGCGGCGATCTGCAACGGGCTGGTCACGCCGCGCCCGTCGAACACCTGGGCCACGCTGAAGCGCGCTTGCGGCGCGCGGAAAAGAATCGCCTGGATCACGGCCGAGCCATGGCCCAGGGCATCCGTCGCCAATGGCAGTCGGTCCAGTCCATCATCGGCCAGACAGAAACGCTGGCCGGCCAGCACGACACCGGCCTGTACCTCGGTGTGGCCGCTATCGACCACGCCCACCCGGACCTCAGCCACCCTGCCCTCCCACGGCCACCAGCGGCACCTCGCGCACGCTCAGCCGGCCGTCCTGCAGCTCCAGGCGCAGGTCGGCCTCGGCCAGGGTCGAGGGACGGTGGCTGACGAGGATGCGGGTGCGCCCGGCGAACAGCCGGTCGATGGCGGCTATCACTTCGCGCTCGGTGCTTTCGTCCACCTGCGAGGTGGCTTCGTCGAGGATCAGCACCAGCGGGTCCTGCAGCAAGGCGCGGGCGATGGCGATGCGCTGCTTCTGCCCGCCGGAAAGCTGCTGGCCGCGCTCGCCCAGGGGGCTGTCGAGGCCCTCGGGCAGGCTGGCGACCAGGCCGTCCAGCTGGGCCAGGGTCGCCACCCTTTCGATCTCTTCGCGGCTGACGTGGGGCGCGCTGTACGACAGGTTGTCGGCCAGGCTGCCGCGGAACAGCACCAGCTCCTGGCTGACCACGGCGATGCGCCGGCGCAGCTCGAACAGGTCCAGCTCGCGCAGGTCCACGCCGTCGAGCAGGATGCGCCCCTGGTCCGGGTCGTAGAAGCGTTGCAGCAGGTCGGTCAGGGTCGACTTGCCGACGCCCGACGGCCCGCTCAGGGCCACCTTGCGTCCGGCCGGGATGCAGGCGTCCACGCCCTCCAGCAGCGGCTGGCTGCGGCCGGCGTGGTTGAAGCTCACGCCCTCCAGGCGCAGCTCGCCGACGCTCGGCATCGGCCTGGGCTGCGCCGGCGACGCCACGCCCGGCGCCTCGCCGCGCAGTTCCATCACCCGGCCCAGGCTGACGGTCATGCGCTGCAGCGCCACGTACAGGCCGAGCAGGCTCTGCACCGGGCCGATGGCCATGCCCAGGTAAGTGGAGAAGGCGATCAGCGAGCCCAGCTGCCAGGTGCCCTGCACCACCCAGTAGCCGCCGACCAGGAAGGCGCAGGCGCGCGACAGCGACATCAGCGTCCCCGGCAGCGCCTGGGTGAAGAACTCGGTGACCTGCAGGCGCAGCAGCTGGCCCAGGTAGCCCTGCCCGAGGCCCTCCAGGCGCCGCGCCTCGCGGCCCTGCTGGCCGGCGGACTGGATGAACTTCATCGCCGGCAGGGTCTCGACGAAGAACGACGACAGGTCGGCCGAGCGCTCGCGCAGCTGGCGCGCCTCGCGCTCCACCTTCTTGCGCATCCAGCGCAGCCAGAGCACGTCCAGCGGGATCAGCACGGCCACCAGCAGCGACAGCTTCCAGCTCAGCGTCAGCAGCAGCGCCAGCGAGCCGACCAGGCCGATCACCGCGGACACCGCGGAGAACAGCGAGTCCACGGCGAAGCGCTGGATCTCGGCGACGTCGCCGTCCAGCCGCGACATCAGGTCGCCGATGCGGCGGCGCGCGAAGAAGGTCGGCGAGAGGCTCTGCAGGTGGCGGTACAGCGCATCGCGCAGGGCGAACAGGATGCGCCCGGACAGGCGCGTGTGCAGGTAGCGGTTGAGCCCCGAGAGGACCATGCCCACCAGCCCGATCACGATCATCGCCCCGGCCAGCAGCGCCAGCATGGGGAAGTCGCGGGCCAGCAGGCCGTCGTCGATCAGCAGCTTGGTCAGCCAGGGTTGCGCCAGCGCCAGCAGCGAGGCGCACAGGGCCAGGCCCAGCAGGCCGAGGATGGCCAGGCGCTGCGGGCGGACGAAGCCGTACAGCCAGTGCAGCGCGTCCTTGAGGGCCTTGGGGTCGTCGCTGTCGATCAGGCGGGTGAAGAACATCAGCCGCCCTTCAGTTGCTTGAGCTTGCGGTACAGGGTGGCGCGGCTGATACCCAGCGCGTCGGCCGCCGCCGAGACGTTGCCCTGGTGGCGGTCCAGGGCCTGGCGGATCAGCTCCATCTCGGTCTCGCGGATGCGCCCGCAGGGCTGCCGCTCGCCGGTGGCGAGCTCTTCCAGGGTACTGTCGGGCAGGTGCTCCAGGCCCAGCGTGGCCTCGCCTTCCCCGCGCATGGCCAGGGCGGTGCGCAGGACCATCTCCAGCTGGCGGATGTTGCCCGGCCAGTGGTAGTCGGCCAGCAGCGCGAAGAGTTCGTCGTCCAGGCGCACCCCGGGCGCGCCCAGCTTGGCCAGCAGGCCCTGGGCCAGCTCGCCGAGGTCGTCGCGCTCGCGCAATGCCGGCAGGCGCACGCTGATGCCGTTGACGCGGTAATAGAGGTCCTCGCGGAACTGCTTCTCTTCCACCTGGCGCTTGAGGTCGCGGTGGGTGGCGCAGATCAGCGCCACGTCGATGTCCTGCTCCTCGCCCGCGCCCAGCGGCGCCACCTTGCGCTCCTGCAGCACGCGCAGCAGCCGCGCCTGCAGGGCCAGGGGCATGTCGCCGATCTCGTCGAGGAACAGGGTGCCGCCGTGGGCCTGCTGCAGCCGGCCGACCATGCCGCCGCGGCGCGAGCCGGTGAAGGCGCCCTCGCGGTAGCCGAACAGTTCGGATTCGATCAGGCCTTCGGGGATGGCCGCGCAGTTCACCGCGATGAACGGCTTGCCGGCCCGCGCACTGCCCTGGTGCAGGGCGCGCGCCACCACCTCCTTGCCGCTGCCGGTCTCGCCCAGCAGCAGCACCGGCAACTCGTTCAGCAGGCCCTGGCGGGCCATGCGCAGGGCGCGGGCGTAGCGCGGGTTGCCGCCAGCCAGGGCCTCCAGGTCCGGCGCGGCCGGGGCCGGGCGCTGCGGCTGGCGCGCCGGCACCGACACCGCGGTGCTGCGCAGCGGCGCCTGCAGCACCTTGTAGAAGAACTCGCCCTTGGCCGTCTGCAGGCTGCCCAGGGCGCCGGGCTGCAGGCGCGCCAGCAGCTGTTCGCCGCGGGCACCCAGCAGGTCCTCGCAGCGGCGCCCTATCAGTACCTCGCGGGCGGCGCCGAGCAGTTGGCAGGCCGGCGTGCTGAGGGCCAGGATGCGGCCCTCCAGGCTCAGCGCCAGCAGGCCCTGCCAGGGCGAATCCAGGTACTGGCGGCGGCTGTGGAAGGACAGCACCACCTGCCCCGGGAAGCTGGCGGCGAACAGCCGCTCCTCGATCTGCACCGCGGCGCGGTTGAGCAGGCTGAGGCTTTCCACCGGGCCGGCCAGGGGGCCTTCGCGGGTTAGGTCGAGCACGCCGAGCAGCGTGCCCTGGGGGCAACTGATGGGCACCGAGGTGCAGGAGAAGCGGCTGAGGCGTTCCAGGTAGTGCTCGCCGCAGTCGATCTGGGTGGCGCGGCCTTCCACCAGGGCGGTGCCCAGGGCGTTGGTGCCGCGCGCGGCCTCGCTCCAGCAGGCGCCCAGGGTGATGTCTTCCAGGCCGATGCGGCGCAGGCGCTCGTGGGCGCCGGCCACCGAGACGATGGTGGCGTCGGCGTTGGCAAGGATCACCAGGGCGTCGTGGCCCTGGCGCTGGCGCAGGAAATCCAGCTCGGGGGTGGCGGCGTCGAGCAGCAGGCGGTTGTTCTCCAGCAGCAGCTCGATGCCGGCGCGATTGTCCAGTTCCTGGTCGTTGGCGCCGCCGCAGTCCAGACCGTGGCCCAGGCTGCGCCGCCAGGAGGCGTCGATTTCCTCGCGCAGCACGCCGGCGGGTAGCTCGCCCTCGCGCTGCAGGCGTTCACGGGCCCGGTGGGCCTCGCGCAGCAGGTCGCTGCCTATTGTTCTTGTCATGTCGATCTCGGCTCCGCTTGTCCGCGCAGTGCATGGCCGCGCGGGACGCTCAGGCTGGTCAGGGACTGTCTACACCCGTCCTCCCCTTGAGTAAAGAGGACGCTCGGTTGCCCGGCAACGCACGCAATTAGCGGGCCAGCCGGCTTGAGGCGAAGTGATTGACAGCCCCTCGACGCAGGTTTACGTTAACGTAAAGGTAAACAAACGAGCAAGCCCGATGCCGACCACCTACAGCATTTCCGACCTGGCCCGCGAACTGGACGTGACCACCCGCGCCATCCGCTTCTACGAGGAGCAGGGCATGCTCAGCCCGGAGCGCCGCGGCCAGGAGCGCATCTACAGCCCCAAGGACCTGGTGGCGCTGAAGCTGATCCTGCGCGGCAAGCGCATCGGCTTCTCGCTGGCCGAGTGCAAGGAGCTGATCGACCTCTACGACCCCAGCGGCGGCAACCGCAAGCAGCTGGAGACCTTCATGCAGAAGATCGCCGCCCGCCGCGCGCAACTGGAGCAGCAGCTGCTCGACATCGAGCAGATGAAGCTGGAACTGGACACGGCCGAGGAACGCTGCCTGGCGGCCCTGGCCGAAACCGAGAAGAAACAGCGCGCCAACGCCTGACGCGCCCTACCCCGCATTCCAAGTACAACAAAGGTGCAACCATGAGCTACCCGTCCCTCAACTTCGGCCTCGGCGAAACCATCGACATGCTCCGCGAGCAGGTGCAGGGCTTCGTCGCCAGCGAACTGGCCCCGCGCGCCGCGCAGATCGACGCCGACAACCTGTTCCCCGTGGACATGTGGAAGAAGTTCGGCGACATGGGCCTGCTCGGCATCACCGTCGCCGAGGAATACGGCGGCGCCAACATGGGCTACCTGGCCCACGTCATCGCCATCGAGGAGATCAGCCGTGGTTCGGCTTCCGTCGGCCTGTCCTACGGCGCGCACTCCAACCTGTGCGTCAACCAGATCAAGCGTAACGGCAACGCCGAGCAGAAGGCCAAATACCTGCCCAAGCTGATCAGTGGCGAGCACATAGGCGCGCTGGCCATGAGCGAGCCCAACGCCGGTTCCGACGTGGTCTCCATGAAGCTGCGCGCCGAGAAGCGCGGCGACCGCTTCGTCCTCAACGGCAGCAAGACCTGGATCACCAACGGCCCGGACGCCAACACCTACGTGATCTACGCCAAGACCGAGCCGGAAAAGGGCGCCCACGGCATCACCGCGTTCATCGTCGAGCGTGACTGGAAGGGCTTCAGCCGTGGCAACAAGTTCGACAAGCTGGGCATGCGCGGCTCGAACACCTGCGAGCTGTTCTTCGACGACGTGGAAGTGCCGGAAGAGAACGTCCTGGGCGCGGTCAACGGCGGCGTGAAGGTGCTGATGAGCGGCCTGGACTACGAGCGCGTGGTGCTCGCCGGCGGCCCGATCGGCATCATGCAGGCGTGCATGGACGTGATCGTGCCCTACATCCACGACCGCAAGCAGTTCGGCCAGAGCATCGGCGAGTTCCAGCTGATCCAGGGCAAGGTCGCCGACATGTACACCCAGCTCAACGCCAGCCGCGCCTACCTGTACGCGGTGGCCCAGGCCTGCGACCGCGGCGAGACCACCCGCAAGGACGCCGCCGGGGTGATCCTCTACACCGCCGAGCGCGCGACGCAAATGGCCCTGGACGCCATCCAGATCCTCGGCGGCAACGGCTACATCAACGAGTTCCCCACCGGCCGCCTGCTGCGCGACGCCAAGCTCTACGAGATCGGCGCCGGCACCAGCGAGATCCGCCGCATGCTGATCGGGCGCGAGCTGTTCAACGAAACGAAGTGATAGCCACAAGCGGCAAGCTTCAAGCTGCAAGCCGAAGCCAGAGCACCCGCTTGCGGCTTGAAGCTTGTAGCTTGCAGCGCGCGGAGAACCTATGACCATCCTTAGCACCCAGATCAATACGCGCTCCCCGGAATACGCCGCCAATGCCGCGACCATGCTGGAGAGCGTCCAGGACCTGCGCGCCCTGCTCGGCCGCGTCCACGAAGGTGGCGGCGCCGCCGCGCAGGCCAAGCACAGCGCACGCGGCAAGCTGCTGGTGCGCGAGCGCATCAACCGCCTGCTCGATGCCGGCTCGCCGTTCCTCGAGGTTTCCGCCCTCGCCGCCCACGGGGTTTACGGCGAAGACGTGGCCGCCGCCGGCGTGGTCGCCGGCATCGGCCGCGTCGAAGGCGTGGAATGCATGATCGTCGGCAACGACGCCACGGTGAAAGGCGGCAGCTACTACCCGCTGACCGTGAAGAAGCACCTGCGCGCCCAGGCCATCGCCCAGCAGAACCGCCTGCCGTGCATCTACCTGGTGGACTCCGGCGGCGCCAACCTGCCGCGCCAGGACGAGGTGTTCCCGGACCGCGAGCACTTCGGGCGGATCTTCTTCAACCAGGCCAACATGAGCGCCCAGGGCATCCCGCAGATCGCCGTGGTGATGGGCTCGTGCACCGCCGGCGGCGCCTACGTGCCGGCCATGAGCGACGAGACCATCATGGTCCGCGAGCAGGCCACCATCTTCCTCGCCGGCCCGCCGCTGGTGAAGGCCGCCACCGGCGAGGTGGTCAGTGCCGAGGACCTCGGCGGCGCCGACGTGCACTGCAAGACCAGCGGCGTGGCCGACCACTACGCCGAGGACGACGAGCACGCCCTGGCCATCGCCCGCCGCTGCATCGCCAACCTCAACTGGAGCAAGCAGGGCAAGCTCAACACCCTGCCCCCGCGCGCACCGCTGTACTCCGCCGAGGAGCTGTACGGGGTGATCCCGGTGGACAGCAAGCAGCCCTTCGACGTGCGCGAGATCATCGCGCGCCTGGTAGACGGCAGCGAGTTCGACGAGTTCAAGGCGCTGTTCGGCACCACCCTGGTGTGCGGCTTCGCACACCTGCACGGCTACCCCATCGCCATCCTCGCCAACAACGGCATCCTCTTCGCCGAGGCCGCGCAGAAAGGCGCGCACTTCATCGAACTGGCCTGCCAGCGCGGCATCCCGCTGCTGTTCCTGCAGAACATCACCGGCTTCATGGTCGGCCAGAAGTACGAGGCCGGCGGCATCGCCAAGCACGGCGCCAAGCTGGTCACCGCGGTGGCCTGCGCCCAGGTGCCGAAGTTCACCGTGATCATCGGCGGCAGCTTCGGCGCCGGCAACTACGGCATGTGCGGCCGCGCCTACGACCCGCGCTTCCTGTGGATGTGGCCCAACGCGCGGATCGGCGTGATGGGCGGCGAACAGGCCGCCGGCGTGCTGGCCCAGGTCAAGCGCGAGCAGGCCGAACGCGCCGGCAACGCGCTGAGTGCCGAGGACGAGGCGAAGATCAAGGCGCCGATCCTCGAGCAGTACGAGCGCCAGGGCCACCCCTACTACTCCAGCGCGCGGCTGTGGGACGACGGCGTGATCGACCCGGCGCAGACCCGCGAGGTCCTCGCCCTGGCCCTGTCCGCCTCGCTCAACGCGCCCATCGAGCCGACCAAGTTCGGCGTGTTCAGGATGTAATCGGCGGCAGGCTACAGGCAGCAGGCTGCAGGCTAGAGCGCTTCTGCCTGCAGCCTGTAGCCTGCGGCCTGCAGCCCAAGAGGCCCTTATGACTACTTTTGAAAACATTCAGCTCGACATCGACGACCGTGGCGTGGCCAGTCTCTGGCTGAACCGGCCGGACAAGAACAACGCCTTTAACGCCCAGACCATCGCCGAGCTGATCCAGGCGTTGGACCAGGTGGCCGACGACGCGCGCGTACGCCTGCTGGTGCTGCGCGGGCGCGGCAAGCACTTCTGCGGCGGCGCCGACCTGGCCTGGATGCAGGAGGCGGTGAAGCTCGACTACCAGGGCAACCTGGCCGACGCCCAGCAACTGGCCGAATTGCTGAACAACCTGCACCTGCTGAAGAAACCGACCCTGGCCGTGGTCCAGGGAGCGGCCTTCGGCGGCGGCGTGGGCCTGGTGGCCTGCTGCGACATGGCCCTGGGCAGCGAGCAGGCGCAGTTCTGCCTGTCCGAGGTGCGTATCGGGCTGATCCCGGCGACCATCGGGCCCTTCGTCACCAAGGCCATCGGCCAGCGCGCGGCCACCCGCTACGCGCTCACCGCCGAGCGCTTCGACGGCAAGCGCGCCCGCGAGCTGGGCCTGCTGGACGAGTGCTATGGCGCCGAGGAGCTGGACCAGAAGGTCGAGGCCTGGATCGCCAACCTGCTGTGCAATTCCCCTTGCGCCCTAATGGCTTGCAAGGCGCTGTTCCAGGAAATCGGCAGCGGCGAGCTGAGCCCCACCCTGCGCCGCTACACCGAGGCCGCCATCGCCCGCATCCGCATCAGCCCCGAGGGCCAGGAAGGCCTGCACGCCTTCCTCGAAAAGCGCAAGCCGGCCTGGCAGAAGAGCAGCTAGAAGCTTTAGGCCGCAAGCCCCAAGCGGCTTGCCGCCCTCCAACGGAGCAGAACAATGATTACAACGCTACTGATTGCCAACCGCGGCGAGATCGCCTGCCGGGTGATGCGCACCGCCAAGGCCCTGGGCCTGACCACCGTGGCCGTGCACAGCGCCACAGACCGCCATGCCCGCCACGTCGAGGAGGCGGACATCGCCATCGACCTGGGCGGCGCCAAGCCGGCCGAATCCTACCTGCGCGCCGACGCCGTGCTGGCCGCGGCCAAGGCCGCCGGGGCCCAGGCCATCCACCCCGGCTACGGCTTCCTCTCGGAGAACGCCGGCTTCGCCCGCGCCTGCGAAGAGGCCGGGCTGGTGTTCCTCGGCCCGCCGGCCAGCGCCATCGACGCCATGGGCAGCAAGTCCGCGGCCAAGGCGCTGATGGAAGACGCCGGCGTGCCGCTGGTGCCCGGCTACCACGGCGAAGCCCAGGACTACGCCACCTTCCAGCGCGAGGCCGCGCGCATCGGCTACCCGGTGCTGCTCAAGGCCGCCGCCGGCGGTGGCGGCAAGGGCATGAAGGTAGTGGAGCGCGAAAGCGAGCTGGCCGAGGCCCTGGAATCCGCCCAGCGCGAAGCCCAGTCCGGCTTCGGCGACGCGCGCATGCTGGTGGAGAAGTACCTGACCAAGCCGCGCCACGTGGAAATCCAGGTGTTCGCCGATAAGCACGGCAACTGCCTGTACCTCAACGAGCGCGACTGCTCGATCCAGCGCCGCCACCAGAAAGTGGTCGAGGAAGCCCCCGCCCCCGGCCTTTCCGTCGAGCTGCGCCGCGGCATGGGCGAAGCCGCCGTGCGCGCCGCCCAGGCCATCGGCTACGTCGGCGCCGGCACCGTGGAGTTCCTCTACGACGAAGGCAGCGGCCAGTTCTTCTTCATGGAAATGAACACCCGCCTGCAAGTGGAGCACCCGGTCACCGAGGCCATCACCGGCCTCGACCTGGTGGCCTGGCAGATCCGCGTGGCCCGTGGCGAAGCGCTGCCGATCACCCAGGAGCAGGTGCCGCTAAACGGCCACGCCATCGAAGTGCGGCTCTACGCCGAGGACCCGGAAGGTGGTTTCCTGCCCGCCAGCGGCCACCTGGCGCTGTACCGCGAACCGCCGGCCGGCCCCGGCCGCCGGGTGGACAGCGGCATCCGCGAGGGCGACGACATCTCGCCGTTCTACGACCCCATGCTGGCCAAGCTGATCGCCTGGGGCGAGAACCGCGAGGAAGCCCGTCAGCGCCTGCTGTCGATGCTCGCCGAAACCGCCGTGGGCGGCTTCAAGACCAACCTGGCGTTCCTGCGCCGCGTGCTGGCCCACCCGGCCTTCGCCGCCGCCGAGCTGGACACCGGCTTCATCGGCCGCCACCAGGAACAACTGCTGCCGGCGCCGAGCGAGCTACCGCCGCCGTTCTGGCAACTGGCCGGCGAGGCCTGGGCGCAGAGCGAAGCCGAGCGCGTGCGCGGCGACGACGCCCACTCGCCGTGGAGCGCCCGCGACGGCTGGCGCAGCGGCCTGCCGGGGGAAACCGACCTGCACCTGCTGGCCAAGGGCGAGTCCCAGGTGGTGCGCCTGCGCCACGCCAATGGCGTGCGCGGCGCAACGCTGAAGGGCGAGTGGCTGGAAGTGGACGTCGAAGGCGTGCGCCGTCGCCACCTGGCCCTGCGCCAGGGCGACAGCCTGTACCTGGAATGGCAGGGCGAACTGGTGCCGGTGCGCCGCTACGACGCCATCGCCGAGGCCGAGGCGGCCCACGCCCACCACGGCGGCCTGGGCGCGCCGATGAACGGCAGCATCGTGCGCATCCTGGTCGAACCCGGGCAAACGGTGGAAGCCGGCGCCGCCCTGGTGGTGCTCGAAGCGATGAAGATGGAACACAGCATTCGCGCGCCGCACGCCGGCGTGGTGAAATCGCTGTATTGCAGCGAAGGCGAACTGGTGGCCGAGGGTACGGCGCTGGTGGAGTTGGAAGAAACCCCGGCATAAAGCCCCCGCCCGGCTCTTTGTAGGAGCGAGCTTGCTCGCGAACGCATTGCACCATGAACGTCCGGTGCGAAGCGGGTTCGCGAGCAAGCTCGCTCCTACAAGAGCAACTGCCCTTCGCCTGAACCTCAAGAGGACAACCCCATGCCCCTGCCCCAACACGTCCGCCTGGTCGAAGTCGGCCCGCGCGACGGCCTGCAGAACGAGAAACAGCCGATCAGCGTCGCCGACAAGGTGCGCCTGGTGGACGACCTGAGCGCCGCCGGCCTGGCCTACGTCGAGGTCGGCAGCTTCGTCTCGCCCAAATGGGTGCCGCAGATGGCCGGCTCCGCCGAGGTGTTCGCCGGCATCCAACAGAAGCCCGGAGTGACCTACGCCGCCCTGGCGCCCAACCTCAAGGGTTTCGAGGCCGCGCTGGAGGCCGGGGTGAAGGAAGTCGCGGTGTTCGCCGCCGCTTCCGAGGCCTTCTCGCAGAAGAACATCAACTGCTCGATCAAGGAGAGCCTGGAGCGCTTCGTGCCGGTGATGGACGCCGCCCGCGAGCACGGCATCCGCGTGCGCGGCTACGTCTCCTGCGTGCTCGGCTGCCCGTACCAGGGCGAGGTGGACGTGCAGCAGGTGGCCGCCGTGGCCGCCGAGCTGGATGCCATGGGCTGCTATGAGGTCTCCCTGGGCGACACCATCGGCGTCGGCACCGCCGGCGCCACCCGCGCCATGTTCGAAGTAGTCGGCGCCCGCGTGCCCCGCGAGCGCCTGGCCGGGCACTTCCACGACACCTACGGCCAGGCCCTGGCGAACATCTACGCAAGCCTGCTGGAAGGCATCGCGGTGTTCGACAGCTCGGTCGCAGGCCTGGGCGGCTGCCCCTACGCCAAGGGCGCCACCGGCAACGTGGCCACCGAGGACGTGCTCTACCTGCTGAACGGCCTGGGCATCCATACCGGCATCGACCTCGACGCCCTGATCGCCGCCGGCCAGCGCATCTGCGCGGTGCTCGGCAAGGAAAACGGTTCGCGCGTGGCCCGCGCCCGCCTGGCCAAGGCCTGACCCCGCGCCACTATTGCTCTTCGTAGGATGGGTTGAGCGATACCCATGCGGTCGTGGCGATGGGTATCGCTTCGCTCAACCCATCCTACGGCGGCTCCCCTACGGCCTGAAACCCGACCCGTTCTTCGTAGGAGCGAGCTTGCTCGCGAACCCGCTTAGCACCTTGCCTACCAGGGGAAGAGCGTTCGCGAGCAAGCTCGCTCCTACAGGGTTTCGGCGCAGCCGATAGCAGAAAATCCCCCATCGATTGATACGGATAATGCAACAGGGTTTATCACTGGCCGTGATAATAAGAATGCTCCCGTTCGATTAGCGACTTAGAGGCTTCGAACGCAGACTCCGCTGCATTAGATCAAAAATGCCGGAGTCTTCCCCATGGAGCGTTCACCCCACCCCTTGCGTATTCCCCTGGCACTGGCCGCCATCCTGGTGCTCAGCGCCTGCGGCAAGACCCAGGACGCCGCGCAGAACATGCCCGCGCCCAAGGTCAGCGTCGCCGAAGTCATCGAACAACCGGTCAACGAGTGGGACGAGTTCACCGGCCGCCTGGAGGCGCCGGAATCCGTCGAGCTGCGCCCGCGCGTCTCCGGCTACATCGACAAGGTGACCTTCCGCGAAGGCGCCCTGGTGAAGAAAGGCGACCTGCTGTTCCAGATCGACCCGCGGCCGTTCCTGGCCGAGGTGCACCGCCTGGAAGCCCAGCTGCAACAGGCCCGCGCCAACCAGACCCGCACCGTCAACGAAGCCGCCCGCGGCGACCGCCTGCGCGCCACCAACGCCATCTCCGCCGAGCTGGCCGACGCCCGCAGCGCCGCCGCCACCGAAGCCCGCGCCCAGGTCGCCGCGACACAGGCCGAGCTGGACAACGCCAAGCTCAACCTGTCGTTCACCCAGATCACCGCGCCCATCGACGGCCGCGTGTCGCGCGCCGAAATCACCGCCGGCAACCTGGTCAACTCCGGCCAGACTCTGCTCACCAGCGTGGTTTCCACCGACAAGGTCTACGCCTACTTCGACGCCGACGAGCGCGTGTACCTGAAGTACGTGGCCATGGCCCGCGCCGGCGGCCCGGACGCCCGCGGCAGCACCCCGGTGTACCTGGGCCTGACCGGCGAGGACGGCTTCCCGCACCTGGGCCGCCTGGACTTCCTCGACAACCAGGTCAACCCGAAGACCGGCACCATCCGCGGCCGCGCGGTGTTCGACAACAAGGACGGCTTCTACACCCCCGGCCTCTATGCCCGCATCAAGCTGGTCGGCTCCGGCACCTACCCGGCGGCGCTGATCAAGGACGAGGCGGTCGGCACCGACCTGGGCAAGAAATTCGTGCTGGTGCTGGGCGCCGACAAGAAGGTGGCCTACCGCAGCATCGAGCTGGGGCCGAAGCTGGAAGGCCTGCGCATCGTCCGCAGCGGCCTGGCCAAGGGCGATCGCATCGTGGTCAACGGCCTGCAGCGCGTGCGCCCCGGCGCCGAGGTGGATGCCGAGGGCGTGCCCATGGCCAGCCCGGCCACCCTCGCCGCCCTCGCCCGCTCGCGCCAGGCGGTGGAAGACAGCGAGCCGCCGAAGGTGGCCGAGCAGTCGCCGGGAAAGCCCAACCGCGGCTGACCGCAACCCGCCCCTGAGCGGGGCCAAGAAAGAGAACGCAGTACCCGGCCCTGGCCCCACCCAGGGCCGCGGGTGACCTTTGTCCAGGGTTTAGCGCGTCGCGCTCCAGGAACGAACCATGAACTTCTCGCAATTCTTCGTGCAGCGGCCGATCTTCGCCGCCGTGCTCTCGCTGATCATCCTGATCGGCGGGGCCATCTCGCTGTTCCAGCTACCGATCAGCGAATACCCCGAAGTGGTGCCGCCCACCGTGGTGGTGCGCGCCAACTTCCCCGGCGCCAACCCCAAGGTGATCGGCGAGACCGTCGCCGCGCCCCTGGAGCAGGCCATCACCGGCGTCGAGAACATGCTCTACATGTCCTCGCAGTCCACCGCCGACGGCAAGATGACCCTGACCATCACCTTCGCCCTGGGCACCGACCTGGACAACGCCCAGGTGCAGGTGCAGAACCGCGTGACGCGGACCGAGCCGAAGCTGCCCGAAGAGGTCACCCACATCGGCATCACCGTCGACAAGGCCTCGCCCGACCTGACCATGGTCGTGCACCTGACCTCGCCGGACCAGCGCTACGACATGCTCTACCTGTCCAACTACGCCATCCTCAACATCAAGGACGAGCTGGCGCGCCTGGACGGCGTGGGCGACGTGCAGCTGTTCGGCATGGGCGACTACTCGCTGCGCGTGTGGCTGGACCCGAACAAGGTGGCCTCGCGCAACCTCACCGCCAGCGACGTGGTCGCGGCCATCCGCGAGCAGAACCGCCAGGTCGCCGCCGGCGCCCTGGGCGCGCCGCCCGCGCCCAACGCCACCAGCTTCCAGCTGTCGATCAACACCCAGGGCCGCCTGGTCAGCGAGGAAGAGTTCGAGAACATCATCATCCGCAGCGGCCCGGACGGCGAGATCACCCGCCTGAAGGACATCGCCCGTATCGAGCTGGGCTCCAGCCAGTACGCCCTGCGCTCGCTGCTGGACAACCAGCCGGCGGTGGCCATCCCGATCTTCCAGCGCCCCGGCTCCAACGCCATCGCCATCTCCAACGAGGTGCGGGCGAAGATGGCCGAGCTGAAGAAGGAATTCCCCCAAGGCGTGGACTACTCCATCGTCTATGACCCGACCATCTTCGTCCGCGGCTCCATCGAGGCGGTGGTGCACACCCTGTTCGAAGCGCTGATCCTGGTGGTGCTGGTGGTGGTGCTGTTCCTGCAGACCTGGCGCGCCTCGATCATCCCGCTGGCCGCCGTGCCGGTGTCGCTGATCGGCACCTTCGCGGTGATGCACTTCTTCGGCTTCTCGCTCAACGCGCTGTCGCTGTTCGGCCTGGTGCTGGCCATCGGCATCGTGGTGGACGACGCCATCGTGGTGGTGGAGAACGTCGAACGCAACATCGGCCTGGGACTCACGCCCATCGAGGCGACCAAGCGCGCCATGAAGGAAGTGACCGGGCCGATCATCGCCACCGCCCTGGTGCTGTGCGCGGTGTTCGTGCCGACCGCGTTCATCTCCGGCCTCACCGGGCAGTTCTACCGGCAGTTCGCGCTGACCATCGCGATATCCACGGTGATCTCCGCGTTCAACTCGCTGACCCTGTCGCCGGCGCTGGCCGCGGTGCTGCTCAAGGGCCACGACGAGCCCAAGGACCGCTTCTCGCGGATCCTCGACGCGCTGCTGGGCAGCTGGCTGTTCCGCCCGTTCAACCGCTTCTTCGACCGCGCCAGCCATGGCTACGTCGGCACCGTGACCCGCGTGCTGCGCAGCAGCTCCATCGCGCTGATCCTCTACGCCGGGCTGATCGGCCTGACCTACCTGGGCTTCTCCAGCACCCCCACCGGCTTCGTGCCGCAGCAGGACAAGCAGTACCTGGTGGCCTTCGCCCAGCTGCCCGACGCGGCCACCCTGGACCGCACCGAGGCGGTGATCAAGCGCATGTCGGAAATCGCCGGCAAGCACCCGGGCATCGAGCACACCGTGTCCTTCCCCGGCCTGTCGATCAACGGCTTCACCAACAGCCCCAACAGCGGCATCGTCTTCACCCCGCTGAAGGACTTCGACCAGCGCAAGGCCCCGGGCATGTCCGCCGGCGAGATCGCCGCCGAGCTGAACCAGGAATTCGCCGGCATCCAGGACGCCTACATCGCCATCTTCCCGCCGCCGCCGGTACAGGGGCTGGGGACCATCGGCGGCTTCCGGGTGCAGGTCGAGGACCGTGGCAGCCTGGGTTACGAGGAACTCTACAACCAGACCCAGAACGTCCTGGCCAAGGCCCGCGCCCTGCCCGAGCTGAACCCCATGTCGGTGTTCACCAGCTACCAGGTGAACGTGCCGCAGGTGGACGCCGCCATCGACCGCGAGAAGGCCAAGACCCACGGCGTGGCCATCAGCGACATCTTCGACACCCTGCAGGTGTACCTGGGCTCGCTGTACGCCAACGACTTCAACCGCTTCGGCCGCACCTACCAGGTCAACGTCCAGGCCGACCAGAACTTCCGCCTGGACCCGGAACAGATCGGCCAGCTGAAGGTGCGCAACAACCAGGGCGAGATGGTCCCGCTGGCCACCTTCATCAAGATCAGCGACACCTCCGGCCCCGACCGGGTGATGCACTACAACGGCTTCATCACCGCCGAGATCAACGGCGCCGCGGCCCCCGGCTACAGCTCCGGCCAGGCCGAGGCGGCGATGGAGAAACTGCTCAAGCAGGAACTGCCCAACGGCATGACCTACGAGTGGACCGACCTGACCTACCAGCAGATCCTCGCCGGCAACACCGCGGCCTTCGTGTTCCCGCTCTGCGTGCTCCTGGCCTTCCTGGTGCTGGCCGCGCTGTACGAAAGCTGGGGCCTGCCGCTGGCGGTGATCCTGATCGTGCCGATGACCCTGCTGTCGGCCATCGGCGGGGTGATAGTCGCCGGCGGCGACAACAACATCTTCACCCAGATCGGCCTGATCGTACTGGTGGGCCTGGCGTGCAAGAACGCCATCCTCATCGTCGAGTTCGCCAAGGACAAGCAGGAAGAAGGCATGGACCGCGTCAGCGCGGTGCTGGAAGCCTGCCGCCTGCGGCTGCGGCCGATCCTGATGACCTCCATCGCCTTCATCATGGGCGTGGTGCCGCTGGTGCTGTCCACCGGCGCCGGCGCCGAGATGCGCCACGCCATGGGCGTCGCGGTGTTCTCCGGGATGCTCGGGGTGACCTTCTTCGGCCTGCTGCTGACGCCGGTGTTCTACGTCCTCATCCGCCGCTTCATGGAAGCCCGTGAAGCGAAGAAACAAGCGCGCCTGACCCACGAGGCTCACCACGCATGAAACTGCAACTCTTCGCCCCGGCGCTGCTGGCCCTGAGCCTCAGCGCCTGCATGGTCGGCCCTGACTACAAACAGCCGGACACCGCACCGGCCAAGCTCGACACCAGCGCCACGTCCTTCGACCGCAGCCGCTACGAAGACGCCTGGTGGAAACAGTTCGACGACCCGGTGCTGACCCAGCTGGTCGACCGGGCCCTGAAGGAAAACCGTGAGCTGCGCGTGGCCTACGACCGCGTGCTGGCCTCGCGGGCGATCCGCGACGACGTCTCCAACGACCGCTTCCCCACCGTGACCAGCCGCGCCTCCTCGCAGGTCGGCAAGGGCCAGGTGCCGGGGCAGACCGAGGACCGCGTCAATCAGGAGCGCTACGACCTGGGCCTGGACATGATCTGGGAAGTCGACCTGTTCGGCCGCGTGCGCCGCGAGCTGGAATCGGCCGACGCCCAGAGCCAGGCCGCCCAGGCCGACCTGCAGCAGCTGCAGGTCAGCCTGATCGCCGAACTGGCCGACGCCTACGGGCAGTTGCGCGGCGCCCAGCTGCGCGAAGGCATCGCCCGCGACAACCTGAAGAACCAGCACGAATCCCGCGACCTGACCATCCAGCTGCGCGACAACGGCGTGGGCAACGAACTCGACGTGCAGCGCGCCGAAGCGCGCCTGGCCGCCACCGAAGCCACCCTGCCGCAACTGCAGGCCGAGGAAGTGCGCCAGCGCAACCGCATCGCCACCCTCCTCGGCCAGCGCCCGGACCAGCTGAGCGTGGACCTGGCGCCCAAGCAGTTGCCGGCCATCGCCAAGGCCCTGCCGATCGGCGACCCGGGCGACCTGCTGCGCCGTCGCGCCGACGTCGCCGCCGCCGAACGGCGCCTGGCCTCGGCCACCGCCGATGTCGGCGTGGCCACCGCCGACCTGTTCCCCCGTGTGAGCCTCGGCGGCTTCCTCGGCTACACCGCCGGGCGCGGCTCGCAGATCGGCTCGGGCGCGGCCCGCGCCTGGGGCGTGTCGCCGACCATCAGCTGGGCGGCCTTCGACCTGGGCAGCGTGCGCGCCCGCCTGCGCGCCTCCAAGGCCGACGCCGACGCCGCGCTAGCCACCTACGAGCAGCAGGTGCTGCTGGCCCTGGAAGAATCCTCCAACGCCTTCAGCGACTACGGCAAGCGCCAGCAGCGCATGCTGGTGCTGGTGCGCCAGTCCGAGGCCAGCCGCAAGGCCGCCGAACTGGCCGGCGTGCAGTACCGCGAAGGCACCCTGGACTTCCTCAACCTGCTGGACGCCGAGCGCGAGCAACTGGCCGCCGAAGACGCCCAGGCGCTGGCCGAGGTCGACGTGTACCGCGGCATAGTCGCCATCTACAAGGCACTGGGGGGCGGCTGGCAGCCACAGCCCCAGGCCTGAAGGTTCCTCCCTGGCCACTCTCCGGCCACTTGGCCCCGCGGAGCACGCTGCTGACCGCGGGGCTTTTTTATGTCCAGCATGGGCACCGAGGTGCTTTTCGTCGGATGGGTCGAGCTTGCGAAGCCCATGGGACCGCGGTGATGGGTATCGTTTCGCTCCGCCCATCCTACGATGGCGTTTGTCCTGCACCGGAGCGGATCTCATCCGCGATTTCGCAGCGGGGTTCGGCCTATCGCGGACGGAGTCCGCTCCTACGATCGTGCTTCCCTGGAGCTGAAGCGGGCCAGCCGGCGGCAGACACCATCTTCGATCTCATTCAGTTGGAATGGCGTATTCCATCACACAGCAACGGCCGTCCTTCAGAACGGTTACTTCAAGGGCTCGGTTCACGAGATCGTCAGGGAGGTTGGCGAGGAGGACCGCGAAGGCTGCAAATTGCTTCTTGAAGTCAAGCACTCCCTCCTCGGCGTTGAGGCATACCAGGCCGGTATGAAGCTCCTCGAGAGCGTACAACCCTCCTGCGGCGGGCGGAGAATCCCCCCGGAAGTCGACCGAGTTATTGGTGACCAGGGTGAAGTTGTTATCCATGGCATGCCGAATGATTTCTCGATCCTTCAACCCACACCAGCCCCTATCACGAACAGAGGTTGCTGCGTATCCCATCTTGTGAGCTTCTTGGGCAAGCCTGGGAGAGAGGCACTCGTCAATCAGAAAGCTATAGCTCATTTCAGCCCCGGCTTGCCGGGGGTTCGACGCTACGCATAACAGCGCGATTGTCTTTACTGGACGCTTTTCGGGGCCGCCCGGCGCGGGGGTGCAAGCGGGCATACAACCGGGCTTGATCAATGCTCGCCTCGGTCAATGCCGGATAATCGTCGATTATCTCTGCCACTGGTACGCCCGCATCGATAGAGGCCAGTACCGTTTCAATCGGCAACCGCGTTCCCTTGAAGACTGGTTTCCCTCCCATGATCTCGGGATCACTGACGATTGAGCCCTCAGCAGCATAGAGGAGACGAATCCGCTCACCGATTTTATTCATTTCATGGGTGAGATCGAATGAGAGATTCTTCACCTCAACCACCCAAGTGGTTTGCCTTATCAAATTATCGACGACTATAGGGCGCTGATTACTCTCGCAGGCGTTCAGGATCACGGTGAACGAATGGAGATGATCCGCCTCCAGCTTCACCATGAAGTCCTTCCGGGCCTGTTTGGTGAGCATGTCCTTCCACTTGCGGTTGAAGCGCAGAGCAGCTGCCGTGCCCAGCAGGTCGTATTCTCTACGCTCGGCTGCCTTGTAAAAGAAGCCAGGGGGCAAAAGGTCATCATCGACCAAGCGATTCACTTCGACCTCGGTGCCCTCACCGACGAAGGCGACGGCACGGCCTGAAGCCTTCAATAGCTCAATATTGGTGGATGCCATGCTCATTAACTCTTCCGGAATTACGGAAGGATTTTTGCCAGGGAAACCATGGAAATGCAACCAGCGCCCGATCAAGGGTGGCTCGGCATCGGCAAGGGGTCGTTGCACAGACTCAATAGCCTTAGCCCGAACCACTGAAGTTACCGGCTGATACCCCAACCCCCACGATCATTGACAACCACCTCCAATCCCCGCGAAACCTCCCCGATCCTGTGCCATCTTCATAAGGCCCAGGCCCCCGGAGCCCACTCGCATGCCCACCCTGCTCGCCGACCACCCGCTGTTCGTCGCCCCTGCCCTGTTGCTGTTCGACCTGGCGTTCTGGCGGCTGCTGGCCGAGCGGCCGCACGGCTGGCGGGTGGCGCTGCGCCTGGGGTTCTTCCTGCTGTTCAGCCTGCTGCTGTTCAACGCCGGCATCAGCCCGCTGCAGAAGGCGCCCTGGCCGGAGGACCTGCCCAGCCACCTGGTGGCCACCGCGCTGCAGATCCTCTGGTGGCTGTTCGGCGCGCGCTGCCTGACGGTGCTGATCGGCGCCCTGCTGCTGCAGCGGGTGGGCCATGCCGGGCGGCTGTTGCAGGAAGTGATAGGTGCGCTGATCTTCCTCGCCGCCATCATCGCCGCCGCCGGCTATGCCCTGGACCTGCCGGTGAAGGGCCTGCTGGCTACCTCCGGGGTGGTCGCCATCGTGCTCGGCCTGGCGCTACAAAGCACCCTCAGCGACGTGTTCTCCGGGATCATCCTCAACACCACCAAGCCCTACCAGCTGGATGACTGGATATCCATCGACGGCACCGAGGGCAAGGTGGTGGAGATCGACTGGCGCTCCACCTACCTGCAGACCGCCCAGGGCAGCCTGGCGGTGATCCCCAACTCCCTGGCGGCCAAGGCCAGGCTGCTCAACCTGAGCCGCCCGGCCAACCTCTACGGCGTCAGCGTGGTGCTGGAGATCAGCCCGCTGGTGCGCCCGCGCCCGGTCATCGAGGCCCTGGAGCGTGCCCTGCGCGGCTGCCGCACCCTGTTGCCCAATCCAGCGCCGAGCGTGAGCATCCGCAAGGCCGGCGGCAACGGCGTGGAGTACGAGATGAGCGGCTACGTGGCCGCCATGGGCGAGAAGCGCGAAGTGCGCAACCAGCTCCACGACCTGGCCTTCCGCCACCTGCAGGCCGCCGGCATCAGCCTGCTCAGCGTGCCCGAGGTGCAGGCGGCACACGCCCTGCAGTCGCGGGCGCGGCGCCTGCTCGGCGAGTCGCCGCTGTTCGCCGCGCTGAACGACGAAGAGAAGGACGCCCTGGCCGAGCACATGCGCCCGCGGGCGTTCAAGGCCGGCGAGGTGCTGCTGGAGGTCGGCGAGGTCAGCGACGACCTGCTGATCCTCGAATCCGGCGTGGTCAGCGTGACCCTGCCACGCGACGCCGGCAGCGTCGAGGCCGGGCGCATGGGCCCGGGCGAGGTCATAGGCGAGGCCGGGGTGCTGCTGGCAGGCACGCTTCGCCGCCCTGAGCGACGGCCGCCTGTACCGCATCGACGGCCAGGCCCTGCAGCCCTGCCTGGAAGCGCGCCAGGAGATCGCCGAAGCCATGGCCCGGCTGCTCGACTACCGCCAGCAGGCCAGCGCGGCGCTGCTGGTGGAAACGCCGGTGCACGCACCGCGCCGCGGCCTGCTGCAGTGGCTCTCGGGGCTGCGCCGCCATTCGTAGGCGCGGATCTTGTCCGTGATTCGTGCCGCGCGAATGGCGTTACCCGGCGGCGGCTGTGCTTCGGATCGACGCCGCCCCCTCTCCCCAACCCTCTCCCGCAAGCGGGAGAGGGGGCTGTCCAGCATGGGCGGGGAATCCGGCGCCGACCTGTAGGAGCGGGCCCTGCCCGCGATTCGCGCGCAGGGCGCGCTCCTACATGGGAATGGCGTGGGTGGGGGCGTAGGAGCGGATCTTATCCGCGAATCGCGCCGGTGGATCCGGCCATCGCGGACGGAGTCCGCTCCTACGACCGTGCCTCCTGTGCTTCGGATCCTCTCCCGCAGGCGGGAAAGGGGCTATCCGGCATGGGCGGGAAATCCGGCGTTGACCTGTAATTGGATGGACTCACCCTCACCGAGGCGTCGAAGCGCCACGGTGGCATTCTAAGAAGCCACCGACAGTGAGGGTGAGGCCATGAAAAAGCATACGACGACGAAGAAGCCCATGTCTGCAGTGGATGTGTCGGCTTGCACGACAGTCGCCGTGGATTTGGCGAAGAAGGTATTCCAGGTGGCCGGGGAAGATGCCCAGGG
>NZ_JAZAQP010000065.1:0-28334 GCF_036231725.1 Pseudomonas sp. JH-2 | reverse complement strand
ACAGGGACGTACCCTCGGGGCGGGCCTCCGTGGCGGGGGAATTCGCGAGGGTAGCCCGGCTCCATCGGGCCCGTATGCGGGGCAAGCCTTTTTGGTTACTTTTGTGGCGTTTGACAAAAGTGACTCGCCCGAGGGGGCGAAACAAAAAACATCCGAGCACTCGGAGCGGCGCGCTACACCAAGCCCCCAAGCCATTGAGCTCCCGCGTTCGCGGGAATGACGAGGGGGAGGTCGGAGCACAGAAGCAAGATTCGCGAGCAAGAACCAGGCGTCCCCCTCGCTCCTACAACAGCCTCATCCCCTAGCCGGAAATAAAAAAACGCCGTTTCCCTCCCCGCGAGAAACGGCGCTTTTCAGCCCCGGGCCAGAGGCCAGGCCCTCACTCGGGCATATGCCATTCCTGCAGGTCATACCCCTCGCGATTCAGTTCCTCGCGCGCCTGGGTCAGCAGGTCGGCCAGCCGGGCCGGGTCGGAGTATTCGGTGCAGGGGATGCGCGTCAGGCCCAGCAGGCGGGTGCCGGTGCGGTCGAGGACGGACAGGTCGAGGCTGCCGTCGCCGCCGGACTGGTCGATCCAGGTGACGCAGTGGAAGGGTTGGAAGGCTCGTCCGGTGATCAGCAGAGCCTCGTTGAAACGAAGGGTCGCGTTCATGGTGGTTACACTCTCTGCGCAGGTCATCCATTGCTCTGTCAAGGGGACGGCGCTTCACTGATCCGTCCGATCTGTACAGCCCATTGACACCGCGAGCCGTGCAAAAAGTCACAACGCCTGTCGCTTTTGTGCACAAGGTTGTCGCATTGGAAACGGGAAAATTGCCGGCAATCTTCCGGGAAACCGCCGGTAAATGGCTCTGCCACGCGGCTTTCATCGAGCTTGCGGGGTGCGCCGTTGCGTCGCAGGGGCTGTGTGTCCTCGGCCCGGTTTTTCCGGGGCCGGTTCGTGACAGCCGGGGCAGGGCGCCGCAAGATAGCGGTTTTGCATCCGCTTTTGCCCGAGGAGGATTCATGGAGATTGGCTGCGACTTCGACAGCGGCAACATCCAGGTGCTGGATGCCAGCGACCCCCAGGACGTGCGCCTGGCCCTGCGCCCGGACCTGAAGAGCCCGCACTTCCAGTGGTTCCACTTCCGTGCCGGCGGCCTGACCCCCGGCCGGCGCTACGGCTTCAGCCTGACCAACGCCGGGCAGTCCAGCTACCCCGGCGGCTGGCCGGGCTACCGCGCCGTGGCCTCCTACGACCAGCGCGACTGGTTCCGCGTGGACACCCGCTACGACGGCCAGACCCTGCACTTCAGCCTCGACGCCGAGCAGCCGCAGGCCTGGTTCGCCTACTTCGAGCCCTACAGCCGCGAGCGCCACGCCGCCCTGGTGCGCCAGGCCATCGAGCAGGCCGGCGCCGAGCTGGTGGCCACCGGGCGCAGCATCGAGGGCCGCGACATCCCGCTGCTGCGCATCCGCCGCCACCCGCAGGCCACCCGCAAGCTGTGGCTGATCGCCCAGCAGCACCCCGGCGAGCACATGGCCGAGTGGTTCATGGAAGGCCTGATCGAGCGCCTGCAGCAGCAGGATGCGGAACTCGACCACCTGCTGCAGCACGCCGAGCTGTACCTGGTGCCGAACATGAACCCCGACGGCGCCTTCCGCGGCCACCTGCGCACCAACGCCGCCGGCACCGACCTCAACCGCGCCTGGGGCTCGCCCAGCGCCGAGACCAGCCCGGAAGTGCTGTTCGTCCAGGCGCACATGCGCCAGCAGGGCGTCGACCTGTTCCTCGACATCCATGGCGACGAGGAAATCCCCTATGTGTTTGCCGCCGGCTGCGAGGGCAACCCCGGCTACGGCGAGCGCCAGGCGCGCCTGGAAGCGGAGTTCCGCAAGCGCCTGGAGGCACGCGGCGAGTTCCAGAGCGTCCACGGCTACCCGCGCAGCGCGCCGGGCAAGGCCAACATGACCCTGGCCTGCAACCACGTCGGCGAGACCTACCAGTGCCTGGCGCTGACCCTGGAGATGCCCTTCAAGGACCACGACCTGGCCCCCGATGCCCGCACCGGCTGGAGTGGCGCGCGCGCCAAGCGCCTGGCCGGCGCCGTGCTCTCGACCCTGTCGAGCCTGGTGCAGGAACTGCGCTGAGTGGAATCTTCGCCGCCGCGTGCCACTCTAATGCTGTGAGGAACTTGCATGCGGAGGTGTCCATGTACAGGACGCGCAAGCTGTTGACCCCCCAGGAGATCGAGGACCTGCAGGAACGCATGGAGGCCATGGAGGAGCTGGACTTCCGCGAACGCCGCGAAGTCCGCAAGAACCGCGGGGGCGACCGTCGCCCGCGCCTGGCCGCGGCGCCGGCCTGACCGGAGGCACCCGGCCGGCGCTTGCCGCGCGGCCGGGCGCGCAGGGCGCGTTAGCCCCTGGCGGCCCTGGCGCGCCGAGTTGCGGAGGGGGGCCGGGACAGCCGCGCTGCCATTAAGTTGCCAGTACGCAGATTATTAATCTCGCTGTCATAAAGCGTACACATTGGCGGCATTAAATCATCACGTCTTCTAACCAACCGGGGACTTCCCGGACTTCCTCCCATATTGAGGTATTGACGTGATGCTGCTCAGCAAAACCCGCTTGTCCGTCCTGCTGGCTTCCATGGCCCTGACCGGCCTGGCCCATGCCACTGATGTCACCGGCGCCGGCTCCAGCTTCGTTTACCCGGTGCTGTCGAAGTGGTCCCAGGAATACAGCAAGTCCTCCAGCAATCGCATCAACTACCAGTCCATCGGCTCCGGCGGCGGCATCGCCCAGATCAAGGCCGCCACCGTCGACTTCGGCGCCTCCGACGCCCCGCTGTCGGCCGACGACCTGAAGGCCGCCGGCCTGGGCCAGTTCCCCAGCGTGATCGGCGGCATCGTGCCGGTGGTCAACCTGGACGGCGTCGAGCCGGGCAAACTGCACCTGGACGGTGAAGTCCTGGCCAAGATCTTCCTCGGCAGCATCACCGACTGGAACGACCCGGCCATCGTCGCCCTGAACCCGGGCCTGAAACTGCCGGCCACCAAGATCACCGTGGTTCGTCGCTCCGACGGTTCGGGCACCTCCTACAACTTCACCAACTACCTGTCCAAGGTCAGCGGCGAGTGGAAGGACAAGATCGGCTTCGGCACCACCGTACCCTGGCCGGTCGGCATGGGCGGCAAGGGCAACGAAGGCGTCTCCGCCTACGTCAAGCAGATCAAGAACTCGATCGGCTACGTCGAATACGCCTACGCCCTGCAGAACAAGATGGCCTACGCGTCGCTGAAGAACGCCGCCGGCAAGTTCGTCGAGCCGAACACCAAGAGCTTCCAGGCTGCCGCCGACACCGCCGACTGGGCCAACGCCAAGGACTTCAACCTGCTGATGACCAACGCCCCGGGCGACAGCGCGTGGCCGATCACCGCCACCACCTGGATCATCATGTACAAGCAACCGAAGAACGCGGAACAGGCCCAGGCCGCCTTCCACTTCTTCAAGTGGTCCCTGGAGAACGGCCAGCAGCAGGCTGCCGCCCTGGACTACGTGGCGCTGCCCGAATCCCTGGTCAAGCGCATCGAAGGCTACTGGAAGTCGGACTTCGCCCGCTGATCGGGTGAATGACCAGGACCGCCGCCCGGAACCCCCGTGCGGCGGTTCGCTTGCTTGGATGAACCGATGTCTACCGAATCCTCCCCGTCCATCGCCATGCCCAACCTGAAGGCCGCCGAAGCCGAAGACCGCGCCCAGCGCGACCAGCGCCACGACCGCTGGTTCCGCAACGCCATGTTCGGCTCCGCCATCCTCGTGCTGTTGCTGCTCGCCGGTGTCGCCGGCTCCACCCTGTGGGGCGGCAGCCTGGCCTTCTCGCACTTCGGCCTGGACTTCCTCACCAGCACCGAATGGGATGCGGTGAACAACAAGTTCGGCGCCCTGGTGCCGATCTACGGGACCCTGGTCACCTCCTTCCTGGCGCTGCTGATCGCCGTACCGGTCAGCTTCGGCATCGCCATCTTCCTCACCGAGCTGGCGCCGCCGTGGCTGCGCATGCCGGTGGCCGCGGCCGTCGAGCTGCTGGCCGGCATCCCCTCGATCATCTACGGCATGTGGGGGCTGTTCGTCTTCGGCCCGTTCATGGCCCAGCACATCGCCCCCTGGCTGAACGACTACCTGGGCGCGCTGCCGCTGGTGGGCGGCCTGTTCCAGGGCCCGCCGCTGGGCATCGGCATGCTCAGCGCCGGCATCGTCCTGGCGATCATGATCATCCCCTTCATCACCTCTGTGATGAACGAAGTGTTCCACAGCGTACCGACCACCCTGAAGGAATCGGCCTACGCCCTGGGCAACACCACCTGGGAAGTGGTCTGGGACATCGTCCTGCCCTACACCCGCTCGGCGGTGGTCGGCGGTATCTTCCTCGGCCTCGGCCGCGCCCTGGGCGAGACCATGGCGGTGACCTTCGTGCTGGGCAACTCGCAGCACTTCTCCGCCTCGCTGCTGATGCCCAGCAGCTCCATCGCCTCGGTGATCGCCAACGAGTTCAACGAGGCCTACACCGACCTGCACCGCTCCTCGCTGATCGCCCTGGGCTTCCTGCTCTTCGTGGTCACCTTCATCGTCCTGGCCGCCGCACGCCTGATGCTGCTGCGCCTGTCCCAGAAGGAGGGCAAGTGACATGGCCGGCAACGAAAGCCTGTATCGCACCCGCGACCTGAAGAACCGCGCCGCCATGGTGCTCAGCTGCGGCGCCACCCTGTTCGGCCTGATGTGGCTGGCGTGGATCCTGCTGACCACCATCAGCCACGGCATCGAGGCGCTGAACCTCGACCTGTTCACCAAGATGACGCCGCCGCCGGGGGCCGAGGGCGGCCTGGCCAACGCCTTCTACGGCAGCGTGCTGATGAGCGCGCTGGCGCTGCTGATCGGCACCCCCATCGGCCTGATGGCGGGCATCTGGCTGGCCGAGTACGCCCGCCACACCCGCATGGGCACCGTGGTGCGCTTCATCAACGACATCCTGCTGTCGGCGCCGTCCATCGTCCTGGGCCTGTTCGTCTACACCAGCGTGATCCTGCCGCTGAACTACCTTTCCGACCACCGCGTGGGCTTCTCCGCCATCGCCGGCGCCCTGGCCCTGGCCCTGCTGGTGATCCCGGTGGTGGTGCGGACCACCGACGAGATGCTCCAGTTGCAGCCGACCACCATGCGCGAGGCCGCGCTGGCCCTGGGCGTGCCGCAATGGAAGCTGACGTTGCAGATCGTCCTGCGCGCCGCCCGCGCCGGGGTGATCACCGGCATCCTCCTGGCCCTGGCGCGCATCACCGGCGAAACCGCGCCGCTGCTGTTCACCGCCTTCGGCAACCAGTTCTGGAGCAGCGACCTGCTCAAGCCCATGGCCAGCGTGCCCGTCGTGGTCTTCCAGTACGCCATGAGCCCCTTCAGCGACTGGAACGCCCTGGCCTGGGCCGGCGCCCTGGTGCTGACCCTGTTCGTACTGCTGCTCAGCCTCACCTCCCGTCTCATCCTTCTGCGCAATAGGGCATCCTGATGACTGCCATGACCACCGCCATCGCCGCCGAACGCACCAAGATCCGCGTTCGCGACCTGGAGTTCTTCTACGGCGAGCACCGTTCGCTCAAGTCCATCAACATGGACATCCCGGAGAAGTGCATCACCGCCATCATCGGCCCGTCCGGCTGCGGCAAGTCGACCCTGCTGCGCATCTTCAACCGCATCTACTCCCTGTACCCCAAGCAGGAAGCCCGCGGCGAGGTGCTGCTCAACGGCGAGAACATCCTCGCCCCCGGCTACTCCATGAACCGCCTGCGCAGCCAGGTGGGCATGGTGTTCCAGAAGCCGGTGCCGTTCCCGATGACCATCTACGAGAACATCGCCTACGCGGTGCGCCACCACGAGAAGGTCAACCGCCGCGAGATGGACGACCGCGTCGAGCAGGCCCTGCGCGGCGCCGCCCTGTGGGACGAGGTGAAGGACAAGCTGAACGCCAGCGCCCAGGGCCTCTCCGGCGGCCAGCAGCAGCGCCTGTGCATCGCCCGCACCATCGCCCTCAAGCCCCAGGTGCTGCTGCTCGACGAACCGACCTCGGCGCTGGACCCGATCTCCACCGGGCGCATCGAGCAGCTGATCACCGAGCTCAAGCAGGAGTTCACCGTGGTCATCGTCACCCACAACATGCAGCAGGCGGCGCGCTGCTCGGACTACACCGCCTTCATGTTCCTGGGCGACCTGATCGAGTTCGGCGACACCGACACCCTGTTCACCAAGCCGGCCAAGGAGCAGACCGAGGACTACATCACCGGTCGCTTCGGCTGAGCCTTCGCGCACCGCCGACGCCCGCCGCGGAACGCTCCGCGGCGGGCGTTTTCATTGCGGATTCCGGCAAGCCCTTGCCACCCACGGCAGGCGCTTGCCGATGGCGCGCTCTTCGTAGGAGCGAGCTTGCTCGCGAACGGGCCTTCCCGGTTGCACCGCTGCCGTGCGGTTCGCGAGCAAGCTCGCTCCTACAGGGGGGGGCGGAGCCGTTATGAACGCCGGTCGCCACCCTGGCGTGTTTCTTGCCCGGTACAAGGCCTCCCCTTCGGCAGCGGAGTCCCGCCCATGAACATCATCGACGGTTTCAGCACCCTGGGCCTGGCGACCAGGCTGGTGCGCGGCGTGGTCGCCGGCGCCAGCGAGTTCGCCAGCTACCTGGCCAGCGCCAGCAGCGCAGACGCCACGACGAGCGGTACGAGCGATACGCCTTCCGGCGCGGTAGCATCCTCCGGCGCCGCCGCGCAGAACGGCGGCAGCGCCCTGGACGAATTCCTCGCCTACATGAAGCTCAGCCCCGGCGAAAAGCTGCGGCACAGCGTCATGCAGGACATGGACATCACCCAGGAGCAGCTCGATGCCATGCCCGCCGAGGACCGCGAGCGCATCGAGAACGAGATAGCCCAGCGCATCAGGGAAAAGATCACGCAGCAGGCCGACGCCGGCAGCCCGCCGGTCGCACCCACTGCCACCCCGGTGGCCCTGAAGCAGATGTACGGCGTTGAACGAACCCAGCCCAGCCTCGATCTCCTCGGTTGACCCCGCCCCGGCCGGCCCTCCTGCCGGCCGCCAGCCGCCCGCGCCGGCCATGTATCGAAGCCGATGCAGGACGCTACCCGATGCCGGGTGCATCGCTGAACTCCGTTGCCTAGACTGCGGTCTTCCGCAGTAAGCCCACGTTTGCGCACATGTCTTCCATGCAATCCCACAGCAAGTTCATCGGCCACGTTCCCCGCCACCTGATCCAGCAGGCCGTGCCGAAGAAGGTCGGGCGCGGCTGGCGCGCCGACTTCAACGTCGCGGTCTGGCTGCACCTGGCGCTCGCCGACGAGCTGCAGGTGACCCTCAAGGTCAGCTACCAGGACGGCGAGACCGTTCGCGAGCAACTGATCGACCGCGGCCGCCCCGGCTTCAACCAGCGCATCCTGCTGTGCGGCATCGCGCGCCTGGAATACAACCAGGCCATCGAGTCCATGAGCCTGTCGCTGCTGTCCGACGAGCCCATCCAGACGCTGATGGTGGACGAACTGTTCGTCCAGGCGGTGGAGCTGCAGCGCGACGGCGAGCGCAGCCGCAAGCGGCGCTGAAGATTCATCCGAAGGAGTGATACGCCGGGGCCGGCCGATGCGCTGAAATGGCGGCCTACCGTGCCGAACACGCCAGCAGGATCGCCCATGAGCTTCGACCCTTCGCAACTGCAGTCCTACACCCAGTACCGTGGCATCGCCATCCCGCTGCTCGACCACCTGAAGTTCCGCTACCTGCCGGCCGGGGAGGGCGGGCGCGACGGCCACCTGGTGCTGCGGGTGGAGCGCGAGCACCTCAACGGCTGGAACAACGCCCACGGCGGCGTGCTCATGAGCCTGCTCGACGTGGCCATGGCGCTGGCCTGCAGCCACGCCGACGAGGCCGGGCGCGGCTGCGTGACCATCGAGATGAAGACCAGCTTCCTGCGCCCCGGCGGCGACGTCGGCGAAGTGCTCGAAGCCTTCGGCCACGTCCGCCACCGCACCCGCTCCATCGCCTTCTGCGAGGCCGAGATCCGCAATGCCGCGGGCGATGTCGTGGCCACCGCCAGCGGCACCTTCAAGTACCAGGACAAGCCGCGGCCGGTGATCGACGCCTGAGCCTGCGCCCCGGAATTACTGTAGGAGCGGGCCCTGCCCGCGATTCGCGCGCAGGGCGCGCTCCTACAGGGGGCACATGGCCGACGCCGCGTAGGAGCAACTGTCTTGCGGCCCGCGCCGAAATGCTCTTCGTAGGAGCGAGCTTGCTCGCGAATAAACCCCGCTGCGGAGTCCGTTCGCGAGCAAGCTCGCTCCTACAGGTTGCCGGAAGGCGTGGCATTTCCCTGTAGGAGCGGACTTTGTCCGCGATTGGATTCACCCGCCACGCCGGACACCCCGATGGCACGGCCAACGGCGGATAACCGCGAACGGTTATTCGCCCTACGCCAAGGTTGGCCGTTGCGTAGGGCGGATAACGCCCCAGGCGTTATCCGCCGCCTGACCTTGGCCGCCGGCCCGCTCGGTTCCGAACCTGGCATCGCCGCCCCGACACAACCAATCCCGTCGTGCCCCGACCAACGGCCCACCCCCCAGGCGACGACCTGCGCCTTCCCGTAATAAATGTGTGGCTATGCTTGGGCCCATGGACATCCGGATCGAACAGACCGATGGTGATCCGCCCACATGGAAGGTCTTCCTGGGGACGTTCTTCATCGTATGCACCAGTGAAGACGAAGCCTCCGCCTGCGCCGAGGCCGCGCACCGCTACGCCAGCGCCAACCCGGCCATCCACTGCGACCTGCCCAGCCCGCCGGCAGCCATGACGCCCCTGCGCGCCGGCTGTTGCCCACCCAGCGGCGCCGAGCTGGAGGCCTGGGAACTGCGCTGGCCGGAGCGCTACCTGGGCACCTGAGCGCCGCGACCGAATCCCCGCCCACAGCCATCACCCGCCTATACCCGCCTATACCTGCCTCCTGGCTGGGCGCAGGCGGTTTTCCGACAGCGCCGCATCGCCCCCGCCGTAGCCGACTTCCGTAATTGCGCCGAGCACTGTGGGACTTGACCCCCGGGCTTCGCAGCGTGAGCCAGCGGTCAAGTTCTGCGCGTTGCGCCACACCTAAGCTCGCCCCTTCGTGCCGCTGGACGAGGCCTTGCCGTGCACCGGCCGCACCCACCACAAGAAAAGAACACCAAGGGGGAGCACCACTCATGCAGACTCGAACCGGCGGCTGGACCGCCCAGCAGCGCTGGCGCATCCAGATCTTCGCCATCACCTGGCTGGCCTACGCGGCCTTCTATTTCACCCGCAAGGCCTTCTCCGTGGCCAAGCTGGGCATTGGCGAAGACCCGGGCTTCGTCCTCGACAAGGCGGCGATGGCCGACCTGGATGCCCTCTACCTCGCCGCTTATGCCGTGGGCCAGTTCGTCTGGGGCAGCTTCGCCGACCGCTACGGCCCGCGCGTGGTGGTGGGCGTAGGGCTGTTCGTCTCGGCCCTGGCGGCGCTGGCCATGGGCACCTTCGCCACCCTGCCGATCTTCGCCACCTGCATGGTCGTCCAGGGCCTGGCGCAGTCCACCGGCTGGTCGGGATTGTGCAAGAACATGGGCTGCTTCTTCTCCACCGGCGAGCGCGGCCGCGCCATGGGCTACTGGAGCACCTGCTACGCCTTCGGCGGCCTGGTGGCCACGCCCTTCGTCGGCTGGTGCGCCTACCGGCTCACCGACGACTGGCAGGTGGCCTTCCTTTCCGCCGCCGGCGTGGTGCTGGTGGTGGGTTGCCTGTTCCTGCTGCTGCAGCGCAACCGCCCGGAAGACGTCGGCCTGCCGCCGCTGGAGGACCGGCACGAACCGCCGACGCAAGCCGACGGCGGCCTGTGGGACGCGCTGCGTCAGGTGCTGCGCAACCGCACCGTGCTGGTCCTGGGGCTGGCCTACTTCCTGCTCAAGCCGGCCCGCTACGCCATCCTGTTCTGGGGCCCGGTGATTATCTACGAGCGCATGCCGGAGATCGGCAAGGTTGCCGCGGCCATCGTCCCCACTGCCTTCGAGATGGCCGGCCTGCTCGGGCCCATCCTCATCGGCCTGGCCTCGGACCGGCTGTTCGGCGCCCGGCGCATGCCCGCCTGCGTGCTCAGCCTGCTGGCGCTGGCGGTGTGCCTGGCGCTGTTCGTGCCGGTGCTGCTGAGCGGCAACCTGTACCTGGTGGTGGGGTTGCTGTTCCTGATGGGCGTGACCCTCTACGGCCCCGACTCGATGATCAGCGGCGCCGCCGCCATCGACTTCGGCACCCGCCGGGCCGCCGGCACCGCCACCGGCTTCGTCAATGGCTGCGGCTCGGTGGGGGCGATCCTCGGCGGCCTGCTGCCCGGCTACTTCGACACCCTCTCGGTGTTCGTCCTTTTCACCGGCACCGCCCTGGCGGCCTGCCTGCTGCTGGTGCCGTTCTGGTACAGCGTCCCGCAGGGCCAGGCCGGCACCGTACCCGCCAGCGGCCTGCAGGCGCGCTGAGCCGCCAGCGCCGACACGCCGGGCCGCGGGGCGGCCCGGCCAGCATTCCCGAGCACACTAAGGAGCAGGCCCATGGCCCTCGCACTCTTCGACCTGGACGACACCCTCATCGACGGCGACTGCGCCAGCCTGTGGAGCCGGCACATGGCCGACCTGGGCTGGGTGGACGGCGATGTCTTCGTCCACCACGACCAGGCGCTCATGGCCCTCTACGCCCGGGGCGAACTGGCGATGGAGGACTACATGGCCTTCACCCTGGCACCGCTGGCGGGGCGCACGCCCGCAGCCGTCGCCGCGGTGGTGGAGCCCTTCGTCACCGACGTCATAGGCCCGCGCATCCGCTTCGACGCCCTGGGCTGCCTGAACCACCACCGCCAGGCCGGCGACCGCCTGCTGGTCATCTCCGCCTCGGCGCACTTCCTGGTCGCCAGCATCGCCGCCCGGCTGGGCGTCAGCGAAGTCCTGGCCATCGACCTGGAGCAGAGCGACGGGACCTACAGCGGCCACACCCGGGGCACCCTGACCTACCGCGCGGGCAAGATCGCCCGCCTGCGGACCTGGCTGCAGGCACAGGGCGAAAGCCTGGTCGGCGCCCACTTCTACTCCGATTCGCGCAACGACCTGCCGCTGCTCTCCCTGGTGGAGAACCCCCGCGCGGTCAACCCCGATCCGGCCCTGCGCAGCCACGCCGAAGCCTTCGGCTGGCCGATCCTCGACTGGCGCTGACGCGCCCGCCGGGCAAAAAGAAGCCGCCCGCAGGCGGCTCGGAAAGTGGGCGCGGGCACGCCACACTGTGGGAACGGGGTTTCGGCGATCAGCGCGCCGCCCAGGCGTTGAAGCGCTGCTCCAGCTGTTCGCCGTGGTCGGCCCAGAAGGCGGCGTTCATCTGCACCTGGTTGGCCAGGTTGGCCGCGTCGGTGGGCATGTCGCGGCGCCGGGCCTCATCCACCTGGCCGACCGCGGCGGTGTTCACCGGGCCGTAGGCGATCTGCTGGGCGTAGGCCTTCTGCTGCTCGGTCTGCAGCACGAACTCGATGAACCGGCGGCCTTCCTCGGCGCGCCTGGCGCCCTTGGGAATGGTGAAGGCGTCCATGTCGTAGATGCCGCCGTTCCAGACGATGCGCAGGTTGCTCTCGTTCTGCACGGCGGCGATCCGGCCGTTGTACACCGAGCTCATCACCACGTCGCCCGAGACCAGGTACTGCGGCGGCTGGGCGCCGGCCTCCCACCACTGGATGCTCGGCTTGATCTGGTCGAGCTTGCGGAAGGCGCGGTCCTGGCCTTCCTTCGTGGCCAGCACGGCATAGACGTCCTTCGGCGCCACGCCATCGGCCATCAGCGCGAACTCCAGGGTGTACATGGCGCCCTTGCGCAGGCCACGCTTGCCCGGGTACTTCTGCAGGTCCCAGAAGTCGGCCCAACTGGTGGGCGCGGTCTTCAGCTTGTCGGCGTTGTAGGCCAGCACCGTGGACCACACGAAGAAGCCCACGCCGCACGGCTGCACCGCGCCTTCGAGCAACTGCGGGGCGAGCCTGGCGATGGCCGGGTCCTCGCCGATCTCCTCCAGCAGGCCCTCGTCGCAGGCGCGGGCCAGCTCCGGCATCTCCATCTCCACCACGTCCCAGGACACGCTGCCGGTATCCACCTGCACCTTCACCTTGGCCATCTCGCCGTTGAACTCGTCGGCGATCACCCGGCTGCCGGCCTGGGTCGCATAGGGCTCGTAGAAGGCCTTGACCTGGGCGGCCTTGTTGGCGCCGCCGTGGGACACCACGGTGATGTCGGCATGGGCCTGGCCGGCGAGGCAGGCGAGGGCTAGGGTGATGGCGCTGCTCAGGGACTTGTGCATTGTTGTTCTCCGTCGAGTCGGTGAGGGCTGGCGATTCGCGATTAGTCTCGGCGCGCCGCGCGGCGCCGGACAATCAGACGGAACAACGATTCGGCCGGGGCCGCTCGTACCTCCGTACGGGGCGCCGCGCCCCGGCGCGACAGGCGGGCGGCATTGGTGTCATCCTTGCCCGCGCGCCACCTCCACCCGCCGCCGGAAGCCGCCCCATGCCGTTCTGCATCCAAGACATCCTCGACGACAGCGCCCTGCGCACCCGCCTGCTGGCCGGCGCGGAAAACACCGCGCGGCGCCTGCGCTGGGCCCACGTGTGCGAACTGGCCGACCCCACCGAGTGGCTGGGCGAGGGCGACCTGCTGATGACCACCGGCATCGGCATCCCGGCCCAGCCCGAGGCCCAGCGCGCCTACCTGGAGCGGCTGGCGGCGGCGCGCCTGGCCGGGCTGATGATCGGCGAGAACATGCAGGCCCCGGCCGACCTCGGCGCCCTGCAGGAGGCCGCCCAGCGCCTGGGCTTCCCCCTGCTGATGACGCACTACTCGGTGCCGTTCTCGGCGGTCACCCGGGCCATCCTCGACGCCGGCAAGCAGGAGGAATACGAACGCCGCAGCGCCGTCACGCGCATCTACGAAAGCGCGCGCATGGGCCTGCGCGGCCTGGGCCCGGACGCCCTGCTCAAGCGCCTGGCGGCGGACGTGCGGGCGCGCCTGTACCTGTTCGACGCGGCCAGCCTGGAGCCCTGGCAGGAAGGCCTGGAACCGCTGCCCGAAGCCTGGCGCCAGGCCCTGGGCGAGCGGCGCGGCGGCGGCGCCTCGGTGAACCGCTACCTGGCCGGCGAGGAAGAGGCATTGGTGATGGCGCTGCCGTCCCTGGCCGCCTGCGAACTGCTGGCCAGCGGCGGCGAACTGCTCGACTACGGCCTGCTGCACCACGTGACGGCGGTGCTGGGCATCGAGCTGGAGCGCCTGCAGGTGGAGCACGAGCGCCTGCTGCGGCAGGGTTCGGAACTGCTCGACGACCTATTGCAGCAACGCCTGAGCGAACGCCCGGCGCAGGAGCGCCTGGCCGCCCTGGACTGCCCGGTGGAACAGGCCACCCTGGCCGTGGCGCGGCCCGCCGGGCCGCTGCCCGAACGCTGGGCGCAACGCCTGCGCCGGCACGGGGTGAACCTGCTGCTGCGCAACCAGGGCGAGGAACTCATCCTGCTGCTGGCCCGCGGCGAATCCGCCGAGGCGCTGCAACAGGCGCTGGGCTGCCCGCTCGGCCTGGGCAACCCGCTGGGCCACGCCGGCCGCGCCCCGGAGGCATTGCGCGAGGCCCGCCTGGCGCTGGCCCACGCCTCCGCGCAGCGGCCGCTGGCGCGCTACGCCGAGGCGCAGAGCGAACAATCCTGGCTGCCCGCCAGCCTGGAGGAAGCGGCGCGGGTGCACCGCCGCGTGCTCGGCGCGCTGGCCGACTACGACCAGCAGCAGGGCGCGCAGCTGGAGCACACCCTGCTGGTGTTCCTGGAGCAGAACCGCTCCTGGCAGAAGGCCGCCCAGCGCCTCAACGTGCACAAGCAGACGCTGGTCTACCGCATCCGCCGCATCGAGGAGATCACCGGCCGCTCGCTGGATTCCACCGAAGACGTCGCGGTGCTCTGGATCGCCCTGCGCGCGGCGCAGATCGCCGGCTTCAGGGAATGATCACGAAGCTCTTGCGCACCGTCTCGCGCACGTCCCAGGTGCCCTGGCAGTTCGCCGGGAACAGCACCGCGTCGCCCGGGCGCAGCTCGATCGGCTCGCCGCCGTCGGGCTCGAAGAAGCAGTGCCCGCTGATGAAATGGCTGAACTCGCGTTCCAGCACCTGGCGGCGGAAGCGCCCCGGCGTGCATTCCCAGACGCCGGTGAGCAGCCCGCCGGGGCCCTCCACGGCGTGGGTGGCGGCCTCGGCCAGCGGCGTGCCGACGGGCACCTTGGCCGGCACGGCGGCGGGCAGGGCGAGGCTGGCGGTGGCGGTCAGGCGGATGGGTTGGTTCATGGCGTACTCCTGCGGTCAGAGGCTCTTGTCTTCCAGGCCGGCCGGGGCCAGGGTGCTCAGCGCACGGTCCAGCCAGCCCGGTTGTTCGTCGTCGGCCTCGCGGGCCTCCTTGCGCTGCACCGCGCCGCGCACCAGCAGGCCGCCCAGGTAGCGCAGCGGCTCGGGCGGGAAGCGCCTGGGCTGGCGGCCCACCAGGCCGCAGCGGCTCCACTCGTCGTCGCGGCCCAGCGCCAGGCTGGCGAGGATGCGCCCGCCGAGGCGGCTGGGGCCCACCCCATTCCCACTCCAGCCGATGCCATAGAAGATGTGCGGCGCGTCCTGCAGGTGGCCGAACACCGGCAGGCTGTCGTAGGTGCGGTCGATGGGCCCGCACCAGCTGTGGGTGATGGGCACGTCGTGCAACTGCGGGTAGGTGCGGCGGAAGTCCGCCTCGGTATCGCGGCTGAGCTGCGCATCGTCGTCGAAACCCTCGTCGATGCGGCTGGCGAAACTGATCATCCCGGTACCCTTGCCGAAGGCGATGCGCCCGTCGCGGGTGGTGCGGTAGTAGTCCACCATCAACTGCGAGTCGGTGACGGCCTCGCCGCCGGTCCAGCCGATCCACTTCAGGCGGTCGGGAATGGGCGCGGTGGCGACAACGGTGCTGGTCACTGGCAGGATGGTCCGGCGCAGCTCGGGAATCTGCGCGGCCCAGGCATTGGTGGCCAGCACCACGCGGCCCGCGGTCACGGTGCCGCCCGGCGTGCGCAGCAGGGCAGGGGCGCTGCGCTGGAAGTCCTCCACCTGGGTGTTCTCGAAAATCCGCACACCCTTCTCCAGGGCCACCCGGCGCAGCCCACGGGCCAGCCGCGCCGGCTGCACGGTGGCGTTGCTGGCCTCCAGCACCCCCTCCAGGTGCCGCGGCGAACCGGCACGGCGCGCCACCTCGGCGTCGGCCAGCGGCTCGAACACCGCCTCGCCCAGGCGCTCGCAAGTGCGCTGCACATCCTTCCAGGCGCCGCGCTGGGCATTGCTGGTGGCGGTCCACAGCCAGCCGCCACGGCGGAAATGCGCATCGATGCCATGGGCCTCGCAGAACTCGCCGATCTCCCCAATGGCCGCCGCCGAAGCCCGCGCCAGGCGCAGCGCCTCCTCCCTGCCGCACTGCGCGGCCAGGGAGCTGATCTTCGGCCACCAGGACATCACGAACCCGCCATTGCGCCCCGAAGCCCCGCCGCCACAGATATCCCGCTCGAGAATGGCAATGCGGCACCGCGGCTCCAGCTCCAGCAGGCGCAACGCCGTCCACAACCCGACGAAGCCCCCGCCGACGATGGCCACGTCCACCGTGATGTCTTCCTGCAACGGCACGGTGGGCGCAAGTTCGTCGGCGATTTCCTGAAGCCAGAGGGAACGTTTCATGGGGGCGTTGTCCGTGGGTGAACTGTCGATACCCCACTGTCGCCCCGGCAAGGAGGACGGACAATCGTGCAATCCACGCAATCCACCACACCCGCCTCATACGAAAATATGAGCCACCCAACGCGCTCTTCACGCTCTTCGTAGGAGCGAGCTTGCTCGCGAACCGGGCTGGCACCGCGCCAGCTCGCAAGAACGACAAGGCATCAGGACGACTCAGCACTCCCCCTCGCGCCGAACAACCCCCTCTCCCGCTTGCGGGAGAGGGCCGGGGAGAGGGAACAGCATCACCCCAAACACCGCAGCTACCGGAAAACACCATTCGCGAGCAAGCCCGCTCCTACGAAAAACCTACCTCAACCGCCGCGCCCACTCCCGCCAACCCACCCGCGCCTCGGCAGACCCCCGCACCAACCGCGGCAGCTCCGCCATATCCACCCACAACTGCCCCTGCCAATCCAGCACCCGCACACCGCACCGCCCCCAACTCAAACACAACTGCCGCGGCCCATCGCCACCGCCCTGGCCCCGCACCTCCGGCACCACCCGCGTACTGATCCAACGACGCAACCCACCCAGATCGGCATGGGCAAAATGGAACACCAGCGCATAGGCCCCGGACTCGCTGACCAGCACCCGCTCCAGGCTGCCGCCATCGTCCAGGCGCAGCCACTGCGTACACAACTGGTCATCCTCCAGGCGCCTGGCCAGCCGTTCATTGCTGGGATGCCCGATCAACCGGCGCAGATCGTCCAGCACGAACCAGACCTGGTCATCGAGCAAGAGCGCGCGGAGGGGGCGGTGGTTGTGGAAGAAGTAGAGCGGGGTGGGGAGGGTGGATTCGTCCATGGGAAAGGTCCTTCACTGATTGGATAGGACCGCCTCTTCCGCTGCTAAACGGAAATGGAGGCGGAACCGCATGGGGTTAGCAGACCGGAATCAGTGTACCGGCAGACCTGAAGGTCTCCCCATGCGGCCCGCCGTAGAGGCAAATTCCAGGCGAATCTCGTCGCCGGAAATCGCTAGGCGTTTCCGCACACTGATTGTTCAGGCTGCTAAACCCGGTCCCGTCGTTTTCACGGGGCGAGTGGAGGGTAGGGACGATAGAGGGGAATGGTCAAGAGGTTGTGATGCCGCCAGTTCTTGGTAGCTGGTGTTAGTGTGCGAGACTCGAGCGTTTGATAAGGCCATATGATGTTGAGCGGTTGCTGGGGCCTGACGTGGACGCTCAGAGCCCTTTGTAGTTTCGGTCCGGAACCCCGCTTTCTGAGAGAAACTGCGATCCGCAGCTACACTTCGGCTGGAATCTGGACGCGGGCAAAGGAATGACTCATGCCTATTGAAATGCAGGTGCAGTGTAAGGTTTGCAACATCTACTTCGTCGTACAGCCTTGCAATACCGATCAAAGGGCAGACGGACCGTCGCCTAAGGGAACAACAAGGTAACAGAAACGTCCTCACCACATTGGTATCTTAACGAAAAAAATAACAAGGTAAGGAGTTCCTCTCCCTTAAATTCCCCGGCCATCGGTCGCCCTGTGAGTTCTTGTGCGAGCAAGGATTCTTTAGAAATGAACAACCTAAATGCCTGGGCCCCTTACCTCAACAATCCCCTTACTCTGGCGGCATTTGTTGTGCTGGTAGTGGCCACTGTATTTCTCTGCATGCTGAAGGCACGAGCCAGCCTGAGATTGCAATCCTTCGTGACCTCGGCCTTTATCGTGGTATCGCTGGGGGCATTGTCACTGGCGGTACTCGGCGAATACAAGCGTCAGGGCGGGGGTCCGAAGGCGGCCGAAAGCCAGGCAGCAGTAGAAAATATCCAACTGGTGCAAGGCTCAAACAATGTGCTGATCAACCATTCGGAGAAAGGCAAATGATCCGGCTCGTTCAGACATTCGTGTTCGTCTTTGGCCCGGCCGTAGCGCTGGCTACCCCATCTCCATCGCAGAACTACCAAGACCTCAAGGGAGACTGCAACGTTGTGATCAATAACCCCCAAGGAGGGAACGTACAGCTTCCCACCACGACATTCTGCTCTGGTCTGGCGGCATCAAAGAGTGCCGCCGATTCGCTACAGAAGATGGCGAGATTTATTGAGGCGTCAAACCCAACGAATGTGAAGTTTTCGAATGTCAACCTGACACATTGGGCTGGTGACGCAGAGCGGTATCTGACGCTCTCCCTAGAAAATACCAGCAACCTGCCCGCCGAGAAAGTCAAGATAAGGATTCTAGATATCAATCAATCTAGTCCTTTGCGGTTCTCGCCGAGCCATGTATTGTCCAAGAAACTTTTGGACACCTTGGCTGTTCCCCAACACAGTGCAACTCAGATCCCTATTGGGCCTGAGTCCGAGCTCGTTATCCTGACCAAGCGGCGAGTGCCTGTCGGCTATGACTTCATCGGCGCAAGCTTGTCCCCAAATATCCCCGAAGACCTCAAATCCGAGTATCTGAACAGCAAAGGTATCTCCTCGCCTTACTTGCTGAATATCGAGATTACCCCCCTTGGGTTGGAGCTGAAATACAGCACCATATTCGGTGGTAGCAACACTGTCATGGCTGGGGTTTTTCTGTTCTATGGCCGCGCCATTACCCATTGACTCCTAATGCAGGCCGAGAACGCCCAAGGCTCTATGTTTAATTAATTCCTAATCTAGATTTATCGGGGGTAGGGCCGATTTCGTAGTTTGCGAGCAAATGCGCAGTCGCAGTAATCTAACCAACCAACTGCATTAGTACTGACTACCAATTGTATCCCTGAAAGGGGCGGGATTATTTTTCTACTCTAAATTTTTCTTGAAGGTTGTGGTTGGATTGGTTCAATAAGTTTGTCCATTTTTCTGTTTTTCTCTAAATCTATTGGGGTTGAAGGTTTTTAAAAATATAATTTTATATTTTTTCCTCCATTATTTTGTTTATAATTATCTTCATTCCATCAGGTTGATGGCCGGCATCTTTCATTCTGGCAATTATAAGGTCTCTGAAAGGCTCGTACTTCATTCCACTCCCATGTCGGCCTATAAAACGCTTAAGGATATCCCTTCCACGAAATTTTGTTTTCCAGGATCCGTCCTCAAGGGCCGTATTTAAGTTTTCTATTGTTAGCCTTTCTAGGCTCGCTAGCTCTGTCAAGGATAGTGTGCTAGTAAAGCTATTTGTTATTTTGTTTTTTGCACGCTCAGCTGCCTCTAGAAATGCGGGAGCCAAAGGTGATGATTTTGGATCAATGTTTATGTCGATGAAGCTCAGGAGTGTAGAGTTTATCCTTGCTTTGATTTGGTGGAGAACTAGTGATGATATGGTTTCCTTGGCGCATGATAGGAGTTCTGACTCTATGCAGTCCGGTGAGGATACTGATTTGGTTGCTAAATTTACGTCTGAAAGAACCTTATGGATGAATTTGGGCTCTAAAAGGTAGTTTTCGATATGGTAAACATTCCAGGTGAATGTTGGGCCTGTGTTCTTCGAAGGTGCTGGAAGTTCTCCATCAGAGTCATTTATTGAGTAGAATCTAACAGGTAGGCTTCCGGCATCTTTTGCTTTATCTAATAAGCTGTAAAGCTCTGCAACTCGTTGTTTGTTGCCCGCAGAGATAGGGTTGACAATGGCTGAGAATTCCGGGAATAAGCTTGAGACCATACGGACATCGAAGTCTGTATCTCCACCGCCTTCAAAGATAACTATCTTTGCCCCTGGCCTATATGCGGCTAGATCACCAACTAGATCTATTACAATTTGCTCTATATCTTTTTGGGCAGAGACCTCAATTACTTGATTGGGCAGAGGAGGGCTCCCTGCCGGCTGCATGTGAAATACACGGAATGATTCCTTTCCTACAGTTTCTCTAATTAGAGTGTCTGAGTGGGTGATCATCCAGAGTTGATTGTTTAGTGCCTTGGAAAGATGTTTGTGATAAAAGCCAGCTAATCCTCTGATAAGCCTCGGATTTAGATGGAGTTCAGGTTCGTCTAGTAATAATACTGAATTTCTAGGAGCGCTATTTCTTAGTCTGAGGTATCCGTATAATACCTCTTTTTCTCCAGAACTTAGATCGTTGATATCATGTGATGATCCAGAGGGGGTGCGTACTGGGAAGAGTATTACTCCGCTGGCCGTAGGTTGTGGACCAAGGAATTCTTTTCCAGGGAAAAATGTTGTGAATAGCTCTTTCAATGTCTCGGTTAAGGAGTCGGTCTTGTCTTTCTGGTTTCCGGATTCTTGTGAGATGAGTTGTCTTATAAAGCTGGACGCCATCTCTGTCTTTAAGTTGTGATATTTATTGGTGTAATTGTATAGAGCGTGCTGTCTCAGTTGCTCTTCTGATGACTCAATGTTTAGATTTATACCGCCAACTTGCTCTCTATTATAGTTTCTATTTGCCCCGTGGTAGTCTATTATTCCTATGTTTTGTGGGTCGTATGTGCTAAATATTAGCTCTAGGAGGCGTGAAGGAGTGGTTACTGCTTTTCCATCTGTTTGTATTCTTAGTGACCCGCTCAGTATGCCCTTTCTTATCTCGTGTAGAAGAACTGGTAGTGCTTCGTTTACTCTGGAGTCAACTACAGATGAGTGAGTTCTAAGATTTGCAGCTAAAGCTATTTCTCTGGCGCTTCTCAAGTTTGCGGTTTCAGGTGAAACTTCTCGCCAGATTTGGTCGGTTAATAGTTCTTTTACATTTTCAAGAAGATATGATTTCTCATCTTCTGTAAGTACAAATTTTCCACTAATTTCAAGAGGGGATGATTTGTCTTGGAAAAGAGATAATAGTTCGCTTTGCCTTCCGTGGAAATTTATTTGAAATTCACCAAACCAATTCTGCCATTCGTTTTGGCTATATCCGCCATATACAGATTTGAGAAGCCTAATGGCATCTAAGATGCACGATTTCCCACAGCCATTGGGGCCGGCTATTATTACCACTTCACCTAGGTTCGAGAGTTTTACTGAGCTTATTGCTCTGAAGTTTTTTACTGAGAATTCGCGTATGTGCATGATTTGTTTTTGGCTCTTAGATTTAAGATGGCTGCTATCCGATCTCTGTGGTGCTATTCGGGGGGCTATAGGTAAGCAACTCACTCCCCACCCACCCCATTCCTCTCATGCCGATAAACACTCACCGCCTCGTAAACCGCCTTGCGCAACCGGTTGATCCCCCCGATCGGCCGATGCTCCGGCAGGGCGTGCCAGGGGTTGAAGGAGAGGTTGTCGCACATCAGGTTCTGTTCGCGGCTGTCGAAGTCCTGCGGGGGGATGCTGACCAGGGCGACGGTCTGGAAGGGTGAGTCCTTTTCCTTCCATTCCACGCTGGTGTCTTCGATGGGCATGTATTTGCTGGCGTCCTGCTTTTGCACCTGCAGGGCGAAGCAGGCGGGGACGCGGTCTATGGAGAGCTGCTGGTAGAGCGCGGTGCGCAGGAAGTTCGGCAGTTTTTCGTTGAGCTTGGGCAACTGGTAGTTGGGGCAGGCGCCCGGGGCGGGGACGGTGCGGAACTTGATGTTGTTCTGCTCGCCGAGCTTGTAGGGTGCTATGCCGAAGTAGCTGGCCTGCAGCGGGCTGGCCGGGGCGGGGGCGAGGGTCTGCAGGGCGATCAGCAGGTGGCGGATTTCCCAGGTGCTGGGCTTCCAGCTGGGGAAGAAGGCCAGGACCTTCTGGCCGTTGGCCTGGGCGTTGAAGTTCTGCCGGTATTCGGCCACGTCGCGGACGAAGAATACCGGGTGGTTGAACATGACGAAGTCCTGCTCGCCGTCGTGGCCCTTGCCGGGCATCAGCTTGGCGCCGGGCACGTCGAGCAGCTTGATGGCCATGCCGCGGGCGTCGTTGGCGCTGTCCTGCTGCGGGTAGGCGTTGCCGTTGGAGAAGCGCACCCAGGCGTTCCACACCTTGCCCGGCTGGGCGAACACGCCCTGGCGCAGGTCGGCGGGCAGGTTGGGGTTGACGGTGACTTCGGCCTTCACGCAGCCGTGGGCCTTGGCGTGGGCGTCGCGCAGCACGCGGGTGTTGTCGCGGTGCTGTTCGACGATGCGGATGGCGTCTTCGATGATGGCCTGGGTCTGCTGGGCCTCGTTCGCGGGGACCTGTTCCTGGGTCGAGACCGGGCCGCTGAACTTGATGCTGTAGTACACCCAGCCGATGCCCAGGCCGACCAGGCCTAGCAGGGCCAGGCAGAGGATGGGCAGTGCCACCCATTTGCCGAGGAGGTTCCAGATCCGGGTGAGCAGTGCGCGCATGGGGGCGGTCCTTTGCGGGGGGCTTTCTTGGTTTTCTTCTGTGGGTTGGGTGTTCGGGGGAGGGTTTTGCCCTCTCCCTAACCCTCTCCCTGAAGGGAGAGGGGACTGTTCGGAGTGGGGCGGGGCTATGCAGTTAGCCGGTCAGCCCCGTCCTGGCATCACTCGCACTTCGGGCCTGGGGTCCAGGGTTGGGTGGGCTCGTCGGTCAGGCGGCTTTCGTAGGCCGGGTTGCCCAGTACCTTCAGATATTCCACCAGCGCCCAGCGTTCGTCCGGGCTCAGGGCGCGGCCGATGGCGCCGTCCTTGCGGCAGCCGTCGCGGAATTCGTGGCCGCGGTTGCTGTTGCCGGTGACGCTGGTCTTGTACAGGAAGCCGCCGGGGAAGCGTTCGGTGCGGTAGCCGACGAACTTCGGGTCGAAGTCGAAGGTGCCGACGTAGAACTGGGTGTCGCGCTCGGCCACCGGCGAGAGCAGCTGGAACAGGTTGGGCACCGAGCCGTTGTGCAGGAACGGCGGGGTGGCCCACACGCCGTCCAGCGGGCGGGCCTTGTAGGCGGCCAGCTCGCGCACGCCGATCTCCAGGCCGTAGCCGTTCATGCGCTTCTGCTCGTCGGGGCCGATGCCGGCGTCCTTGTAGGCGCGCTGTTCGACGTAGGCGGTGATGTAGGCCAGGCCCTTGGCGGCGGACAGCCTGGACAGGTCCAGTGGTTGGCTGGGCGGCGGCATCAGCACCACGTTGAGCTTGTCCAACTCGTCGAGCTGCCATTTCAGCGGCGTCAGGTCGTAGGTGTGGTTGGCGATGTTGTCCGCGGTGGTCGGGTCGGTGCCGATCACCGGGGTGGGGATCATGGTCATCTTCCATTCCGGATCGCGCGCGGGGGCCAGGCGCTGGTCCGGCTCCACCACGTGGGGGCCGTGGCAGCGCTGGCAGTTCTCGCGGAACAGCGCGCGGCCCTGGGAGGCGCGCTTGAGGTCGATGGCGCCGAACACCTCTTCCGGCCAGGCCGGCGGCTTGAGGGTCTTGAGGCCTTCTTCCAGGTCGTGGAGGTCCTTCACCCGCACGCTGGAGGCGTAGCGCGCGTCGCCCAGCACCGGCTGGCCGTCGGCGTCGAGCAGGCCGAGGGTGGCGCCCACGCCCAGGGCCTCGCCGATGTTGCGGGCCATGGGCTGCATGGCCGAGCCGTTCCACTGCACCCAGTCGAACTTCCAGATGTCCCACAGCTGCGGGTAGTTCACCGGGGCGTTGGCCACGCGGTAGTTGTCGACGCTGATGTGGTCGCCGAACACGCCATTGGCGATGCGCCCGAAGGCGTCGGCGCGGCCGGGGCCTTCCTCGGTGGGGTAGAGGCGCCGGCGGGTGTCGTTCCAGGCGGTGCCCAGCAGGGTGCCGAGCACGTCCTTGAAGCCCGCGCGCAGTTCGGCCCTGGCCTGCTTGTCGGGGTTCTGGCCCAGCACGTCCTCGGCGAAGCGGTCGAACTTCCAGGGGTTGATGTAGGTGAACAGCATGCTCATGCCCAGCGCCTGGCCGAAGGCGCCGCCGCGCACGGTGGGCACGGTGGAGGCGATGGAGTGCATGGCCGCGCCGCCGTCGATGCGCACGGCCTGGCCGTTGTAGCGCAGCTCGCCGGTGTGGCAGGCGGAGCAGGTGATGTCGAGGTACTCGGGGCCGTTGTCGCCGTTGCGGTGGCGGGCGAAGCCCACCGGCAGGTTGCCGGGGTTGTTCGGGTCGAGCGTGCGCTCCTTGGCCGGCTTGAGCTGCTCGGGGGCGATCAGGAAGCCGTAGCGGGCGAGGTTGGCCGGGTCGGCGAACTTCTCGTCGGAGAAGGGCTGGCGCAGCTGGACGAACCAGTCGTAGAGCAGGCCCTTCACCTGGGTGCCCTGGGGCGTGTAGTAGTAGTGCTCGCGGGCCTGCTGGTCCCATTGCGGCAGCAGGTTGAGCTTGTCGGGGGCGGTGTACTGCGGCACGTTGGGGTGGGCGACGTACCAGAGCAGCACGCCACCCACGAGCAGGAGCAGCAGGACGACAGCGAGTATGATCCGTCCGATGATGCGCATCGCAACTTCCTTGTTCTGGGGGCCCGGGGCCATCGTTATGCCAATACCGGCGCCGCTTGGCAAGGTGATGGCGCACGATGAACAGGGTTTTTGTCCACCCGGCCGCTTGCGCCGTGGTGGTCGCAGGCGCGGCCCATGTGCGGTTCGCCCGCCGTTTTGAAAGGGACATCACCGCCGGTGATGTCGAAAAGGTGTGTCTTGAGTTCCGATCATTCCCTCGACGACGAATCAGTGGCCGCACGGGTGTCGCGGCATTTTCGCGTGGCCCTGGGCGAGCGCGGCTACAGCGCCGACGCCTCGCAGCAGGCCGCCATCGACCACCTGGCCGACTGGCTGGACGGCTTCCTCGGCGGCCGCCGCTCCTGGCTGCGCAAGCCGCCCGCGGGCGTCTACCTGTGGGGCAGCGTGGGCCGCGGCAAGAGCTTCGTGATGGACTGCTTCTATGCCGCGGCCCCCTTGCAGGCCAAGCGCCGCGTGCATTTCCACGCCTTCCTGCAGGAGCTGCAGAAACGCATGATGGCCTTCACCGGCCAGGCCGACCCGCTGGCCCGGGCGGCCCGGGAGATCGCCGCGCAGACGCGGCTGCTGTGCTTCGACGAGTTCCACGTGCACGACATCGGCGACGCCATGCTGCTCGGGCGCATGCTCAAGGTGCTGGTGGAGGAGGGCGTGGGCATGGTCTGCACCTCCAACTACCAGCCCGAGGGCCTGTGCCCCAACCCGCTGTACCGCGAGCGCTTCCGCCCGGCCATCGAGCTGATCGAGAAACGTTTCGACGTGGTGCCGCTGGACGGCGGCGAGGACTACCGCCTGCGCGCCACGCCCCTGGAGAACTGGGGCAGCTACCTGTGGCCGGCGCGCGCCGACGACCTGGCGCTGATCGGCGCGCGCCTGGGCCTGGACGACGCGGCCCAGTTCGACCAGGTGCTGGACGTCAACCACCACCCGCTGCGCATCCATGCCCTGGAGGAAGGCCGCGCCTGGCTCGACTTCAGCGAGCTGTTCGAGCGCCCGCGCTCGGCGGCCGACTACCTGTGGCTGATCGAGCATTTCCCGCGCATGGCGGTCAGCGGCCTGGGCCCGCTGGGCGACTACCCGCCGGACGTGAGCATGCGCTTCCTCAACTTCATCGACATCGCCTACGACCGCCAGTTGCGCCTGCAGCTGTTCGCCAGTGTGTCGCTGGACCGCCTGGCCGAGGGCGGCGCGGCGGTGGATTTCGCGCGGACCTTGAGCCGGTTGCGGCAGTTGAAGCTGGAGCCGTTGTAGGGGAGCCGGGCCCAGCTCCGGAGGGGCGGGTGTGCCTGGTGTATCGGCGTACAACCGCGAACGGTTGTACGCCCTACGCACAGGTCGGCCATGGTGTAGGGCGAATAACCGTTCGCGGTTATCCGCCGTCTGGCCTGATACAGGTTTGGGCGATTATCGCCCAATTCCATTTGCGATTATCGCCCGACGCTTCGATAATCGGCCAAACCCTCCGCCAGCAGGACTGCGCCATGACCGACGAAAATTCCGCCAGCTCGGGCACCCTGGCCCCGCCCATCGTCGCTTCGCCGGCCAAGCGCATCGAGGCCTTCACCGGCGACCCCAACTTCATGACCTCGCTGGCCCGCGGCCTGGCGGTGATCCATGCGTTCCAGGAGCGCAAGCGCCACCTGACCATCGCCCAGGTCAGCCACCGCACCGAGATTCCCCGCGCCGCCGTGCGCCGCTGCCTGCACACGCTGATGAAGCTGGGCTACGTGACCACCGACGGGCGCACCTATTCGCTGCTGCCCAAGGTGCTGACCCTGGGCCACGCCTACCTGTCCTCGACGCCGCTGGCGGTCACCGCGCAGCCGATCCTCGACCGCGTCAGCGAGCAGCTGCGCGAGGCCTGTTCCATGGCCACCCTGGAGGGCGACGAGATCCTCTACATCGCCCGCTCGGCCACGCCGCAGCGGCTGATCTCGGTGGACCTCAGCGTGGGCAGCCGGCTGCCGGCTTACTGCACGTCCATGGGCCGCATCCTCCTGGCCGGGCTCGACGACCAGGCCCTGGAGGACTACCTGGCCCACGCCGACCTGCAGGTGAAGACCAGCCGCACCGTGTGCACCCCCGAGGGCCTGCGCGCGAGCATCGCCGAGATCCGCCGGCAGGGCTGGGTGATCATCGACCAGGAGCTGGAGATGGGCCTGCGCTCGGTTGCTGTGCCGCTGAAGGATTCCGCTGGCCAGGTGCTGGCGGCGCTGAACGTCGGCACCCATGTCGGCCGGGTGTCGCGCCAGGAACTGGAGACGCGCTTCCTGCCGGTGCTGCTGGAGGCCAGCCGGGAGCTGAGCACGCGGCTGTTCCACTGAGGGTTGGTTTTGTTCGGTAATCGCCCGGCTTGGCGATTATCGAATTGAAGGGCTGTCAGACTATTCGTACTGTGGGCCGTCCGCCCGCAAGGGCGCCGAATAACAACAATGAGTGACAGCCACCGGTCCATGCCCCGGTGGCGGCCTCATTCCTGTCCGCCTGCAGGAATCGCCGCATGACCCGTTCCGCCACCCTGCCGTCCACCGGCACCCTGGACGTCCAGTCCTTCATCAATGCCCAGCCGCTGTCGGCGTACCAGTACCGCATCGTGCTGCTGTGCTTCCTCATCGTCTTCCTCGACGGCCTCGACACCGCGGCCATGGGCTTCATCGCCCCGGCGCTGACCCAGGACTGGGGCATCGACCGCGCCAGCCTCGGCCCGGTGATGAGCGCCGCGCTGATCGGCATGGTCTTCGGCGCCCTCGGCTCCGGCCCGCTGGCCGACCGCTTCGGGCGCAAGGTCGTGCTGGTGGCCGCGGTGTTCCTGTTCGGCCTGTTCAGCGTGCTCTGCGCCTTCAGCGCCAACCTCGACCAACTGCTGGTGCTGCGCCTGCTCACCGGCGTCGGCCTGGGCGCGGCCATGCCCAACGCCACCACGCTGCTCGCCGAGTACACCCCCGAGCGCCTCAAGTCGCTGCTGGTCACCAGCATGTTCTGCGGCTTCAACCTGGGCATGGCCGGTGGCGGCTTCATCTCCGCCAAGCTGATCCCGGCCTTCGGCTGGCACAGCCTGCTGCTGCTCGGCGGCGTGCTGCCGTTGGCGCTGGCCCTGGTGCTGCTGCTGTGGCTGCCGGAATCGGCGCGCTTCCTGGTGGTGCGCAACCGCGGCGATGCGCGTGTGCGCAAGGCGCTGGCACCGATAGCCCCGGCCGAGGTCGCCATGGCCGGCGGCTTCAGCGTGCCGGAGCAGGGCAGTGCGCCCAGCGGCAACGTGCTCAAGGTGGTGTTCGCCGGCCGCTACAGCGCCGGCACCCTGCTGCTGTGGCTGACCTATTTCATGGGCCTGGTGATCGTCTACCTGCTCACCAGCTGGCTGCCCACCCTGATGCGCGACAGCGGCGCCAGCCTGGAGCAGGCGGCCTTCATCGGCGCGCTGTTCCAGCTCGGCGGGGTGCTCAGCTCGGTGGCGGTGGGCTGGGCCATGGACCGCTTCAACCCGCACAAGGTGATCGGCATCTTCTACTGCCTGGCCGGTGTCTTCGCCTACTGCGTGGGGCAGAGCCTGGGCACCCTAGGCCTGCTGGCGGGCCTGGTGCTGGCTGCGGGCATGTGTGTGAACGGTGCGCAGTCGGCCATGCCTTCGCTGGCGGCGCGCTTCTATCCGACCCAGGGGCGTGCCACCGGGGTGTCTTGGATGCTTGGCATTGGACGCTTCGGTGCCATCCTCGGCGCCTGGATCGGCGCCACCCTGCTGGGCCTGGGCTGGAACTTCGAACAAGTGCTCACCGCCCTGGTGGTACCGGCCGCCATCGCCGGCACCGCGGTGGTGATCAAGGGCCTGGTCAGCCACGCGGACGCTACCTGAATCGTAGGGCGGAACACCGGTGCCCGGGAACCATGGCGCGCCCATGCAGGCGCGCGCCCTGCGCGCGAAATCGCGGACGGAGTCCGCTCCTACGTCCGTGCTTCCCTGGAACCGTAGGAGCGGACTCTGTCCGCGATCATCCGTCGTTGAAAACGGCGGATAACGCCGTAGGCGTTATGCGCCCTACGGGTTTCCAGAGAAACAACCGAGCACACCGGAACGCCCCTTCAGAAGGCCGAGCGAAACCGGCGCTCAGGAGGTCATGCGACATGGATGTCGCGAGAGCCCCGATGGGCTACAGGGACGTACCCTCGGGGCGGGCCTCCGTGGCGGGGGAATTCGCGAGGGTAGCCCGGCT